>CAYZEH010000008.1:16316-32456 GCA_964477135.1 uncultured Pirellulales bacterium | reverse complement strand
AGGGAGTAAAGTGACCAGTAGATTATTGCAACCACTTACCAACATGCAACTGCTCAATTACAAACTGGAGTCCATCTAAAAATTGCAGGTCATACAATCCATGTAAGAGGAAGCATTGTTGATGAAGCAGTGAGAATAAGTGATATGCGGATGGTTCAATAATATTATAAATAATGTTTATTTAATACAAGAAAACATATATACTATTAGAATGAAAATTATAGAATACAATAAATGGGAAATTGAATATGACGATTATTTGACCCAGAAGGTTTATAAATCTTTAACGAGTGGACCTGAAGATTGTGTTTGTGAAAACTGTAAGAATTTCCTATTGGCCAGAGAAGATTTTTATCCTGAGGATTTTAAAAAAGTACTAAACCAATTGGGCGTTGATAGTAAAAAAGAAGTCGAAATTACTTGGTTTAACCGTATTAAGCCTGGATGGCATCTTTATAGCGGTTGGTT
Organism: uncultured Pirellulales bacterium; assembly: GCA_964477135.1. GTDB lineage: Bacteria > Planctomycetota > Phycisphaerae > Sedimentisphaerales > Anaerobacaceae > JAGLTN01. The sequence goes on along the minus strand of CAYZEH010000008.1, from coordinate 31,988 downwards.
CCACTTCGTAGGTAATATTTTAAAGATTCCTCAATTTGGTTATAAGACCATATATGAACAGGCGCCAGAATTTAAAAATTTTGCATGGGATTTTTCTGTCAGAAAACATTTAATTTCAAGTGCTTTTGAACAAAATCCTGTTGTTCAATTAGAGTGGATAGGTTTGGTTTCATGGGTAATAGATTTGCCTGAGCCATCTTAAGTAGTAATTAAGAACTGTTACTAATACCGTTGCACAAAGTGGTGGCAGGACAAAGTTAGTTAGTGATTTCGGATACATTGTAGTGAGTAGTAAAGGCGAAATCATAACAATGGTTGCTAAGGGCTCTCAATTTTACAGAACTCCATAAGGGGATTGCATGGTGAAGATTTCCCGAAGGGACTCGAACCAATAGTGTTCGGAACAAAAGGTGTTTAATGGTTACTTCTGTTGCTTTTAGCAATTTCTTAATCTCAGCATCATTCAGTGATCTTACTGGCTTCTCTTCTTCTTTTAGCTCTCTGAGTTCAATTTCATTGTTAATATATCGCTTTTTTCTGCACCAGTTGATAAACGTTTTCAAATTTCTGATATCCTTGTTAAGTGTTGGACGACTCACTTCAATCCCTCTTTGCAATATGAACTGGTCGAGGGCATTTTGAGTGATTTGCTTTGAGCTGCATTTACCAACAAGACGCTCAAAGTTTCTTAGGGACAGGGCAATCTCATAAAGTGTGCCTTCGGTGACACCCTGAACCTTTTTCGCTTCTCTGTACTCGGCAATCATTTGGCTCCAATCTGCTAGTACCTGTCCTGTAAATACGTCAGAATTCAAATGGGTATATTTGATGTGCTTGTAATGTTCAGCGAGTTCTTTGCTGGGCAGAGCTTTTGCCTTACGCTTACCGCTCTCGTACCAGCCCACCCACCAGCCATTTATGCTAGTTCTTTTGTAGACCCAAACCTTTTTCATAATATCTATTGTATCGTAAAGATAGGGGTGCAAATCAAGGGGAAAAGAAGGGTTAGGTTGGAGCAAAATAGTGCGTAAATGGAGACATGGAAAAAAACATCAAAGATGCTTTTAGCATAACACTCTATTTTACAATCAGTTATATGAGGCAATAATTTTATGTCATCCGGATTCAATAGACTATTGCTGATTTTAAGGCTGATTTTGAGAATGGGCTGTATGACTACCATCAAGGCCGGTTCGGGTTATTCTACGGGCGTAACGTAGCTGCGAGAGCTGATAAATCGTGGCCTTTTAGGTACTTACAATTCAACAATTGCCAAACTGATATTATCTTCCAACCACATGATGACGGACCGAATTGAGCAGACATCTGACATTAAGCCTATAATGACGGAGAAGGAACTGTTTGAGCATCTCAAGACCATACATGGTGCCGGAACTGGTATTGATTGGCGGAGCATCAAAGGAGAAAAAAGTGAAGGGCATAAAGCAGGGTTTGTATGAGGATCGGGGTTTTCCGAGTCCATAAAAAGACGGAGTTCTTGGAAATTCTGTGGGTCACAAGTTAGAGTCTATATCCCTGCATTACCTGACATTCCTGACAAATCTACCAATTGATACGAAAAAGCAAAGCTAACCATTAGTTTTTTTCGCATATTGACTGACAAAAGGATTTTAACTCGGGAAAAGTCCGATCTCCACAGTTTGTCTGCCACATAACATATCTCGTAGAAATTCAATATGGGATAATACACTTTTTGTCATTCTCCATTCAGTAGTATCCTTATTTCGTGGGTGGTCGCCTTTTTTTGCGGCCTGGCCAGCGTTTCACCCTTCCGCCACCTCGCCCGGCATTCTTCCCAGTCGCCCTGATATTATCGAAGCCAGGTTCCTGGTTTAGCCATACAGGCTCAAGGTGGTTGCGACTTATTATCGTCCTTAATGTTCGAAGTTCTGCACTGCTGAAAAAGGTAACGGCGGTTCCTTTTCTGCCCATCCTTGCCGTTCTGCCGGTGCGATGAGTATACGTTTTTGCGCCAAGGGGGAAATCATAATTGATCACATGCGTCACATAGCTAAAATCCAGTCCCCTGCTCGCAATGTCAGTAGCGATGATTGTTTTGACCTGCATTTTCTTGAATCGGTTAAACAGCGAAGTCCGCTTCGACTGTTCCATACCACCATGAATCGTTTCGACTGAATCGATCTTTTTTTTCAATTTACCAAACAGCTTATCGCAGTTGATGCGGGAATTGCAAAATATTATAGATTGTCTCGGCTTGTTGGCACTTAAATATTCAAGCAGCGTTTCAAACTTCCGATGACCTGCGAACTGCTTAAACTCGTGACACAAACTCTGCGGTGAGACCTGCTCTGCATTTAATTCGATAGTGACCGGCTTCTTGAGATATTTCCTTGAAAGTTTTTTGATCTCATTGGGTATCGTCGCCGAAAACAAAAGTGTCTGATGATCGTGTACTATGCAGTTAATAACAAATTCGATATCGCTGATGAAACCCATGTTCAGCATTTCATCGGCCTCGTCAAGTATGAAAGTTGCCACCTCCGAGAGGCTAAGCGGGCTGTTACGTAGAAGATCGATCAGGCGGCCGGGCGTAGCTATCAGGACATGAACCCCATGTGCCAGTTTCGCCTTCTGCGTTTCGATCGAAAAGCCACCATAAACCGCAAACGGGGCAATAGCCGTAAATTTGGTGATATCCGAGATGGCACTTACATATTGCAGCGCAAGCTCACGCGTAGGCACCAGCACCAGTGCCTGAATCGCGTTTTTGCTCTCGTCAACAGATTGAACGATCGGAACCCCGCACGCAGACGTCTTGCCGCTGCCTGTCTCTGCGAGGGCAATTATATCCCTCCCCGCCATAATATGAGGGAAGGTCTCCTCCTGGATAGGGGTCAGGTTTTCGTGTCCGATCTCCTTAAGAGCCTTTAATATCGAAGGCTTTAGATTTAGCTCAGTAAATTTCATAGATAATTAAACAATCCTCTCCTTCATTGCCGTTCTTCCTTACTACTTTAATATGAGTTAACCACTTCACATTCCCTAAATTATTTTATTGGCCAGCCGCTGGTTTTTATTTACGACGGTTCAGTTCATCAAAGATAGATTGCTGTGTTTGCTGACTAAAGAAACCGTTTTTCTTAAGCAACTCTTCATACTCAGCCTTCGATAATAACACAAATTCACTTAGATGTGCCTTTATATCATTATCCCAGTAATTATCATAATCCAGCATTTTAGGATCAATGTCTTTAAAAAGTAATGGACCACTGGTAGAGATGACTTTACCATCTTTATCAGTCTCAATGGCAAATAAATCACAGCTTCGTTTGTGACGGTAGAGGGACTTCATGGTTTTACCTTGGGCAACTCAAACAATCCATGGCCGCTGTGTCGGAGCCTACCCTGACGACATAACTCTTCCCATACCTCGCGGGGAAACTGGTTAGGCGGCTGTATCGCACACACGCCCATATGCCCGCCTGAACACGCTCCGCGTCCAAGGCGAGAATCTTCATCCAGCGACGTGAGCTTAAGCCGCTTCTTAAATGCCTTCAACGCACGTTTGAGCGTCTCCGGAGGTACAACATTGCCTTGGCCTGCTTGATCTTGTTCTGTCATAATAAGACTTGTATTCCGTAAATATGAATTTGCCAGATAATACCACCAAAAACAGGCATAAGCAAGCAATTTTAAGTGACATAAGTTGACGATGACGGGCATTCGCAGGCAGGAATGCTCGCCAGTTGACGGATAAACCCTTATTCGGGGCCAAAACAAAGATTTAGCCACTTTTAATGAATTGCGGGGACAGGAAAGCCAAGCCATTGCCGCCCTGCCAGACCTTGACTTATTGCCAGAAAACATGCAGCAAAAACAAACCGGAACTAATGACAGCAAGGCCGATGCAGTTAGCGGTTTTGTCTTTCACCGTAGCTTTACCAAAAATATGTCAAAACAGTGCAATTCTTTGCAGTTAGATGCAAAACAATGTCGAAATATAGATAATCCCAAAAACCTCCCTAATGATCCCAAAACAGCGATTTTAGCCCAAAAACCAGCGCATAAAAAAATGAGAGTGTTGGGGCTCGAACCCAAGACCTACGCCTTAAAAGGGCGTTGCTCTACCAACTGAGCTACACTCCCATCAGACTGAAAAACCAGTCCGAAAGTCTAAACTTGTCTGCGAAACTTTATACGCCTCACAGCCAAGGTTGTTTTCCGAAGCAAGGATTATAGCCCAAAAGCTAATAATTGCTACAAGTAATTTTCAAAATCCTTGCTTTTTTAACGAAAAGTCGGGAGTTTATAAGCAAAACAAATCTTTTGCAAGGAAAAAATCCGCCCAGAAACCAATTTCACACAAAAAACCATTCATTGACAGCCGCCCCATTAAAAGTTAGCATACTCGTTTTATTGTCAATACTACTTTTGGAGCATAGAGAATGACTGATGTAACACTGATCAAGGGTGACGGCATAGGCCCGGAACTTGCTGAGGCAACAAGAAGATGTATAGATGCAACCGGCGCCCGGATCAACTGGGATATAACCGAAGCTGGCATCGACGCAATGGAACTGTTCGGAACCCCCCTGCCCGATGCCACCATTGAATCCATAAAGAAAAACAAGATAGCTTTAAAAGCGCCGATCACAACACCCGTCGGCAAAGGTTTTCGCAGCATAAACGTACATCTGCGTCAGCTGTTCGAGCTTTACGCATGTCTTCGCCCCTGCAAAAGCTATAAAGGCGTAAGAAGCAGATACAGCAATATCGACCTGGTAATAGTCCGTGAAAACACCGAGGACCTCTACGCAGGCATCGAGTTTGAAAAAGGCAAAGACGACACCGCCGAACTTAGAGACTGGTTAAATAAACATTCAACAAGACAGATCGGTCCAAACGCGGGTATCAGTATCAAACCTATCTCTGTTGAAGCTTCAAAAAGAATCGTAAAATTCGCTTTCGATTACGCAGTTCAAATGGGACGCAAAAAAGTGACCTCCGTCCACAAAGCCAACATTATGAAATTCTCCGACGGTCTCTGGCTCGAAGTCAGCAAGCAGGTCGCAAAAGATTATCCGAACATCGAGTTTGAAGACCGAATCGTTGATAATATGTGTATGCAGTTAGTACAGAAACCTGAGCTTTACGACGTAATCGTCCTGCCAAACCTCTATGGCGACATACTCAGTGACCTCTGCGCAGGTCTGGTTGGCGGTCTCGGAATGGCTCCGGGTGCAAACATTGGTCAGGGCATCGCCGTCTTCGAAGCAACTCATGGTTCAGCTCCGAAATACAAAGGCCTGAACAAAGTCAACCCAACCGCACTGATACTAAGCGGGATGCTGATGCTGAGACACCTTAACATGGCTGAAGAAGCGGACAAGCTCGAAAAAGCCGTTGCCGATGTGATTGAAGAAGGTAAGGATGTCACCTACGATATGAAGCCGGACAGAAACGACCCGACAGCTGTTGGAACAAGTGAGATGGCAGATGCCATAATCGAGAAGATCAAAAAAATGTAATTAAAAGGTACAACAGATAACACTGCAGGTATAAAAAATGTCAGCAGTTTAATTTTATCTGGAGCTTTTAAATTGAATCAGCAAACTTATCGCAATCTGATCAGCGGCAGTTCGAAAGGAATAACAGCTATCCTGATGCGTTTTTTGCTGCGCGTAGTTTCGGTGTTTTATTCAGCCATAATAAGAACCCGCAATTTTTTATTCGATACGAAGATACTCAAATCCAAAAAAGTTAATGCTGTCATAATCTGCATCGGAAACATCACCACAGGCGGAACAGGCAAAACCCCTCTGGTAATCTGGCTTTGCAATTTCCTGCACGAAAAAAACATCCGCACCGCAATCTTAACCAGAGGCTACAAAGCCCACAAAGGGAAATTCTCAGACGAACCCGCCATCCTCGCCAAAAGCTGTCCCGATTGCCGAATACTCGTAAACTCCAATCGCACAGAATCCGCCCAAAAAGCAATCACTGAACTAAAGGCAAAAATGTTAGTAATGGACGACGGCTTTCAACACAGAAAACTCCACCGCGACCTGAACATCGTGACAATAGACAGTACCTGCCCTTTCGGCTACGAAAAGATATTACCCGCAGGTCTGCTGAGAGAACCGGCAACCGCCCTGAAAAGAGCACACGCAGCAGTAATAACCCGCTCAGACCAGGTCTCCCAAAACAGATTAAACCAGATAACAGAAAAAATTAAAAAATTTAACCCTGACATCATAATCGCAAACGCAATACATAAACCCGTTTGTGCAAAACTCATGGGCCTGCCCGAACTGACACTCGAAGAACTGAAAAATAAAAAAATATTTGCGTTTTCCGGAATAGGCAACCCCGACGCATTTTTAAATACAATAAAAAAGCTCGACCTCAAGCTCATAGAGTTAAAAAGCTACAATGACCACCACAACTACACCCACCAGGACATCGAAGACATCTACCAGCGTGCCGCATACCTCGATGCGGATTTAATCCTCTCAACACAGAAAGACTGGACAAAAACCGCCCTGCTGATGAAAGGCCGAGACGATATCGACTTCGGATACCTGCTGGTTGAAATGGACCTTATTCAGGGCAAAGAAAAAATAACACAGTTGATAAATAATACCATCCAAAGTAGAATGTCGGATGGGAATTTATAGTTAATCAGGAATAAGAATTAGATATGTATGAAAAACTTTTAAAAACCGTTACAAATCTTGGTTCGCCAAAGATACTCATCGTCGGCGACTTCATGCTCGATATCTATATTTATGGCGATGCTGAAAGAATAAGTCCCGAATCACCCGTACCTATTCTGAAAATCACAAAAACACAATACCGTTGCGGCGGGGCTGGTTCGGTAGCGACAGACGTTTCCGCTCTTGAAGCAACTCCCATCTGCCTTGGTTTCATAGGCAATGACCTCAATGGTAAAAAGCTCAAAGAGCTTCTCAATAAAAATAAAGTTAACACGACCAGCCTGATCACCATCAAAGACAGACCCACAACCAGCAAGCAAAGACTGATAGGACTGGCTCAGCACAAACATCAACAGCAGCTTCTCAGAATGGACGAAGAATCAGACGAACCATTCACACCCGCCCAGATCGAAAAGCTTCTAAAAGCATACAAAGATCAACTCAAAGTCGCAGATGTCGTTTGCCTCCAGGACCACAACAAGGGCATATTGACTGATTCTGTTTGTAAACAGATGATAACCCTTGCCAAACAGACCGGCAAAAAAGTACTCGTCGACCCCGCACCAATTAAAGATTATTCAAAATACGCCGGTGCGACAATAATAACACCAAACAGAAAAGAAACATCACTGGCTTTGGGATTTAAGATCAATATTGCCGAAGACGCAAAAAAAGCCGCTGAAAAATTCATTAAAGACCTCAGCCTCGATGCAGCTGTAATAACACTCGACAAACAAGGTGCTTATCTAAAATCTGGTAACTTCGACGAACTCATAGAAACAAGAATTCGCAACGTTTACGATGTAACCGGAGCCGGTGACATGGTACTGGCAACATTAGCCGTTGCCTTAGCGGCAAAGGTCGATTATAAAACCGCTGTAAATATTTCAAACATCGCAGGCGGTATCGAAGTCGAAAAGTTTGGCTCGTCAACAGTCTCCGTCGAAGAAATAATAAAAGAGATTGCCGTCCAGTCCTATGACAACAGCAGTAAGATACTGTCTCTTGAAAAAATCCTCAAACAGCTTCAATGGCTCCGCAAACAGGGCAAGAAAATCGTTTTCACTAATGGCTGCTTCGATGTCATCCACAGAGGCCACATCGAGCTGCTAAAGTTTTCAAAAGCACAAGGCGACATACTAATCCTCGGCCTAAACAGCGACAAATCCATAAAAACTCTCAACAAAGGCCCGGAAAGACCAATAAACAACCAGCACGACAGAGCAACAGTATTAGCTGCCCTTGAAGACATTGATTTCGTTTGCATATTCGAGAACGAAACACCAATAAAACTAATCGAAGCAATCGTCCCCGATATTCTGATCAAAGGTGCACACTGGTCTCACAACGTCGTAGGACAGGAATTTATAGAAGCCAATGGCGGAAAAGTAGTACTTATGCCGATACTTGAAGGTAAGAGTTCAACATCAATAATTGAAAAAATCAGAGCATTAGAAAAGAAAACATAGATGGAAGAAACAACAAAAAACATAATTACAAAAACGATAGAAATGCATAAGCAGATGATAAACGATCTGCAGGCAAATAATATTCAGACTATCGCCGACTGCGCCCAGCTGATAATTAAATCTCTGAGAAAAGGCGGCACTGTTTATCTTTGCGGCAACGGCGGCTCCGCTGCTGACGCTCAGCACATCGCCGGTGAATTCGTCGGCAGATTCAAAAGAGAAAGAAAAGCGATGCCGGCTGTCGCACTGTCAACCGATAGTTCGGTACTGACATGCATCGCAAATGACTACGACTACGAAAGTATTTTTTCAAGACAAGTTGAAGCCCTTGTAAAAGAAAACGATATCCTCTGGGGCATTTCAACCAGCGGAAATTCTCCAAATGTTGTAAAAGCAGTAAAACTGGCAAAACAGCAAGGTGCATATATAATAGCTTTTACCGGAAAAGCTGACAGCAAACTTGAAAAAAATGCAGACGTTTGCCTCTGTGCTCAGAGCGAAACAACCGCATCGAGCCAGGAAATTCATCAGCTTGCTTACCACATAATATGTGATTTAGTGGAAAAGGATTTTGCTAACTCTTAATTCAAAGATCAAAGTATGTCCAGCAAAGCTATATTTTTAGACCGTGACGACACGTTGATCCATGACTCCGGGTATATAAACCACCCAAGTCAGGTTGAGCTTATTCCTTATACTGCGCAGGCTCTTGTCGAATTTAAAAACCTCGGCTACAAACTTGTAGTCGTCTCAAACCAGTCCGCTGTCGCAAGAGGAATCGTCACCGAAGAGGTATTAGCTCAGATACATGAAAAACTAAAAACACTATTGGCAAAAGAAAATGCTTATCTCGATGCGATCTACTATTGTCCATACCACCCGCAAGGCGTAATAGAAAAATATCGCAGAGAAAGCGATTGCAGAAAACCAAACCCCGGAATGCTGTTAAAAGCAGCAAAGGATTTAGACATAGACCTGAATAACTCGTGGATGATAGGAGACAGACCGAAAGACATCGCAGCCGGTAAAAAAGCCGATTGCAAAACTATACTTTTAGAAAGCATATCCCACACTCATCTAAACAATACAGAAACTCAAAAATCAGATTATAAGGCGGTTAATATGAAAGAAGCGGTCAATATAATAAAGCAATATCAGCGTTCCAATCAAACCACACCCCTGCATCCAAAGGCACAGGAAGAAGAAACTAAAAATCAGCCTCAACCAAAGCCCACCGTCGAAATAAAAACACCTCCAGCTGTCGATACTGACAACAACCAAACAAACCGGCTCTTACATGAAATACTCGAACAACTCAAATTCAACCAGAGAACTAACATGTTCGATGAATTTTCCGTAACGAGAATGTTTGCCGGAATTGCTCAGGTTGTTGCTCTGTCTGCTTTCGGTTTGGCTGTATATTTTGTCACCAAACCAGCACGAAATGTAAATGATATCCTGATGTCTCTAAGCTTTGCAATATTTCTGCAGGTAACCGCTTTGACTTTTTACATAATGAACAACCGAAAGTGATTTCGACACCTACATATCAAAAAAAATGCAAAAAGATAATATTCTAATTTGGCTTCCTTCACCAATGGGCGATGCTGTTCTTGCGACAGCCGCCCTGAGAGCGATCCGCAAACACTACCCCGACAGCAGCATATATTTTTACGCCAACAAAGTAGTCAAAGATATACTATCCCCCTGCCGATTCAACGACTATTGGCTCAACCAGGATTCCAATTGCCCTTTTAGAATCGCAAAAAAATTCAGAAAATACAAATTCACGCAGGCAATACTCCTGAAAAATTCTTTCAGCTGCGCTTTAGCTGTATTTTTAGCAGGCATAAAATCCCGCGTTGGTTACGCAAGAGATTGCCGAAGCTTCCTGCTAACAGAAAAACTCTATCCGCCAAAACTGTCAACAGGCAAATTCAAACCGCAGTCAATGGTAAAATATTACCTTGCACCTGCTGCCTGGCTCGGTTGCGACATCCAGGACGATCAGCTCGAACTATCAACAGATACCCAATCCCAACAAAGCCTAAAAGAAAAGCTGCCTCAGATTGACTCCCCGGACAAGCCTTTGTTCATCCTTGTCCCAGGCGGAGCTTTCGGCCCAAGTAAATGTTGGCCCGCAGAATACTTCGCAAAAACCGCTGACCTGCTTATAGAAAAATACAACGCCAACGTAATAATATCCGTCTCTCCCACACCGCAGGAAAGAAAAATCGCTCATGACATCCGCTCATTAAGCAAAAATAACCTGATCGACCTCAGTCAAACCAAATTATCTCTCGGCCAGTTGAAAGCACTGTTTGCAAAAGCGTCCCTGGTAATAGCAAACGACACAGGCCCAAGACATATAGCTATCGCCCTGAAACGAAAAATAGTTACTCTCTTTGGCCCCAATGACCCCGCGTGGACAGATACAGGCTATGAAAACGAAATTCAGATAGTCACCGACGTACCATGTGCCCCGTGTCAGAAACCAAACTGCCCGACAAAAAATCATATTTGCATGAAAGCTATTTCTGCCGAACAGGTATTCAACGCCGCACAGAAATTATTCGAAGGTGACAAATAAACATGGACCCTGAAAGATTAAAAAAAATATCAGACTCCGTATTTATCGACCCCGATTTCGAACAGGACCTTGAAAACATAGGCCTTGGTAATATCGATGATATTTTCTCTTTCGATCAAGGTCTGAACCTTGCAAAACAAAATATCTCGAAACACCGAACCAGGCTGCAAATAGAATTAAAAGACAAGCAGACTATCATCTTTTTAAAACGCTACAACCACCCCCCAATATTAACCCAGCTGAAAAACTGGTTCTCATCTCATAAAAAAATAAGCTCAGGCTTTCTTGATTTCGAACCTGCTGAAAAACTGAGCAACCTTGGCATAAATACCCCAAAAACCATCCTGCTCGCACAGCAATGGGGGAAAATATTCGAAAAAAGAAGCGCTATAGCAACACAACATATCCCAAATGCTCAGTCTCTGGAAAAAAAACTACCTTCGTTTTTCACAGAACAAAACAATAAAAAGCAGAAAGAAAGTTTCATAAAGGACCTCGCCGAATTTATAAAAAAATTCCATAACACAGGCTACCGACATCGTGACTTATATTTTGCTCATATTTTCTACAACCAAAGCGAAAACATATTCCACCTGATAGACCTGGCACGTGCATTTAAACCGGTTGTCTTCAAAAAACGCTTCACAGTCAAAGACCTCGCCCAGCTATACTATTCCGCACCCGCAGCATTTTTTACAAAGACCGACCGCCTGCGTTTCTACAAAATATATTCGGACAAAAACAAATTAACCCACAAAGACAAAGCCATTATCCGTAAAATAAAAATAAAAATTCGTAAAATGTCAAAACACGACAAAAAACACCATCGAATTGCTCCCTATGCAAACCTGTAAAATTCAGATATAATCCGCCAATGAATAAAAAAGTTGCAATAATAATAGAGAGAACCAACATCAACTTAGGTGGTGCCGAAAGATCCATCTTTGAACTAAAAGCCCAGCTTTCAGCAAAGGGTGTTAACGTCGACATCCTCGCCGCCAAAGGGAAAAAATCTTCTGAACATATAAAGATACTCTGTCAAAACAACAAACGCCGGCGAACAAACTACAGCACTTTCGCAAACGCCCTGAAAAACCATTTTAAAACAAATTCTTATGATATCATCCATAGCGTCCTGCCCTTCGACTTCGCCGACATATATCAGCCCAGAGGCGGCAGCTACGCTGAATCCATTCAGCAAAACGCTCTAAGCTACCAAAACGATTTCATAACCGCCTACAAAAAATTAACCTCTTTTGCGAACTGTCGCCGCACCGCAATACTAAGAGCAGAAAAAAGATTATGCAGAAAAACCGATGGCCCAATTGTAGCCGCCCTGTCCAACTACGTCGCACAGCAATTCAAAAAACACTACAACCTCCCGCAAGACAGAATAATCATTATCCCAAATGGCGTAAAAATAAATAAAGAAGTCGACCAGGAAAAATCTGAAAAACTGAGAACCCAGATACTCTCCCAGCTAAAACTAAAAGAAGCGGACAACCCGGCACTGCTGTTATTCGTCGCAAATAACTTCAGACTGAAAGGACTAACCCCGCTTCTGATGGCACTGCAAAAAACTCAAAACACAAAAACCCGGAGACTGCCATACCTGGTGATCGCAGGACACGGCAAATCAAAAAAATACCGAACCCTCGCCAAAAAACTTGGTATCCAAAACAGGATAGTCTTTCTTGGCTCCATAAGACATATACAAAACGCCCTGGTAATTACAGATGTAGCTGTCCTGCCGACTTTCTACGACCCGTCAAGCAGATTCATACTCGAAGCTCTCGCTGCATGCAAACCTGTAATAACTACAAAATTCAATGGCGCAACTGATCTGTTCAAACAAAACATCCACGGCAAAGTGATCGACCGTCCGCAAAATACCGACGCCCTCGCCGAAGCAATAATACATTTTTCCAATACTGAAAATATACTACAAGCCGCAAACGCCATCATCAAAGACAACCTGAAACAAAAAATCTCAATCGAGCGAGTTGCAATCGAACTCATTTCATTATATGAAACAATAATCGAAAAACGGAGACAACTATGAAATTCACAATTTTGATTATTGCTGCATACCTGACAGGCTCAATTCCCTTCGCTATGATAATCGCAAAAGCTTACGGAAAGGACCTCCGCAAAATAGGCTCAGGCAATATCGGCGCAACAAACTTATCACGTGCCGTCGGTAAAAAATGGGCATATTTTTGCTTCATACTCGACACAACCAAAGGCCTGATACCAATGCTCATCGCTTCAAAGATTATTTCGTCACCGCCGACCACAACTGAATTACTGCTGTTACTTCTCGTCGGATGCGCAGCTATCGCAGGACACATATTCCCGGTTTATATCAAATTCAAAGGCGGAAAAGGTGTCGCAACAAGTTTCGGCGTCGCAATGGGGCTTTGGCCTTACTACAGCCTCTGCGCTCTTATCGCAATGGCATGCTGGATATCCTCCGTTCTCATCTGGCGATACATCTCACTCGCATCTATCATCGCCGCTATCTCATTCCCCATAGCATTAACAACAATTACAATACTAAACAAGACCTGGCAATTCAACAACCTCTGGCCCCTCTTCATCGCTGCGATAATAATACCGCTGATGGTAATAATCAGACATCGCGAGAATGTTATCAGAATAATCAAAGGCAAAGAACACAAAACCTTCAGCAAAAAAAACTAAATCTTACTTTACAGTTGTTTCTTTTCGAGCAATTGTCGAATTGCACTAAGCTCTTGAAGTATCCGGGGTAAGACTTCAGGCTGTTCTTTGTCTGGAGATGTTTCAATCAGCTCGTCCCGGTCTTTGGTCTTGTAACCTTGAACACGCTCCATAACAGTATCTTTTATACCTTCAAGATCGCGGATTCCCACAAATACCAATTCAGGCCCTGCTCCCTGTGCCCCGCCTGCTCCCGCAGTCTGAAAATTAATGGTGCCTATATTGAATAGCCGCTGGAGAGGCCCCTGAATAACATCGACGTTTGTTATTTTCGTGAAAGGGACAGTAATATTTTTCTTCCAAAAAACACCTTTTTTCATTTTGATACAATTATTTTCTATTGCATACTTAAGGCTCCGGTAGAATGCAGGTATCCAAATTGCAATAGGTACCATTACTATGACGAATACAGCCAAACATAAAATCCAAACAAATTTGGGCACTTCGCTGGACGGAACATAAGCTATCAAAAGACTCCAAATAATCGTACCAATAACAGCAGGTATCCCCCAGCCAATAAACCACATGATTATTTGCTCTTTCTCTGGTTTAAGCTCTATCCGTTCCATTTTCTGTCCCCTCTAATTCTTTCTCTAAGCAACAACCAGCAATTTATCTTGAAAGTCCACAACATCAGCAACTATGTTTTTTAAATTTTACTATCCTCGGCAAGGTGCTTCACATAGTCATCGACTTCTATCCCCGTAATACCCGGACTTAAATAGATACCGCCTTCTAATACTGTTCTTATCGCTCCGATCAATTCTCCAAAAAGGCCATCTTTTAATATATAACCACAAATGCCCGCTTCAAACATCGCCTTGACAAATCCCTCACACGACCGCCCAGACAATGTCACTATCTTTGTACCTGGAAATTCTTTCAACATCCGCCGTGTCGCCTCCATACCATTAAAATTAGGCATGCCTGCATCAACTATCACAACATCAGGCTTAAACTTGCGAACCAGCAACAATGCCTCAACTCCATCCACTGCCTCTGCTACAACTTCAATATCCCCCTGCCTCTCAAGAAGCGACCTTATCCCCTGACGTACTATCCCATGATCATCCGCAATTAAAATTTTAGCTGTCATTTATTCTTCCCCTAAATTCATTAAAAAACATTGAACTCCCTGTTCATCGTAATTACATCTCTTACCAACAATAAACCAGTTAACAACATTACAATTCACAGACTTGCAACTATAAAAAAGACACCAATTTCTCATCATCCCCCATATAGAAACAACACCGCCCGCCCCTTCCAACATTCACTACTGACTCAGTAATATAAAAAACCAACATAGCACTTCATAGTATCTTGCAATAACACTATACTCACAACAGTTAAATCTGCTGTTTCATACCAAAAACTTTAATATTTCTTCACAAATCACGAATAAACAGCATTTTTTAAACATTCGCTATATTTTTTAATTAAGTTTTTTATTCAATATCTCAGATACCACTTTAGGGTTAGCACGGCCCTTTGTTTTCTGCATCACCTGACCAAGCAGAAATCCTCTCGCTGCTTTACTTTTCTTACCGCCGCTGCGAACATCCTCAACCGCCTTTTCATTCTCAGCCAGCACTGCTTCGACAAAAACCTCCAACTCCCCCGCATCACTTTTCTGTATAAGATTAAGCTCCCTGGCTATTTGTCCAGGCCCCTTCTCACTGGCCATCATCTCCTGCATTATCCTGTCACCTGCCGAAGCATTAATGTCACCACCCTCGATCATTTTCGCAAGCTTCGCCACATCATTTTCTTTCAACCCGAGCTCTGCCAACCCGCAGCCCCTGGCATTAGCAACCTTTAAGCCCACCTGCGTAAGCAAATTACAAACCCGCTTAGGCTCAGCGCCCGCTTTAACGACTCTTTCAAAAAATTCCGCATTCGCCCGTTCACCAGTCAACACAGACGCATCATACTCACTCAAATTATAATCAGCCACATAACGCATCTGTTTTTTCAAAGGCAGCTCACACAACCTCTCACTTATTTTCGAAAGCCATTCATCCGTCATTACTACAGGCAAAAGATCCGGATCAGGAAAATATCTATAGTCAGAAGCCTCTTCTTTTTCCCTCTGCAAAACCGTCTGTCTGCCTGCATCATCCCAGCCGCGAGTAGTCTTATTGCCCTCAACCATAACCTTTCCTGTCCGCTC
>CAYZEH010000008.1:14275-16216 GCA_964477135.1 uncultured Pirellulales bacterium | reverse complement strand
GTCCCCGCCCTGTTCAGATCGACCTGCGAATAATTCCCGCTGGTATGAGTATTCTTGCCCGCGTCTTCCTCAAGGTGCGCCCTTGTAATGCGTATCTTCTTAACCTGCCCACCCCCAACCGGTATCTCAATATAGCCATGCTCGCTGAAAGGCAGATCATACTGGCTTATCTGGTAATTCTTAGGCAGATCGGGATAATAATAACCTTTCCTGTCCCACTTGGTAAATTTGGCGATTTCGCAATTAAGCGCAAGCCCCGCCAATACAGAATACTCAAACGCTTTCTTATTCATCACAGGAAGCGACCCCGGCAACCCCAAACAAACCGGACAAACCCTGCTGTTAGCCTGTTGCCCGTACGCAAGCTCACACCCGCAAAACATCTTCGTCGCCGTCCGCAGATGCACATGAATTTCCAAACCTACGATAACTTTATATTCAAGATCAGCCATTTCAAACTCACTAAATTACTGTTGCTTTTTTCTTGCCCCATTGACTCTGCGATTCATACATCCTCGCGATTCGCAGCAATTTCGCCTCACCAAACGCAGGCCCTAATATCTGCAAACCAACAGGAAGCCCACCCTCATCGAATCCGCAAGGCACACTCACTCCGGGAATACCAGCAAGATTAACCCCGATAGTATAAATATCAGAAAGATACATCTTCAAAGGATCATCTGTTTTCTCACCAACCTTAAAAGCCGTCGTCGGCGACACCGGCATCATAATACAATCGCACTTCTCAAACGCTTTAACAAAGTCACCCCGTATCAAATTCCGTACCTTCAATGCCTTAAGATAATAAGCGTCATAATACCCGCTCGAAAGAGCGTATGTCCCCAGCATTATCCGTCGCTTAACCTCTTTGCCGAACCCCTCCTGGCGAGACTTCGAATAAACCTCAATATAATCTTTAGGCTTAGCCGTCCTGTGTCCATAATGAACCCCGTCATACCTCGCCAGATTGCTCGACGCCTCCGCGGTAGCTATCATATAATAAGCTGCTATCGAATAATCAAAATAAGGCATCTCTATCTCGACAATCTCTGCGCCCATCTTTCTATAAACTTCTATCGCAGCTTCTATCGCACTACGAACCCCTTGGTCTGCGCCTTCATTAAATTTTGTCACCATCCCGATCTTAAGCCCGTCAACCGCCTCATCGATCCCACCAGGATAATCATCAACTGCCGCTTGGCTTTCATCAACACTCGTGCTGTCCCTCTCGTCATGGCCGGCAATAACACTAAGCATCAACGCCGCATCTGTCACCGTCTTGGTAATTGGGCCAATCTGATCCAGACTCGAACCATAAGCAACCAACCCATAACGAGAAACCCTGCCATAAGTAGGCTTCAAACCAACCACGCCACAAAAACTCGCTGGCTGACGAATCGAACCTCCCGTATCACTTCCCAACGCGCCAAAACACATATCCGCCGCCACCGCCGCCGCTGAACCACCGCTGCTGCCCCCCGGCACCCTACTGGTATCCCACGGATTAAAAGTCTGCTTCAAACCCGAATTCTCCGTACTCGAACCCATCGCAAACTCATCAAGATTCGTCTTACCAATTATAACAGCATCCGCCGCTGACAATTTCTCAACAACCGTGGCATTATAAGGCGAACAAAAATTTTCCAGTATCCTGGACCCGCAAGTCGTCGCTCCGAAATCGCTGCATATATTATCTTTCAAAGCTATCGGCACACCTGCAAGGGCCCCCACCTTTTCACCCGCTGCGACTTTCGAGTCTGTTTCCCGGGCCTTGGCTATCGCCCGCTCTTTGAAAGTGCTGATATAAGCGCCGATCAAAGCCTCACGGTTTTCAATAGATTCAAAAACCGCTTCGACAGCCGAAATACTCTTAACACGCCCCGCAGCTATCTCATCCCGCAGTTCTTTGATTCCCATATCCAACAATTTATTCTGCATTAT
>CAYZEH010000008.1:0-14175 GCA_964477135.1 uncultured Pirellulales bacterium | reverse complement strand
AGGTCAAGCCTTGAAAGCTTCGCGACCTTCCGCACCTGTTCTGCATCAATCTTTTTCATTTTGGTTCCCATAAAAAAAAGCGAGGACAGTATAACCCGCCTCGCTTGCAAAAACTCTATGAAATATTAAACCTGATTAAGCTGTCGCCTTCTCAGCGGGCTTATAGTTTCTCTTGGGCGGCTTAACAACCAGACCCATACGAATAGCCTTAGCCGAAACCCTGATCCTGCAAACCGTACCGTCAATAACCGCACGAACTTTCTGAATATTAGGTTTAAATTTTCTTTTAGTTATTCCTGTGATATTTCTACCAACACCACCAAGGTGTTTAGCCTTACCACGTCTGGCAATACTTCTGCCAGCCACGGTGCGTTTACCTGTAAAATGACAAACTCTGGACATTTTTATACTCCTGTCATAATTTATACTACTCACACTCGAGTTTTCGCTATCGCGGCTCTCCGTGTCTCATTTATCCGCGGGTAATTAACCTAAAAATAACCAGTTAAGACTTTATTCGCGGACACTTACTACCCTTAAGGGTATAGCTTTTTAAAGTCAGATTTCTATAAACCCCAAGAGTATAAGACTTCATATCAACATTGCAAGAACAAACCTCATTTTAATCAGAAAAAGCTTACTATTGCCCCCAAAACCCGCTAAAAGCTGAAAATCCGCCGTTTTAACCACCAAATTCACCCTGAACCGGTTCACCTACTCTGCATTTCTAACGTAAAAATAACCCTTTTTTCCAAAAAACTGTGTATCTCATCCAAAAAAACCTATAAAATAACCCCATGCAAGACCTTAACTCAACATCAGCAAAGCCACTCCTGAGCAAAGCCCTCTTACCATTATCATTTTTCGCATTTTATTTCCTCAGCGTCTACCTGATAGTAAATCCCGCCCTTATCTACCATGGCGGCAGTACCATCACAAATTTCCCACCCTTTTTCACAACCCAGCAATTTTTACACGAGCACCTCACCCGCCCCGCAGGACCTGCCCAATACATCTACGCCTTCATAGCACAGTTTTTCAACTTCAACGCCGCAGGCGCCCTTATAATAACCGCCCAGGCCTGGCTGATCTTCATCACCCTGACCCACATATCAAAAAAGCTAAACGCAACCGCCCTGCGTCCTCTAAGCTATCTGCCCCCGCTGATAATACTTTTCCTGTACAATCATTACACTTTTCACTTCGCCGCCTTCAACACCATCGCTGTGCAACTGGTTTTATTCTGCCTTTACCTGAAACTCCCCACCAAAATAAAACCAATCGCCCTTATAATAACCTCCCCAATAATATACTATGCTCTGGGCCCATCCCTGCTATATCTGGTACTCTTATGCGTCATCTACGAACTGCTGCTTAGCAAAAACTACATCAACGCAATTATATACGCCGCCCAGGCTGCAATTATCCCATACGTAATTGGTGTAATGTACTGCGATATCAGCCTCATAGATTCCTACTGCGACCTGCTGCCCTTCTCATGGAAAACCTCATCTTTCATAGATCGCGCAAAACTGCTTAACTTCGTTTACCTGCTGTACATTTTACCTGTCGCAATAATCCTTCTCGCAAGCCCGTTCAGCCTCATTAAAAATAAATCCCTCAAAGCAAAAAATAAAAAACAAGCACCCAAAAACCATCCCGCGCAAAAAAACACAAACCCGTTTTACAAAACTGCAACGCTGGTCGCAACTCTCGCCATCGCCCTGACTGCAACATCTTTAGCCTATGACAAAAAACGAAAAGCCTTCTTCGCCATCGATTATTATTCCTACCATAAAAACTGGCAAAAAGTCCTCAACCTCGCCGAGAAGCTCCCCAACAACTTCTTCGCCGTCCACCACGCAACATCAGCACTCTACCACCTCAGCCAGCTGAATGAGGACATGTTCAAATACACCCAGCACCCCGATGCCCTGCTATTTACCGACAACAAAACCTTCAGCACAGACCTGACAACATTCGACGTCTACCTCGACCTCGGCATAATAAACCTCGCCGAACACTACCTCGCACGAAATATAAGCCACCTCGGTGAACGGGACATATTCCTGCAAAGACTCGCATGGATAAACATGATCAAAGGCAACAATGAAACAGCAAAAACATTCCTGACCGCTCTGAGCAAAACCCTATTCCAAAAAGAATGGGCAAATAAACAGCTAAACGCTATAAAACAGGACCCATCTTTAGCAAGCTACGAAGAAATACAATCCGCCCGCAAAAATATGCTCCGCAAAGACGTCGGCATGGCCACAATAACACAGGAAGATTTCCTGACATCCCTGCTCGAGGCAAATCCAAAAAACAAAATGGCTTTCGACTACCTGATGGCATGGTACATAATAACCAAAAATACAAACCAATTCATAAGCTACCTCGACCAACTCCCTAACTTCGGCTACAAACAACTGCCCACTGTCTACCAACTCGCTATCCTGATGCACACCTACAGCACCAAAAAAGATATAAATTTACAAGGCTACGAAATACCGCAACAAACCATCCAATACGCAAAACAGTTTTATGCCCTGATGAACCAATACACCGGAAACGAACAACTCCAGCTAAAAATACTTAACGAAAAATATGGTGACACTTACCTCTACTACTTTGTAAGAAAATTCAATCGGATGCCTGAATTTACAGGCCGACCCAAATGAAAAATAAAACTAGACTAAAATATATTATCCCAGCAGTCACAGCCCTGCTCATACTCATCGCTATCGCAGGATTTATAAGCTCTCCTGATATCTCAAACTACCAGATATCAGACCAATACCCTGCCATCCGCCCCGATTATTCTGGTGTTACTATCCCGCCAAACATCGCCCCAATGAACTTCAACATAGAAATCCAAGCAGAAAAATACCTCGTCAAAGCCTACTGCGATTCAAAAGATAAAATCGAAATAAACAGCTCAACACCCAAAATAATATTCCCCGCAAAAACCTGGCATAAATTACTAAAAAACAACAAGGGAAAAACCCTCAATTTCGACATCTACACAAAAACAAAAAACAGCAACTGGTTAAAATATAAAACCATAAAAAATAATATAGCTGCGGATGATATTGACCCATACCTGTTCTACAGAAAACTCCATCTCCATCATTTCCGCTCAAGAGAGAACGGCCCCATAAAACTCGTCCAGCAAAACCTCACAAACTTCAAAACCCGCACCATAATAACAAACCAAGACTTCCATTCAGGTTGCGTTAATTGCCACAGCCCCCTAAACCACAAAACCGAAAAAGCAACAATAGGCATAAGAAGCTCTCTCCACGGCATAAACACACTGTATATCCAAAACAACAAAGTGCAGAAGATCGGAACAAAATTAGGTTACAACTCATGGCACCCATCCGGAAAAATAATCGCATACTCCACAAACAAAATTCGCCGCTTCTTTCACTCAGCAAAAAATGAGGTCCGTGATGCAATAGATATGGACTCAATGATAGGATATTACAACACCCAAACACAAAAAATAACACCCATTACCGAACTGACAAATAAGAAAAAACTCGAATCATACCCAATGTTCTCCGCAGATGGCAAACACCTCTACTACTGCTCAGCCGACATGCCATGGAACCACCCCAAAAAACTGCCGCCTGACAAATACGACAAAGTAAAATACGACCTCATGCGAATCCCATACGACATAAACAAAGACATCTGGGGCGCCCCGCAACCAGTCTTACCAGTAACCCAAACCCAAAAAAGCGCAATGATGCCCCGAACAAGCCCCGACGGTCACTGGCTTGTAACATGTTTAGCAAACTATGGATCGTTCCCCGCCTGGCTGCCAAGCAGTGACCTGTACATCACCGATTTAAAACAAGCGGAAGAAACAGGCAAATTCAATGCTGAAAAACTTTCCATTAACACCAACCAAAGCCAGTCATGGCACTGCTTCTCAAGCAACAGCAAATGGCTCGCCTACAGCTCCAAACAACAAAATGGCCTCTTCACAAGAACATACATCACATACATCAACGAGCAAGGCCAAGCCCGCAAATCATTCGTCGTCCCCCAAAAAGACCCGCTCTTTTACGACAGCCACCTCGAAACTTTCTCATTCCCGGAACTGTCAACCCAGCCGATGAAAATATCTGCCGAAAAACTCGCCGCTGCGGTAACAAACCCCTCACAAATAAAAGTAGACCTCCCAGTAACGATGGCCAGCCCAAAGAAAAAGTCATATCCAAAATCACTAATACCATACACCGAAAGCGAATAACCTCGCTCCCTGTCATCCGGAAAACCAAAAAATAATTTGAAAAAATCTTAAGTTTTTTACAAATTTTTCAGCTTTTCTCGGACGAACATTGATTTTAGCCCCAAAACAGGCACTTACATAGTAAAAAATCTCGCACACAAACCCCTAAGTTTGAAAAAAAACCTTGACATTCGTATATTTTTGTGGTAATAATGGTTGTAATTATAAGTGAGATTTGACAATAAACAGATACTGGTATGCTGTTGCTGTTTTTAGCAGCCGTTGGTATACATCATGCAGCGTTTTCCCAAAGTACTACCTCTTCGATAAAGTCATTTTCGATAAAATAAAATTGTGTGAGTGGTTCGCGCAATAGAAATGTTTTTTTGTTCCAAAGAAGAAGAAGGAGGACGAAAGATGAAGAAGTTAATAATTCTGTGTGTTGCCGCGATAGTGCTATGTCTGTTCACAGTCAATGCCAAAGCTGTGTTCATCTACGACATTGACAAAGACCCAGGCTTTGTTCTTTACGGCAACCTTTGGCAAAACAGCCCGGCGATGCAGGCGGCATTGGGGACCCCACTTGCAGCTATGTATTGTGGACCCGTAGCAGTTACAAATTCGTTCAGGTATCTGGAGAGAATGTATCCCAACGTCTATGGCCTTAATGGTTTGACTGGCGGTAATCTTGTCGGCACAGCTGTTGCCCTGGGAAACCTGATGGGTACGAATGTAGTAAATGGAACTTGGGCCGACAACCTTATCTGGGGTAAAAGGCAATATATTGAGAACAGGCTGCCCGGAAGAACCGTTTATGGAGCGCAGTATTGGCCTACATGGGGCTGGACTGTCCCGGGAGTTGCTCAGCCGGCTTGGGTAAGATCTGTTGTACCAACGTGGAACTGGCTATGGGATCAGTTAGTTGCCTGCGAAGATGTGGAAATACTTTTAACTTATAAATCTGAAGGTGGTGGACATTTTGTTACGGTTAAGAGTTTTCACTGGAACGACCTTAATGAAGATGGATTTATAGATGCCACAGAAGGGGCTACAATCGACTTTGTCGATCCATTGACCGGAGCTGTCGCAGTAGCTTCTATAAACGATGAAGGTATTAACGCGGGCTTGCCATGTATGCAGGTTAATTATCTCCAAGGATTCCAACAGGTGCCGGTAAACGCATGGATAACAATGGCAGTAAAAGAAAGCATCCCTGAACCGGCAACGATTATTCTGCTTTGCCTTGGCGGTATGATGCTCAGAAGGAAAAAAGCATAAACTATAAACTTTGATTTAGTTGAGTTTTTATAACCCTTGGCTTCAGCTGAGGGTTTTTTATTTGCAAAACTCCGCGAATGCTGTCAGCTTATCTGCATATATTATTGTTTGTACAAACACCGCTTACTCTCTTGCCTCTACGATATCTTAAAACGGTATGTCATTTGAATTTAATTCGTGTTCTGTCCTATACTTCTTCTCATAATAATTCAGCAGAAACAATCCAACCGTTGATACAGCGTTAATTATAAACTTTGCATATAATTGGTCATCTATAATATATGCCTCGGAATTCTTTCCGTGGGAAACATCTGTATGGTTACTTCTTATTGCCTCTATGTTTTGGGCTATATTCAATAATGATGAACCTATGTTTTTTATATTTTTATTAAGACTCGGGTCTGGAAAATATTTAAATTCTTTCAATAAATGCTGTGTCAAGTCATACAGGGTATTTTTTTGATTACAGCTTGCAATGGACTCATCCTCACAAATATGCTTAATGATCGATTCTAATGCCGAATTAGCACAACATATTGAAGTATTAGGCTCATCAATAACTTTCTTGAAAGCATTTTCAAAAGTTACATGGGCAGCTTTGTAACCAGAGGCTAAAATTCCTTTTATTTCAGGTATCGAATAAATCAAGTCTGGAATTTCAATTCCGATATCTAAAGCAATTGTAAATATCAATTCGTCATCTTTGATACCAAACAATGTGCTTAATAAATCAATGTCCTCTCCGCCATCTTTGTAAACAATGTCAAAATTGGCAGAATCATTAAATTCATCATAAACTTCCTGGAATTTTAAAATATACGCTTTTACATTTTTATAAGAACTGAATTCGTCCCAAATAGCCTTTTCTATTTTGGGTGTAAGTTTTACAATATATTTAGGGCTTACTATCATACTACAATCGCCTCACATTCCAAGTTCCATCATCGGTATAATTAAAACTGGAAGGGTAACCGCAAGCATTCCATACAGCATCAAATATAGGCTTCATAATGGTTGGTATATCTTTATCTAAACTATCCGTTTGTGCCTCAGGTAATACAGCAACATCACGATCTATTGGTTTATCATATACTCCACCAGGAGAGTGTGTGAACATATATACACCTTTACAGCCAAGCAGTGCTATAAAAATAATAATCGGAGCTTCTACGCCTAATTCTTTATATCCACTAAAATATGATTCTAAAGCCTCAACTATCCACTGTTCATAAGCTATACTTGCGATAAAAGCTATATCATCGTCTTGTGGTATCTTTCCATCTTTAGTCCTAAAAATATCATTACATACCGCCTCAATAGTTCCATCAAAGAAAACTTGGCAGTAGCTGTTGCAAAGCGTTGCTTTTCCACTAGCTTTATATGTTAACAATCCATCCAGGTTGTACCTATAATCAGGTCTATTAATCGAAATAGGTGTAAAATCAAATCTCATGTTACCACAATTACTTAAATCTAATCGCTTATGATTAAGAAAAGAATTTAGTGGCAGAACGTGCAAAACGAGACGGTGTGGCGCAGATAACTTCATCGGGGTTTCGTCTGCCATAATCTTAGCCAGTCTATTTTGTATAAAACTGCGGATACGATCTGCTTGAGAATCAGTAGCTAAAAATGCGCTTCTTATTTCCTGGACATCCAACGGATATTTACCTGCGGAATTTCTACAAAAAAAAGGAGACGATTTTGAAGTCACCAAATGCGGCGAAGCAAAACTCTGTGGTATTCGTACAAGAATAATAAAACCATTGCTATCATCACCACATCCTGTAATTTCTTTAACATGAACCGATATTCGTGGCGCTATGCCGGTACGGATAATATTCTCAATCATAAGTTTGGCTTCGTCAGAGTTTTTCCCTTGCAGAGGAACAACTTTTTCTGGTGCCCCAGTTTTTTTACCATCACTATCTACCGCTGCTTTTATTCCGTATATAATATCACCACCCGAGGTATTAGCAAATGAGGCAATATCCGCGAGAAATTCTTTTTTGTTTTTATCTGTAGATCCCGGAAGCTTTTCTTTATATTCCAGTGTTTTAAATTCTGCAATTTTATTTTCAATCAGAAAATCAATGTCTGCCTTAGTAATATCATCAAAAGCTTTTTGTATCATTCTAATCCCTCAAAAACTTTCCAAATCAAGGCCAGCTTTCCAAAACTTCCTAACCAAACTTGTCAAAATTTGAAAATGTTTTTTCCATTTTCATCTCTTATTTTTCTGAATAAACTTTTATTGCTTCAACAATAATTATACAGCCTTCTTTTTGTCTGTATCTTTAGCTGCGGGAGCTTTTTTCTCTTTAGATTTGGTCTCGCTGGTGGTGCTTTTTTCAGCAGCCTTATCAGTCTGCTCTTTATACTTTTTTTCGCCGGACTTATAACTGTCGGTTCTGTAGTCGGTTTGATAAAACCCTGAGCCTTTGAATATTATCCCCGCCCCGCTGCCGATAAGCCTTTGCAGCTTCATCTTGCCGCACTGCGGACATTTGCGAAGACTGCTTGCGGTAATGGATTGAAACTTTTCAAACTTATGGCCGCAATTTTTGCATACATATTCATAGGTTGGCATAGCTGTACTTCTTTCCTAATCCTCTGATTCAACCTGTTCGTCAGTTTCCGGCTGTTGCTGTTCTTCTGGCTGCTGTGATTCTTGTTGTTTTTCTTCTTCCTGCTGCTGTTCTTCTGGCTGCTGTTCTTCTTGTGGTTTTTCTTCTTCCTCTTCGGGCAGCTTATTGACAATAACCTTACTTGGTCTGATGACCCGGCCGCCAAGTTTATAGCCTTTCTGAAATTCTTCTATAACAATATTATCCTCATATTCAGCGTCTTGTTTTCTCATCATTGCCTGATGCAAAGACGGGTCAAATTTTTCACCTAAAGCGTTGATCGTCTCGACATCGTGAGATTTAAGCACATCGCAGGCCTGGTCATAAACGATCCTGACACCTTTGAGCAGATCTTCGATGCTCTCAGCAGATTCAGCCCCCGCAAGAGTGTGTTCGAAATTATCCAGCATCGGCAAAAGCGATTTAATGATCTTTTCTTTTTCATACCGCACCGAGTCAGCGATCTGCTTGGGAGCTCTTTTCTGATAATTATCATAATCAGCAACAACCCGCTGAAACTTGGCAAACATCTCGTCTTTTTCCTGCTTAAGCTGTTCTGTCTGCTCCTGAAGCTCTTCGATCTTTGTCTCTTTAGCATCAGCCTTTTTGTTTTTTTCTGTTTTATCTTCTTTTTTATTTTTCATAGACTGTTACCAAACTTATCTTTTAATCTATCAAAAAAACCTTTTGATTTAGGCGAAACAGATTTATTTTCCATCTCAGCAAATTCTCTTAAAAGCTGCTGTTGTTTTTCATTCAGCTTTACAGGCGTTTCAATGTGTATCTGTACAAAAAGATCGCCTTTTCTTGAAGTCCTGACATCAGGCAGACCCTGGCTTTTAATCCTGAAAACATTTCCGTATTGGGTCCCCGGCGGTATCTTCAACTTCTGCGTACCCTTGATCGTAGGCACATCGATCATTGCACCCAAAGCCGCCTGGGTAAAGCTTATCGGCACAACCGCGATAAGGTCATTGCCGTCCCGCTGTAAGAACTCATGTTTTTTAACCCTTATATAGCAGTAGAGATCGCCTCTTGGTCCGCCTCTTTGACCAGGCTCACCTTCATTTGCACCCCTGATGCCCTGACCTTCATGCACGCCCGCTGGTATCTTTATACTGACAACACGTTTTTTAGGAACATGACCTGTGCCTTTGCATTTCTTACACGGGTTGCTAATATATTGACCGCTGCCTCTGCACTGGGGACATGTAGAAACCATCTGAAAAAATCCCCCGCCTCTTGCAACCTGACCGCTTCCCCCGCAAGTTGGACATTTGCCCGGACTCTTGCCCTTGGCACATCCTGAACCGCTGCAAAGATCACAGGTATCTTTCCTGGTAAACTCGATCGTTTTTTCAACACCGTCAGCAATATCATCAAGAGTAAGCTCAACGGTTGTCTCCAGGTCATAACCTCTTGCCGGACCTGCGTGTCTTGCTGTTCTTCTGCCTCTGCCGCCACCAAAAACCCCGCCGAACATATCATCCAAACCGAACATGCCGAAGATATCTTCAACGTTCATCCTGGAGAAGTCATGCATGCCGGCTCCGCGCAGACCTTCATGACCGAACTGGTCATATCGCTGCCGTTTTTCTGAATCGCTTAACACTTCATAAGCTTCAGCACATTCTTTGAATTTTGCTTCTGCCTCTTTGTTGTCCGGATTTTTGTCAGGATGATATTTCATCGCCATTCGACGATAAGCCCTTTTTATATCATCATCGGAAGCACCCTTAGCAATCCCAAGCACTTCGTAATAATCCCGTTTGGCCATTTTTACCCTGACGTTTAAATATTAAAAATATGCCGGGTATCTATACAGGTACCAAAACGAACACCCGGCATAACCAATCAAACTTATCTTACAGAACCCTGTATAGGTTCATCATCCTCATCTTTAAGGTCGGTAATAATAACCTTGGTAGTGAGCATCAATCCTGCAACAGAAGCAGCATTTTGCAGAGCTGTTCTCGCAACCTTAGCAGGGTCAATAATACCGGCTTTGAACATGTCGACAAATTCACCCTTGCTGGCATCATAACCGATCTTGTCATCTTTTTCAAACTTCTCTAAAAGCTGAGCAACAATAACATCGCCATGTTCGCTTGAATTTTCAACGATTTGAGTTGTCGGAGCCTTAAGAGCATTTTTGACAATATCAAAACCGAATTTCACATCGCCTTTGACTTTCGCTCTGCCCTTTTCAACCTCAGCAATAGCTTTGAGAAATGCGATGCCGCCGCCCGCAACAACACCTTCCTGTGTCGCAGCTTTTGTAGCATGAAGTGCATCATCAAGCAGATCTTTCTTTTCTTTCATCTCTGTTTCTGTAGCAGCACCTGATTTAATAATAGCTACACCGCCTGTAAGTTTTGCGAGTCTTTCCTGGAGTTTCTCCCGGTCATAATCACTTGAAGTCTTCTCCATAAATTTTCTGAGTT
This sequence comes from uncultured Pirellulales bacterium, assembly GCA_964477135.1. Taxonomy (GTDB): domain Bacteria; phylum Planctomycetota; class Phycisphaerae; order Sedimentisphaerales; family Anaerobacaceae; genus JAGLTN01. The sequence continues at coordinate 3,583 of CAYZEH010000008.1, read as the reverse complement.
GCTCACAGCGCGCCTGCAGGTCTTTCTTTTTGCCTGCACCTTCGATAACAGTTGTTGCCTCTTTGTCGACAACGATTTTCTTGGCTTTGCCTAGCTGAGAAAGCTCAACAGTTTCCAGCTTGATACCGAGGTCCTTTGTTATAACAGTACCGCCGGTAAGGATCGCCAAATCTTCCATCATTGCTTTTCTTCTGTCACCAAAGCCCGGAGACTTAACACAGCAAACTTTCAAAACGCCCTGCAAACGGTTGATCACCAACGCTGCCATTGCTTCGCCTTCGATATCCTCAGCGATAATCAACAAAGGCTTAGCGACCTGTGCGATCTTTTCCAGCAGAGGAACGATCTCGCGAACGTTAGATATCTTGTCTTCGTGCAGCAGAACATAACAGTCTTCAAAAACAGCTTCCATGCTCTTTGTATCTGTAATAAAATAAGGAGAAACATATCCCTTATCGAACTGCATACCCTCAACGATCTCCAGCTCGTTACCCATTCCCTTACCTTCTTCGATCTCGATAACACCCTCTCTGCCAACCGCATCGATAGCGTCAGCAAGAATCTCACCGACCTGAGAATCGTTATTAGCACTAATGGTAGCAACCTTAGCGATATCGCTATGGCCCTTTACAGGCACCGCGACAGACTCGATGTATTTTGTCACAACAGCCGCTGCCTTGCTAATGCCTTTGCGAAGAGCTGTCGGGTTAGCGCCGGCTGCCACATACTTGAGACCTTCATTATAAATCGCTTCAGCCAATACCGTTGAAGTAGTTGTGCCGTCACCAACCAGGTCAGAAGTTTTGCTTGCAACCTGATTGATCATCTTAGCGCCCATATTCTGGAACGGATCAGGCAATTCAATCTCTTTACTTACAGAGACGCCGTCTTTAGTAACCTTTGGGCTGCCCCAACTTTTATGCAGAATAACATTTTTGCCCGTAGGGCCCAATGTCACTCTTACCGCATCGGCCAACTGGGTCAAACCATCTTTAAGCTGGCCTCTTGCAATATCATCAAACATCATTTGTTTTGCCATTTTTAATTACCTCTACAAAAGTAGTTTCAGTTTAGTCTTCAATAATCCCTAAAATATCAGTTTCCTTAAGGATGATATATTTTTTACCATCAAGCTCCACTTCGCTGCCCATATACTTTGAGTAAAGAACCTTCTGGCCCTTTTTAACACTTATCTTAGTGACAGTTCCATTGTCATTTGTCTTGCCCGGGCCTGTAGTAACGATCTTACCGATCATTGGTTTCTCTTTTGCAGCTTCCGGCAAAAATATTCCGCCCGCGGTCTTTTCCTTAGCTTCCAACTGCTTTATTACAACGCCATCTTCTAATGGTCTGATTTTCATAATTGACTCCTGTATTTTTATATTAAGGTTATTAATCTTTTTCTGTTCTCGTAGGCTCATCTTACATCATACCGCCCATACCACCCATGCCGCCCGGCATTCCGCCCATTCCGCCTGGCATTCCGCCGCCTGGCATTCCGCCGCCCATACCGCCCGGCATACCCGCAGGTCCACCACCAGGCTGTTCGGTAATAACGCAATCGGTAGTCAAAAGAAGTCCCGCAATACTGATAGCGTTCTGCAATGCGATCCTTGTAACCTTGACCGGGTCAATGATACCAGCTTCAAGCATGTCCTCATATGTGTCGGTATCCGCATTGTAGCCGAAGCTGCCCTGGCCTTGCGATACCTTATTAACTACCAGATTAGCAACTGCGCCGGCGTTTTCAGCGATACAGTTGCAAGGCTGCTCCAGTGCTTTAGCTACGACCTGAGCGCCAGTCTTTTCGTCACCTTTCAGTTTCAGATTGTTAACGACATCGATGCACCTGATAAGTGCAACCCCGCCGCCGGGAACTATGCCCTCTTCGATGGCTGCTCTTGTAGCGTGAAGTGCGTCTTCGATTCTCGCTTTGATTTCCTTCATCTCCGCTTCGCTCGCAGCACCAACGTTAACCTGTGCAACCCCGCCTGTAAGCTTGGCAAGTCTTTCCTGAAGCTTTTCACTGTCATACTCACTTGTAGAAGCGTCTAGCTCTGTCTGTATCTGTTTGATTCTGCCCTTAAGTGCAGCCTCAGAGCCGGCACCTTCGACAATAATAGTATTATCATTGTCGATAGTGATTTTCTTGGCCTGACCGAGCTGACTAACAGAAACGTTTTCCAGATCAATGCCGAGGTCCTTGAAGATCGCTTCGGCGCCTGTCAAAACTGCGATGTCCTGCAGCATGGCTTTTCTTTTGTCGCCGTAACCGGGAGCCTTGACAGCTGCAACATTCAAAACGCCTTTTAATTTATTGATAACCAATGTAGCCATCACTTCGCTTTCGATATCTTCAGCGATGATAAGCAAAGGCTTCTTACTCTTGGAAACCTTCTCCAATAGCGGAACCAGCTTGCCGATATTGCTGATCTTCTCTTCATAAACAAGAACGTAAGGCTTGTTCAATTCGCAAACCATATTGTCCTGATCTGTAACAAAATGCGGAGAAAGATAACCACGGTCAAACTGCATACCCTCAACAAAATCGACATAAGTTTCGAGAGTCTTACCCTCTTCAACCGTTATAACGCCGTCCTTGCCGACCCTCTGGAATGCCTCCGCCATGATCTTACCGATCTCAATATCATTATTCGCTGAAACAGAAGCAACATTGATAATATCCTCTGCCTTTGTAATATCTACAGGCTCAGCGATCTCTTCGAGTTTTTTCGTAACCGCTTTACCGGCTTTCTGCATACCACGATTAATCGCCATTGCATCGGCGCCCGCTGCGATGTTCTTAAATGCCTCCTTGAACATTGCCTCAGTCAAAACCGTTGCTGTGGTCGTACCGTCGCCTGCGATCTTCGAAGTCTTGCTGGCGGCTTCTTTTACCAGCTTGGCGCCCATATTCTCAGCCTTGTCAACAAGATCGATCTCCTCAGCCACGGTCACGCCGTCCTTAGTAACCACAGGCCCACCGTAGCCTTTGTCGATAACGACATTGCATCCGCGGGGACCAAGCGTTGACTTCACTGCCGTCGCCAGCTTTTCCACACCGGCAAGCAAACCATCCCTGGCGTCAGATTCAAATGCTAAGTCTTTCACTGTCATAATTGCTTTTCTCCTAAAATATATACTGTTCTAAATCGAAATTTTCTTATTCACTTTTTCCATGCCGGCCAAATCCATACCAGCCATAATCCATATATATGTGCAAAATCGATACCAATAAACCACCATCCCATACCTCTTTATTGAACTTAGAACTTAAAACCATGCTTTTACAGGACTTAAGAAATCCCCCAGATTAAAAAATTTCCCCACACCCCGTTGCTAACACCCCAAAAAACCACTTTTGGCATACCCAACTATCAACACCCCCGCCATCTTGACAGGCCAAGAAAAAGTAATTTCTATCTTTCTTAGCTATCAGCCGTTATATCTTTACATCTTATTTTAGCTTCTTCAAAAGAAATGTTTTCCATGCTTATATCTTGAAAAATTGTCAAATATACCTCTGCAATATTGTCCAATCTGTCTCTGTGTTCCAAAATATCGGTAATTGCAGATTGAACTA
>CAYZEH010000007.1:25412-32997 GCA_964477135.1 uncultured Pirellulales bacterium | reverse complement strand
GGTCAGGGTGGCGGTCAGAGCCAAGGATATGGCGGCGGCGCAAGTTCAACTCCTGCAGTTGGAGATTCAGGTCCTGCGGTGAGCGATGATGATATTCCGTTTTAGAGCGGAGACTATATAGTGAAAGTATTTTTTGATTTAGTAATTACAGAAACGATAAGGTCTAAAGAATAAGACATAATTTTGGATAGGTAAAAAATGGGAACATTTAAAAAGAAAACAGATAGCAGAAGAAAGACGAATTTTTTGGCAAGCCGAGAGCAGACACAATGCCGTTTTTGCAGAAAAAGCGTTGATTATGTTGACTACAAGGACATTGCTGTTCTTGAGAGGCTTTTGACTAATCGCGGCAAGATCTATTCTCGTAAGAGAAGCGGTAATTGCGCAGGTTGTCAGAGGAAGGTTAAAAAGGCGATTAAGCGAGCCAGGTACATGGCATTGCTGCCCTTTACAAACTAATCTTTTGTATTTTTTACTGGTTTTTTTAATGACCAGAAAGTTTTGGAGATAAAATAGTATGAAGATTTTGCTTTTAAGCGATGTTGATAATTTAGGTTGGCTTGGCGATATAGTTGAGGTCAAGGATGGTTATGCGAGAAATTATCTTGTTCCACAAGGTTTTGGCACTATACCTACGGATGTTAATATTAAGGCGATAGCGAAGGAAAAGGCTAAACGGGCTGAACATCGTATCCAGGAGTCTAACAGGCTTCGTAAGGCAGCGGATGCAGTTAGCGGTGCTGAGGCAGTGATAGCAGCTAAGTGTAATCAGCAGGGTCATTTGTTTGGTTCAGTTTCACAGGCTGAGATTGCCGGCAACCTTCGTGAGCAGGGTTTTGAAGTTGCAGATGAGGTTGTTAGGCTTTCCGAGCATATCAAAACGGTTGGTACTTACACGAATGTTGCACTTAAATTCAGCCCAGATATTAAGGTTAAAATTATTGTGGTTATAGTTCCTACGGAAGACAGTGAGTATGTTCCTCCTGTTAAAGTAAAGGAAGTTGAACCAGAGCGGGATGATTCCCAGGCGGTTCAGGATTTCCAGGAACCTGAAGAATCTACAGAAACAGAAGAATCTTAAAGTTGTTGATCTGCCTTAATTTAGTATATACGGTGTATGCAGAATAAGGTAAGGCGGGGATTTTGAGCGTTTTTATTGGCTGCAATTTTAACGCTATGGATACTGTTAGCCAGTTGCAGAGAGAATAAAAGTGGATCAGCTGAAACAAACAGTTAAGAGGCCTGGAATCAGCAAGGCAGGGGTTGGCCGAGATGCTGATGGGAGTGGTCTTTTGAATCGGAGCATGCCTGAATCGCTTGCGGCTGAGGCGGCTGTTTTGGGTTCGATGATAGTTGACCCCGAATGCATAGGCCTTGTTGTGGAGAAAGTTAGGGCGGATGCTTTTTACCGTATTGAGCACCAAATCATCTTCGATGCATTGATAACTTTGTATGAGAAGAATAAAGGTGTCGGGCTTGATGCGGTTTTGCTTCGTGATGAGCTTGAAAAAACTAAGCAGCTCGATGAGGTGGGCGGAGTAGATTACATTGGAAGGGTAATTGAGTCTGTTCCATCGTCTGCGAACGTTCTTTATTATACTGATATTATCAAGAATAAGCAGCTTTTGCGTGAGATAATTCAGGCGACGACAGAGATTCTTGAAGATGCTTACGATGCTACTGGTGAGGTTAATGATAAGCTTGATCTTGCGGAGCAGAAGATATTTTCAGTAACCAATAAGAAGATGACGGGTGTGGCGTCTTCTTTGAAGGACCTTGTAGTGAGGTCTTTTGAGATGATAGAAAAGCGTGACGGTACATTGGTTACGGGTCTTGCGACTGGTTTCCATGAGCTTGATGATATAACATGCGGTTTGCAGAAGGGCGAGATGATAATCATAGCGGGCAGACCGAGTATGGGTAAGACGAGTTTAGCATTGAATATTGCGGAGAATATTGGTGTTAATAATAAGACGCCTATCGCAATATTTTCTCTTGAAATGGGTCGATATCAGCTTGCGGAGCGGTTTTTGTGCAGTAACAGCAAGGTGGATTCCCAGGCTGTCAGGCGTGGTCTTCTTTCTACGGAGCATTATCAGGATTTAATCCAGGCTTGCGGAGTTTTGTCTGAGGCGCCTATTTATATTGATGATACCGCGGGTTTGACGCCTTTGGAGTTGCGTGCTAAGGCCAGAAGGCTTAAAAGTCAGTACGATATACAATGTGTAGTGGTCGACTATTTGCAGTTGATGAATCTCGGATCGGGCAGGAGTGAATCTCGTCAGCAGGAGATAACAACGATATCGCGATATCTTAAGGCACTTGCCCGTGAGCTGGAAGTTCCTGTTGTAGTTTTGAGTCAGCTTAACCGAGCAGCGGAAAACAGGGAAGACCACCGACCGAGGATGAGCGACCTGCGTGAAAGTGGAAGTATCGAGCAGGATGCGGATGTTGTTATGCTGTTACACCGAGATGATTATTACCATCGCGGCGAAGTTGGATATGAAAATACAAATATGGCGGAGGTTATTATAGCAAAGCAGCGTAATGGTCCTACAGGGATGGTCAGGCTGACGTTTGTTGAAAAGCTGACCCGCTTTGAAAACCTTGCTACTCATGTAGAGGATCCATTTTAAGGATGAAAAAATGAGAAAATCATGGAAGATAGTTGTTTTGCTAACTGTATTTTTGTGCGGCGGAGTTTTGTTTTCAGCTGATGCGGATAGCAGTGGTGTTATCAGTGTATTGAAAGTTGCGGGCAATGCGAGCTTGAGCAGCAACAGGGTTCTTACCAAGGTCAGGACCCGTGTTGGTGACACATTTGAGCAGGGCAGGGCGAATGAGGACTGCAAGAGGATAGCAGAGCTTAAAGGTGTGGAATACTGTTATTATAATACTAAGGTTGTTGAAGGGGAAATTGAACTTACTTATGTTGTTGTTGAGCAGAATATCGCAAGGGGGCTGACTTTTGTTGGTAATAATAACATTAAGGAGAAGACTTTAAAGAGGAAGCTTGATTTTAAGGTAGGCGATTATATCGATTCGGTGATAGCAGAGAAGGGCTCTGACGACATTGCTGAATATTATCATAAGAAAGGTTATTCTTTTGCTGAGGTGACTTTTGACAAGGACAGGCTTTCTGTCGGCAAAGTTATTTATACAGTTAGTGAAGGACCCAGGGCGAGGATTGTTTCGGTTAAGATCGCAGGCAATGAGTCAATTAAGACTTCCAGGCTGAAAAGGTCGCTTAAGACTAAGACAAAGAAATTTCTTGTTTTGAATAAATATTATGATGAAGAAGAGATTGCCAGGGATGTTACCAAGCTTGAGAAAGTATATTCCAAGCGTGGTTTTCTTGACACCAAAATAGAGAGCGATATTAGTTTTAATGAGACTAAGACTAAAGTTTACGTTGCTTTTAATATTGTAGAAGGTAAGATATATAACGTTGAGGGTATAAAGTTTTCGGGTAATAAATATTTCGATGAAGAGATTCTTCAAGAGGGTTTCAGGCTTGAAGAAGGTCAGATGTACAGCGAGTACAAATCCCTGTTTGATGTCAGGAGTATTCTTACGCATTATAAGGCGATAGGTTTTGTTGATGCGGTTGTTGAGGAGAAGCGGGGTTTTTTACCCGGCAATCGAGTTGATGTTGAATTTGAAATAACTGAGGGCGAGCGTTATAAGATCGGTCTGGTTAATATAAGCGGTAACGAGGATACGCAGGATAAGGTTGTCAGGCAGATATTGGATGAGTATGATTTTGTGCCGGGCAACTGGTATGATGCAGATAAGGCCCCAGGCAGCGGTAAGGGGTTTCTTGAAAAGAGGATACAGCATATGGCGGTGGCGGAATCTGTTGTTATTATCCCGGTTGACGGGGGGCAGGGTCGTAAGAATGCTAAGGTTGATATTACCGAAGGGCAGACGGGGTCTATTCTTCTCGGCGCGGGTGTTTCGAGTAATAGCGGCGCTATAGGGCAGTTGGTTTATCAGCAAAGGAATTTTGATTCATCGGATAAGCCTGAGAACTGGGGTGAATTTCTTACGGGTAAAGCTTATAAGGGTGCGGGGCAGAATTTACGGATTGCTTTAGAGCCCGGTACTGAGGTTAGTCAGTATTCTGTTAGTTTCACTGAGCCTTATTTTCTTGATAAGCCAATTTCACTTCATATGGTTGGTTCAAGCTGGGAAAGGGAGCAGGAGTGTTATGACGAGGGTAGGATTAAAGGGTATCTGGGTTTTGAGAAGCGTTATAAAAATAACTGGCGAAGAAGTATAAGCTTCAGAGTTGAACAGATAGATATTTCGGATATTGAAAACGATGCACCTAGGGAAATTTTCGACGATGAAGGCAAAAGTTTTCTCGGCGGGGTAAGGTTCGGGTTTGGTAAGGATACCACTGACGATAACTTGAATCCTTCTAAGGGGTATATGTTTAACTTAAGTTATGAGCAGGTCGGTGGAGATTATACTTTTGGTGTTGTAAGAGGTATTTACAGGCGTTACAAAACTATCTTTGAGGATTTGGATGAACGTAAGACTATATGGGGTATTAAGCTCGAGGCAGGTTCGATAATTGGTAATGCTCCGGTGTTTGAGAAATTTTATGCGGGCGGCCAGGGCAGTATCAGAGGTTTTGATTATCGCGGAGTTAGCCCGAGAGGTTTGCGGACTGCTAATGGAGCGCCTTTGGCGGGTGCCAAGCGTGACGATCCGATAGGAAGTGACTGGATAATACTTGCTAATACGGAGGTAACGATTCCGATCTTTAATGAGAATTTTGCGCTTATGTTGTTTGTTGACAGTGGTATGGTTGAGACTGGCGGCTATCGTGTTGCGGTTGGTACGGGATTGCAGATAATGCTGCCTCAGTGGTTTGGTCCTGTGCCGATGAGATTTTCAATCGCAACGCCTGTGATGAAGTCCGGTGATGACGATACTCAATTGTTCAGTTTTTCAGTTGGAAGGCTGTTTTAGTTAAAAAGATTTGTTCATAAAAACAAGATGTTTGAAAGGGTTGAAATTATGAAAGCAAAGAGTGTTATATTTTTCGGTTTATTGGGTTTTGCAGTTTTGTTTGCGAGCTATGGCCATAGCTGGGCACAATCAAATGATAAGCCAAGTGATTCAAAATATGGTGTGGTAAGTATCCGAACGATATTTGAGAGTAGTCAGAAGAATGAAAAGTATCGTAAAGATGCAGAAGCTCAGCAGGGCAGGATAATTGCAGACCTTGAGAAGCTTTCTAAAGAGATGGAAGCTGACCAGGCGGGCTTGAAGACTCTTGTTGTTGGCAGCGGTGACTATATGGCACTTAGCAAATCAATTTTTGAGAAGCAGTCGAAGCTCGAAGCATTGAAAGAATTCTATAAACAGCAGATGACTATGCAGGATAAGCAGTGGACGGAGAAGATATATCAGGATATTCTTCGCATTACAGGTGAAGTTGCCGCCCAGCGTGGGTTGGTTATGGTTCTTACAAAAGACGAAGTTGAGTTTCCGACACCTACCGCAAACGAGCTGATGCTTGTTATTCGTACGAACAAACTTCTTTACAGCGGCGGTTGCGTTGATATTACAGGTGATGTTATGACTATGTTTGATGCAGAGAAGTAACAGTTATCAGAATATCAGGATTTTATTTATACCCTTAAGGGTAGTAAATGCCCGCGAATAAATCCGTAACTTGTTATTTTTAAGTTATTTACCCGCGGATAAACGGTAAAATTTAATTGGGATCAGTATATATGGAATTAACAACTGGTCAATTAGCGGAAAAGATAGGCGCTAAAATATTTGGCGACGATTCGGTGATGATTAGTTCGGTTGGGACGATAGATGCTGCCGGCGCAGATCAGATAACTTTTATTACTGATGAGAAGCGTTTGTCTAAGGTTGGCGGCAGCGGGGCTGGTGCAGTGATGGTTTCTGCGCAGATTGAAGGTTTGGATAAGCCCCAGCTTGTAGTTGATGATATTAATAAATCATTGATCGATGTTTTAGGGATTTTTGCACCGCAGCTGAAAGGATTTCGACCTTCGATAAGTCCCGGTGCTGAGATTGCCGATAGTGCCAAGATCGGCAATGATGTTTATATCGGCCTAGGGGTTGTTATTGCTGATGGCGCTGAGATCGGTGATAATGTAGTTCTTAAAGCTGGGTGTAAGATTGGTGAAAATTCCAAGATTGGCAACGGCAGCAGAATGGACTATAATGTGGTTGTGTATCATAACTGTTTTATAGGCAATAATGTTATAATCCAAGCCAACAGCACTATTGGAGCGACAGGTTTTGGTTATTATTTTATTGACGGTGTGCACAAGCTGATACCTCATAACGGCGGTGTTGTTATTGAGGATTTTGTTGAAATCGGTTCTAATACCTGTATTGACAGGGCTAAGTTTGGTAATACGGTTATTGGTGCTGGTAGTAAGATCGATAATCTTGTGATGATCGCTCACAATGTTATATTGGGTAAATGCTGTTTGATAATGGCCCAGGTGGGTATCGCCGGCAGCAGTAAGCTGGGCGATGGTGTTGTTCTGGCGGGACAGGTTGGTGTTAGAGATAATGTTGAGATCGGCTCGGGTGTTATGGCAGGGGCTCAGGCGGGTATTGCTAGTGATGTTGAGCCTGGCAAGCAGGTATTAGGAGCTCCGGCAGATGATGCGAAGAAGGCTATTCGTCAAATGATGGCGATTAGGAAATTGCCTGAAATGGTTAAGCAATTAAGGAAATTAAATAAGAGGGTTGACTGTCTTGAAGCTTCAAAAGACGATTAATTCTGAGGTTAGAATATCAGGCAAAGGTCTGTTTAGCGGCAAAGAAGCAAAGATGGTTTTTCGTCCAGCGGAGGTGAACCATGGTGTTGTATTTGTTCGTACTGACCTTGCGGAACCTGTTCGCATTGAGGCAGTGGTTGGTAATATTGCTCAGATGGCCAGGCGAACTGCTTTGGCAAAAGGGCCTGTTAGTATTGAGACGACGGAACACTGTCTTGCGGCTGTCAGTGCTTTGGGGATTGATAATCTTATAATTGAAGTTGACGGGGTGGAGTTGCCTTGCAATGATTGCAGCAGTATTGATTATTATAAGGCATTGACTAAAGCAGGAGTAGTTGAGCAGCAGGGGGCTAAAAAGGAATTTGTAATTCGTGAGCCTATAACGATATCTTCAGGTGATTCTTATATTTATGCTTTACCTTATGATGATGATGTTTTGAATATTACTTTTGATCTGGATTATGGCGGGCACACCGGGATTGGCAGAGAGATATTCAGTTGCAGGATTGTGCCGGAGAGTTTTGAGAATAATCTTGTGTCTGCTCGTACGTTTTTGCTTGAGGCGGAAGCTAAGCAATTTCAGGCTCGCGGGTTGGGTGCTCATTTGAGCCCGAAAGATATTTTGGTTATCAATTCTGATGGACCAATAAAGAACAGCTATCGTTATGAGAATGAATGTGTAAGGCATAAGATACTGGATCTTATAGGTGATTTGGCACTATCGGGCAGGAGTATTTGCGGCAGGGTTGTTGCTTATAAGAGCGGTCATTCTTTGAATCAGCAGCTTGCAGGCAAGATAT
>CAYZEH010000007.1:15305-25312 GCA_964477135.1 uncultured Pirellulales bacterium | reverse complement strand
CTTACGTCTGAGACGATCAGGCTTCGTAAAAGGACAGCACAGTGTAAATGTCAGGCGCTGGTTGGTGATATTATTGCGGCGGAGGCGCAAATAAAGTTTATGCTTTTGGATGATGATAAATTGTAGTTTTTAACTTTGTTGGAGGTTATTGAGATATAAAATGAGTCAGATACACAGCAGTGCGGTTATCAGTGCAGATGTTAAGTTAGCAGATGACGTTAAAGTTGGGCCTAATTGTGTTATTGCCGGCGGTGTTGAGGTTGGCAGCGGCAGCGTTTTTGAAGCTAATGTTGTAGTTGGTAAGGATGTGAAGATTGGAAAGGACAATCACTTTTTTCCCAATTGCAGTATAGGCGGTTGGCCTCAGATACTTGGGATGACCGATGACAGTGGAATTGGTAAGCTTGAGATCGGTGACGGTAATTCAATTCGTGAGCAGGTGACAATACATCCGAGTATGCACAAAGGTGGTTTAACTAAGATTGGCAATAATAACCTTTTTATGATAGGTGTTCATATTGGTCATGACTGTATTCTTGAGGATATGATAGTTATGAGTAATTATGCTCAGATAAGCGGGCATTGCCATATAGGTACGGGTGTCTGGCTTAGTGGTATGGTTTTGCTGCACCAGTTTATTATTCTCGGTAGTTGGTGTTATGCTGCGGGTATGGCAGGTATCAATCATGATGTGCCTGACTTTGTTATTATAAGCGGTCATTATCCGCCGAAAGTCCGCGGTGTTAATAAGCGTGGTCTTTCGAGGGCTGGTCTTGATGAGCAGGCGCAGAAAAACGTGATGCATGCTTATAAGATGCTTTATCGCAAAGGTGGCAATTTGCTGGAAAATGCGAACGCATTGGCTAAGGAAGATTGGATCGATGATAATGTCAGGAAGATGATAGAGATTATTGTTAACAGCAATAAGCACAGATTCGGCAGATATCTTGAGACATTCAGGGATTAATTTTAATCAAGTCCCTGGTGGTTTAGGCGGTTAGCAGGGCAACGGAGATATATCTTGATGAGTAAATTACGGACAGCAATTGTTGGTGCGGGCAAGATGGGGGCGATTCACGCTAAGGTTTATGACAGCCTTGACGGTAGTGAGTTGGTTGCGATTGTTGACAATGATTTAAAAAAAGCGGAGAAGCTCGCCAAAAAATATAAATGCCGGGCTTATTGTGATTGTAAGGAGTTGGTTGGTAAGGTTGATGCGGTAACGATATCTACGCCGACGATATATCATAAGGAGATTGCGGAGTTTTTGATAAGAAATAAGATTGCGGTAATGATCGAAAAGCCTTTGGCAGCGTCAGTTGAGCAGGGCAGAAAGATTGTCGAGCTTTCCAGGGAGTATGGTGTTGTTGCGGCGGTTGGACATTCGGAGAGGTGTAACCCGGTAGTGCAGGCGATGAAGAGGCTTGATATTGAGCCTAAGTTTATCGAGGCGAACCGCATTAGTCCGTATCCGTTTCGGTCGATGGATGTTGGTGTTGTTCTTGATGTGATGATCCACGATATCGATATTATTTTGTCCATGGCTAATAGTAAGATTAAACGGGTTGAGGCGGTTGGTGTTAATGTTATTGAAGAGCAGGAAGATATTTGTAATGCGAGGATAATTTTTGAGAACGGCTGTATCGCTAATATCACTGCTTCAAGGCTTGCGCTTAAGACGGAGAGGAAAGTTCGTGTTTTCAGCAAGCAGGCGTATCTTAGTGTGGACTATTTTAAGAAATACGGAATTGTTATAAAAGCAGGCGAGAATGTTAATGTTGTTGAGTGGATTCGAGAGAAGAAGAGAGAAAAGAATTTTAATTTCATGTCGGTTAACTGGCCTGAACTTTTGCATATTGAGGAACTTAAGATAGATGATCGTGAGCCTTTGCGTGTTGAGCAGGAGTCGTTTTTGCAGGCGGTTGCGGATGGCTCTTCGAAGCCTGAGGTTAGTGTTGAGGAAGGGTTGGCAGCTATGGAATGTGCAGAGATGATCTTGCAGTCACTTAAAGAGCATAGCTGGGATTAGTGAATTTGGAAAAATAATTTTAGGAGAACAGGTGTTATGATTCGTAAAATTAGTTTAGTTTTAATGTTGGTTGTGTTTTTAGGTGCTGGGGCAGTTTTGGCGGCGGATAATGATAAGAAAGCAGATGGGGCTGAGGATGAGAAAAAAGCGGAGAGTAAGCTGGTTAAGGTGAAGCTTGAAACTAATATGGGTGAGATAGTTCTTGAACTTGATGCGGAGAAGGCACCTGTGACGGTTAAAAATTTCCTGCGTTATGTTAATGAGAAATTTTATGACGGGGCTATTTTTCATCGTGTTATAAAAGGTTTTATGGTTCAGGGTGGTGGTTTTGCTGCGGATATGAAACGCAAAGAGACTCATAAGCCTATAAAAAATGAGGCATCTAACGGGTTGAAAAACAACCTTGGTACGATTGCAATGGCCAGGACGAATAATCCCAATAGTGCTACATCTCAGTTTTTTATTAATCATAAAAATAATAATTTCCTTAATTATGTTAAGGACAAAAGTGCGGGTTATGCGGTATTCGGCAAGGTTATAAAGGGTATGGGTATTGTTGATAAGATCGCAGCGGTTAAGACAAGGAAATACAAGGGCAAAGCTGATGTTCCTGTCGAGCCTGTGATAATAAAGACAGCGAGAGTTATTAAAGAGAAATGTACCACTGACAATTGAGTTTTTGCTATCGCGGCTCTTCGTATTTCGTTTGTTCGCGGGTATCGGGATTTACCCGAAGGGTATAATTTGTTTTAAGAAAGATATATTTTATGGCAGTAAAAAAAGTAGAATTGAAAACTAATTTTGGTGACATTGTTATTGAGCTTAATGGGAAAAAGGCTCCTGTTACAGTTAAGAACTTCCTTGGTTATGTTGAAAATAAGTTTTTTGACGAAGTGATCTTTCACCGTGTTATACCTGATTTTATGATCCAGGTCGGCGGGTTTGATGTTGATATGAAAGAGAAGAAAACTAAGTCGCCGATAGTCAATGAGGGTTCAAATGGTTTGAAGAATGACAGGGGAACTCTTGCGATGGCCAGGACCAACGATCCTGATAGTGCGACGGCTCAGTTTTTTATTAATCTGAAAGATAACGATTTTTTGAATGCAGCGTCTGGTAATCCGGGTTATGCGGTATTTGGCAAGGTTGTTGAGGGGATGGATACGGTTGATTCTATTGCTGGTGTTGAGACCGGCAGGTGTGGATTTCATGAAGATGTGCCCACAGAGCCTGTTATTATTGACAGTGCTAAGGTTATTAGCGAATAGTTTTAGCTGATTATTGATTTTATAAATGGGCTGGCGGATATGATGTCGGCCTGTTTTGCTTTTTTTCCGGACAGCGTAGTTGGCTGATGTAGGTGGAAAAAAGTTTTGCATTTGTATTTCTGGTGGTTATACTTGTTGTGAAATGGATTTTTGGGTATAATTATGACAGGAAAGAGTCCTAAGATAATTGTTGTGGGCGGTTGCTATGTTGACATGGCAGTTAAGTGCGACCGTGTCCCTTTGCCTGGGGAATCGTTGGTTGGGTCAGCACTTTCTTATTCGATTTCCGGACCTGGGCCTGCTCAGGCGGTTCAGGCAGCACTTTGCGGGTGTGAGGTTTATCTGATCGGCAAAGTCGGCAACGGTAGTGCTGCGGAGATGTTGAGGAAGAATCTTGAGGAATACGGTATTAACATTGGTTATCTAAATACTGTATCTGCTAAAAATACGGGTTGTATAATGACAATAGTGGATGCGGAGGGTGACAATACCGCATTGACATATTTTGGAGCTAACAGTTCTCTGTTGGTATCGGATATTAAACAGGCTGACGAGGTTATCTCACAAGCGGATATATGTTTGATACATGGGCAATTGCCTGATGAGGCAGTCAGGGAGGCTTTGCTTTGTGCTTCGGCGCATGGTACTAAAGTGATATTGAATCCTGCACATCCCTTGGGGCAAGTTGATAAAGAAGATCAGCAGTTGCCTGCGGAGTATTTTTCCGCGGATATTGTGATACCAAATCTTTATGAGGCGGCAGATATTACTGAAAGTGCGGATGCTAATATTAGGGTCGCAAAGTTAATCGGCTCTGATCTTATTGCAAGAGGAGTAAATACTGCGATAATTACCATGGGCAGAAGAGGGTGTATGGTAGTCGACAGGAATGACAGCAGTCATGTAGAGGCGTTTGATGTTGAACTTGTAGACCAGAGCGGCGCGGGAGATGCTTTTGCAGGAGCGTTAGCGGCGTTTTGCGCAGTAGGTGGTGATATTGTCAGCGGGGTTAAGTTCGCATCGGCTGCCGGGGCGCTGGCTTGTACTAAATTTGGCTCTGTGGAAGCATTGCCAAGTAAGACGGAAATTATAGAATTGCTGCAACGTCAGGACTTTGGGTCTGTACAATAAGATATGGTATTTGAAAGAGAAAAACAAAATGTGTCGGCTACTCATTTGCTTCAGGCGATAGCTTCTAATGAAGATATCAAGCTTAGTCAGTGTGTTGTGACGGGGGGGCTTGATGTTAATCGACTTTTCGTGGCTGAGGAAAAATTTGCTATTGATTCGCTTGAGTTTTCAGAGATCGATGGTGTAAAGAAAATTGTTTTGGTTCAGTCTATTGTGTTTGATAAGTGTGTTTTTGAGGACAATGTGGTTTTTAGTTCGCCATGGTCGGATCCTGAAAGTATTTCCGTAGAATTTAAATCGGATGTCGTATTTAACAGCTCACATTTTAAAGCTCAGGGTCGGTTTCGAAATGCTGTTTTTGATGGTATGGCAAGTTTTGACGGCTGTATTTTTGAGGGAGTAGCAACGTTTAAAAAATCTGTTTTTCATAAAGATGCTAAATTCCGTACGACCATTTTTGATGGTTATAGTTTTTTTAGTTCGGCAGTTTTTGAATCTTCGGGACGGTTTACTAATAGTCATTTTGCAAAAGGTGTGAATTTTACATCGGTACGTTTTTTGGGTGAAGTCGATTTTAGCGGGGTTTATTCTTCAAGCAGAACAGTGCCGATCTATGAGTCGATTTTCTTTGCGAGGACTTATTATGGCGAGGATGAGAGTTTCTGGCGTTTTGTAAAACAATCGGCACAGGAGGCTGGGTATTATGGTCTTGCTGGAGAGTGTTTTTATATGGAAAGATGTGCGGGTCTTTGGGGTAAGTTTCGTGGGCGTGGTAATTACGACAATCTTTCTCCTGCTAAGAAAATATTAAGGCTGGTGTCATCTGTAAGGCTGTTGCCGGAATTTGTTTTGGGTAAATTGCTTTTTGGTTATGGCGAAAGACCCGCGAGGGTTCTTTTTGCAAGTGCGTTGGTTATTGTTTTGTGTGCATTTTATTATAGTCAGCAGGGGACGCTTATTGACAGAGTGGGTGACTCGTCTTTGGAGCCTTCGTTTTTGCAGGGGTTATATTTTAGTACGGTCACTTTTACAACTTTAGGTTATGGTGATTTTTATCCCTCCGCGGATAGTTTTTGCAGGATAGTTTCGATGATCGAGGCGGTTGCGGGAGGCAGTTTGATAGCATTGTTTGTTGTTTGTCTTTCCAAGAGGTTTTCTCGCGGATAACCGGCAGTTATTCAGGGCGTTGTCTGGCTAATTTTATTTTTCGTTTTTCAGTTTTCCCAGAAGCTCTTTTCTTGTTTTTACTCTTAGCTGAGCATTTTTATATCTTCGTTTTTCGTCTTCGGTTTCAGGGGTCAATTTTGGTGCAGGGAGTGGTTTGTTGTTTTCATCGAGGCCTACGAAAGTCAAATGAGCGGTGGTTGCAATTGCCTGGCGGGCGGTACAAGGGTCTTCTTTTACCACTTTTACGCCTACTTCCATAGAGGTTTTACCGACGTAGTTTACAGCCGCTTTGAGGACTACGTGGTCGCCGATATTTATAGGCTTTCTGAAATTTATTGAATCGATGCTGGCGGTAACTACTTGCCGGCCACAATGTTTTTGCGCAGCCATTGACGCTATCATATCTATCCAACTGACGATTACACCGCCGAAAGCAGTTCCTGCGGGGTTTGCCTGATGAGGCATTACGAGGTACCTGGTTTCAACGGCACTTTGTGTTGGCGTTTTAGCATTTTCCATATTTCACCAGAGTTAGATTTTAATATTCTTGAAAAGGTTTTTTACGTCTTTGTCATTGAAGTCTTGCCTGTAGATTTTAACAGATTTCATTAGACCTATGAAGCTTTTTGATGAGAATTCTTTGAATATCATTGAGCCGGTGTCTTTTCCGAATTGAAGACCTTCAGCGGGGTTCTTCATGAACATTCTTGCCAGCGTTAGTGAGTCGACGTATTTGCCATTGACGTATATCTTTGCTTTGCAGTCGTTTATCATTGCAACGATGTGTGTCCATTTGCCGATACAGCTTTGTTTTGCATCAGCGATGCAGAGTTTGTATCCGTCTTTTACTGCGAAAGATGGGATGCCATTTTCAATGAATAGCAGGTATCCTCTTGAAGCTCCGCCTTGTGCGAGGATAAGACCATCGTTTTTAGGTTTTACTAATGTTTCGATAACCCAAGGGCACTTTGATGGATCGAGTGTTGGTGATGTTTTGAAATCGATGTAGCTGTCGCCATCGAATTTAAGAGCTTTTCCAGATTCTGTATTTCCAAGTATGGCGTTTATTATTTCGCCATCGTTGGAATTGCCGGAGAGGTCTTTTATTATGTTGCCTTCGATGTTGTCACAATTGATATCAAGCATTGTGCCGCTTGGTTTATTACAGCTGGTGTCATAGTAGTTTTCTTTGTATCCCTGGGTTTTGAGAAGCTTTTTAAGCTCTTTTTGCATCACTGCGATTTGCTTTTTATATTTTGGATCTATGGCGAGGTTCTTCATTTCGCCGGGGTCGTTCTTTAAATCATATAGTTCGTCGATGTCATTGAGGTCTGGGAAAGTTATATATTTGAAGCGGTCTGTTCTTACGCCTAAGGTTCTTGGTGCGAGCATTGGGTAGGCAACATCAACCCAGTATTCGTAGAGAAAACTTTTTCGCCAGTTACTATTTGGGTTTTTGAATAAGCCGGTCAGGGATTTCCCTTGCATGTGTTGCGGAATTTTTGTGTTGGCTAAATCCAACAGTGTCGGAGCCATATCCATGTTGAGGACCATTTTGTCTATGGTAGAGTTTTTCTTTATTTTTTTTGGGTATCTCATCAGGAGCGGTATTCTTATTGATTCTTCGTATGCGAGTCTTTTGTCGAGCAGTCGGTGTTCGCCCCAGAAATAGCCATTGTCGCCGGCGAATACGATGATGGTGTTATCGAGTTTGCCGAGTTTTTCGAGTGTATCGAACAGTCTTCCTATTCCGTCATCGACAGCTTGAATGGAGCGGAAGTAGTTCCACTGTCTTGGGTCAGGCTGCCATTTGTCAGCGGGGAACGCTCTTTTGGGTTCGGCACCTGATCTTAAATCCCTGCTTCTATAACACATTTGTTCGCCGATACCTTCTTTTAGCCAGTTTGGTTTGTCCTGGTATGTGTCGCTGAAATTATTCGGTGCTGATATTTCTTCATTGATGTATAGGTCCTTGTGTCTTGGCGCCGGTTTGAAAGGCTGATGTGCCGCTTTGTGCGAGAGGTACGCGCAGAACGAGCTGTCGGCATTTTTTTCAATCCAGTCTATGCAGTAATCGGTGAGTATGTCTGTGGTGTAGCCTTGCTTTTGGAATCTTTTACCGTTTTCGTTTAGTACGGGGTTGAAGTAAACACCCTGATTTTCGAAGCTGAGCCAATAGTCGAAGCCTGGTCTTGGCTCGTCAGTTTCTTTCATGTGCCATTTTCCGATGTATGCGGTTTTATAGCCTGCGTTGTCGCGGAGAATGTGCGGGAATGATTTTGTTTTTTCGAAGTCGTAATCGATTCCCATGTCGTTTGCCATTACGCCATGAGTGTGTGCGTATGTGCCGGTTAAAAATGTTGCACGGCTTGGTGAACAGATCGAGGTTGTTACGAATGCGTTTTTGAAAAGCACTCCTTCTTTGCGAATCCTGTCCATGTTTGGGGTTTTCAGGAAGGGATGACCCATGCAGCCCATAGCGTCGTATCTCTGGTCATCGGTAAGGATGAAAAGTATGTTTGGTTTTTCTGTTGTTGCTTTCGAACATTGCATTTCGCTTAAGCATCCGCCTAATGATAGAGCGGCTGCGGAGATACTCATCGACTGTAAAAATTGACGTCGAGTAGTGGTCTTGTTCATACTTTTATTCCTTATCAGGCTTTTTTTAATTACATTCCCTGCTTGAGGTCTATCCAATAGGTGAAGTTGTTGGCAATGTATTTTGCTGACCATGGGCCGTAGGAGTATCTTGGGTCGCGGTACTCTTTGTCTTGTATTTTGATTTTTGTGTTTAATATACAGAACCTATCGTTTTTACCTTGAGGTCTTTTGGCTGCTATCAATTCAATTTTGTTTAGTCGGCGAAGTTTTTCTGCAGGTATGGCAAAAGTCACTTTTTCAGCACCTTTGACAGGTGTACCGAAGTTGCCATCGCCTTTTAGCTTTGTAGGTGCGATGTCTGCGATTTTTGTGCCGTTTAGTTTAACTTCAACACCGACATCAACGCCGCCAATTTCCAATTCAAGTGTTGCTTTTTCTTTTATTTCCATTTTTGGATTGTTTTTTGTTAAGGTTAAGTAGTTCTGTTGGTATTTCCAACTTTTTTTGCCGTCATTTAGTTCAACTTCGAGAGGCCTAAAACCTTCTTCAGCATCAGCGATTTTTAGCTTAGTTTTGAATCTGTTACAGACTTGGCCGCATTCGAAAGCAACCTGTTCTTTTCTGTCGCCGAGTTTTACTGTCAGTTTTTTTATTTCATTTTTCGGGTCATAAAATTCGCCCTCTATTGTCTGGCCTGGTTCGATGATGTTTTCAAATCTTGGTTTGGTGACATTGATAGCATGCGGGTTTGAGATTTCTCTATAGAATGTGTCGATGCCGTTTTTGTCTACATGAACGATTCGGTAGCCAGGCTTTCTATCGTGGACATCAGAGCCGAAAAGATAAGCGAGTGAGCCGGAGCTTAATTTTGGTATACCAGCCCACTGTCCTTTACGGTCAACATGGTCGTGGCCATGGAATATCCGGGTGACATTATATTTTTTTACAACTTTTTCAAGCTTTGGGTGGCCTTGCGGGAAGTGCAGGAACAGGTATATTTTTGTTCCGGGTTTTACGAGTTTAAGGTCTTTTTCAAGCCAGTCTACAGCAACTTTTGGAACGCCCCAATCCCACTTGTTGTTTTCGAATCTATTAAAGTCTATTCCTACGAAATGTATATCTGCATAATTAAATGAAAATCTAATCGGACCGATGAAGTTTGTGTATAAGCCGTAGCCTTGCAGGGGATTGCCTGGTGTCCAGCTTTTTTTTGCTCTCATTCCCGCCAGGTCGTGGTTGCCGGGTATAGCGAAACACGGCACCGACATTTTTGCAAGTTGGTCGACCATTGCATCACAGTCTCTCCTTGCTTCTTTGTAGGTTTGACCATCCATGAGCCTCATAACATCGCCTGTGTTGAAGACGAATTTAACTTCATCTTTTAGCTCATCGATATCTTTTCTGAAATTTGTAAAGTTTTGTTGGTTGTCCGCGGGCAGGTGGCTGTCGGTGCAGTGGACAAATGTGAATGGTAAATTCTGCTGGTCGTCGATTAAAGCAAAGTTTAGATTTTCGTCTGGCTTGATCTCATTTATTTTTTTGAACCACGGACCTACGGGTTTTTTGCCGGAGGGGACGCAAATTGATATAATCGGCATACCACCTGCTGCCAATGTGTCATCTTTGGTGACATCTATCGAGTAATTTCCGATGGCGTCGGTGGTGATGATGGTTACGCCGTCGGTTACTGGTATACCTACAAGAGCCTTGCCGGTGGATTGCATAAAGACCTTACCTTTGACAGTCATTGGTAAGGTGTATTGGTATTTTTTCATTTCCTCGCAGGAGAGCTCTGGATTTGGTTTTAATTC
>CAYZEH010000007.1:12430-15205 GCA_964477135.1 uncultured Pirellulales bacterium | reverse complement strand
CTACGAAGTGTACACCGTTTTTATCGAATGAATAATAGCTTAGACCGTCTTTGATATCGGTGTTTTTTATGTTGGCCATGAATTGTTCTTTTGTGATGCAGTCTACATCGTGGTTGCCGAGGACGTGATATTTAGGGCCTTGGAATTGCTGGTAGATGCTTTCGATGGCTTTAAGATATTCGATGGTCTGGGGTTGGTTGCCTTTTGGTGCTGCATCTTTGAAGTCGCCAAGCTCGATGAGGAAATCGACTTTTTCTTTGTTCATCAACTCGACACATTCAGCCATCTTATCGAGTGACTGTCTATAAAATCTTTGGCTGTTTTGGGGTGTATCGAGGTCTCCATAGTGTGGGTCTGTTACGATACCAAATCTTATAACATTATTATTGCTGTCCGCCAGAGCAGAGAGTTGTGAAAAAGATAATCCAGCTACGCCGAGGGCAGATGCTTTTAGGAAATCTCTTCGGGTTATAATCCAATTGTTTTGGTTAGAGTTATTATTGGCCATAGTAATCCTTTCATGTTAGAAAAGCGACAAAACTACCGATTGGTAATTTTAATAAAAAACCGTTGAGTTATAAAGCTTAATTACTGCCTTTATAGTCAGTTTGTTCGTGCTATGGCCTTGAAAAAGATTATTTTGTTTATGAAGCAGACTTGATGAACGAATCTATCTGCTTTTTGTCTGTCAAAACAGTTAATTCAATTTCGTACGTCTTGCTTTTGCCCGGCAGAAGATATATTAATTCTTTTTGCTGTTTTGCCGCGGTTTGTCCAATTGGGCCATTGGTTCCGGGTTCGAGAGCTGTTATGTAATCGCCTTTTTTCCAGAGCTGCCAGTTTGTCAGTACGGGCAGTTGTCTTTTTTTGTATTTCAGGGCAATACCGATACCAAGTTTTTTGTTGCAGATACCCGCGAGGCAGCAGCCTTTGCTGTCAGTTTTCAGATCGATCATTGCGCAGCCTTGGAATCCTTTTTCGTTTTCGTTTCTTGGTTTTGCGCATTTTCTGAAATTATTTTTGTTGTTAAAGATTTCTTTGTGTATGTCGCCTTTCATCGGCTGGTAGTTTCCATTGAAGATGATGTCTGCGCCTGGTGCAACGAGAGGCCAACCGAAATTGCAGTGGTAAAGAATCATGTGCGGCGTGGGGGAGGCGGATTTGTTAGTCACTACGTCTTTTATTTTTATGGATGGTTTTCCGACGGTGCTTGATATTGTTCTGCGAAGTTGGAGATTTGTGCCGAGTGCGTCAGCTTGTTTTATTATTGCGGTAACGCTCATCTGGTTTTTTCCAGCGATGATGTCTGGTTGAATTATGGATTCTATTTGTGCTGGGATGTTACTTATTTTTCCGTGGAGGCCTCGTTCGGAGTTTTCATCTTTTTCTGCTGCTCCGACGTGTGTCAGGCCACAGGTAGTGATGAGTCCGCCGGCCCATCTTGTTAACCATCCGTTGCCATTTTCTGCGGAGGTTCCGGGTTTTGTAATTCCAGCTTCGCTTAACCATGTCAGGCTGTGCTGATTGTAGAAAGCATCTACGATATCCATGGCGCGGTCGAGGACGAGTTTGTATCTTAGGCCTGAGCCTGTGTTTATCCATGCTATGCGTAGCGATTTGCCGGGGCCTTGATCTAAAATAGAAGTTTCTATTGAAGCGATTTGAGAATTGTTACAGATTTTATCTTTGTGGTCTTGGTTCATTGCTATTTGTCATCCTTTCGGATTTTGAAATTCTCATTCGGGGTAAATAAGTTTTATATTTTTTTCTTTTGCAGCTTTATGCCACTGCGGTGATGGTTTTATGTCGGTAACGATGTAGTCGAGTTTGTCAATGTCAGCAATTTTATAGAGTGCGGGGTTGTCGAATTTAGTGTGGTCGCCAACGAAGATAACTTCGCCGGCTTTTTTGAGCAGTAGTTTTGAAAAGCCCACTGTCACGATGTCTGCCCCGCTTATTCCCGAATCTATGGTTATATCGTCAGCACTGGTGAACGCTTTGAATCCGGCTAACTGGTTGATAGCAACTTCTGCCTGGGAGCCGACGGTGTCCATTCTGTCAGGGCGGTATTGGCCTCCTATCATAATAATCTTGTGCCAACCCATTGAGTGGAGTCTTCGCATAAGGTAGAGTGAGTTGACGATTATTGTAAGATCTTTGTGGTCAATGAGAAATGGTATGATCTCATTGCATGTTGAGCCTGCTTCGAGGAAAATAACGTCGCCGTCGTTTATTAGTTTGCCAGCTAATTCTCCGACGATTTTTTTTGCGTTTGATTTTCTTTTTTGTCTGAACCTTACGGATAGTTTTACTTCAGGGCCTACGAGTACCGCTCCGCCATAGGTTTTTTTAAGCAGTCCTTCTTTTTCGAGGAATACAAGGTCACGTCTTATCGTGACTTCGGTGACATTGAACTGCTTTGAGATATCTTTTACGAAGATTTTGCCTTTAGCATTTAGCTGTTCAAGTATTTTATTATGTCTTATTTCTGAAGCAATACCCATAGTTGTAGTTTAGCTTGTTAAAGCTCTTAAGTCAACCCAAAAAATGTTCTTTTATGTTTGTTTTTGATTGTTAAAGGACTTCCTCAAGCCAGCATTTCGTAAATATTGCGAAATCAATCAAATCTATAGTGCCGTTTGAATCGAGATCTGCGGTTTTTTCATCGGGCTGATGGTTTGTTTGTTCTGGTTCATCGGCAGATGGGTTGTAGCTGGAAGATTTTGTAAGAGCAATTTTATCCAGGGCAGCACCATCTTCTCTCATCCATATATT
>CAYZEH010000007.1:0-12330 GCA_964477135.1 uncultured Pirellulales bacterium | reverse complement strand
TTCTATTACAACATTGTTGCTGTCTTGTTGATAATATGTAACTTTTTGCAGGTACTGATTTGCCATTTCAGCGAGGTCGGCGAGATTTACTTTATTATCGTAGTTGATGTCGGCTTGGGATCTTAATGGTAAGGTGACGAGTTCAATGCCATCACCGAAGCCGAGATTGCGTGAGTATTTTTTATCAGCTACATTGTTCCAGTGTTCATGTGTACCCTGGCTTTCGATGGTTGTTGCGGCACTATCGGGGTCGAAGTCGTAGGAAGTTCCGGATGGAGGATTGTTTGCTAATGCAGCTTCGATAAGATAATCTTCTGCTGTTCCTAAAAGAGTTCCCGGTGCTCCGCTTCCACCAGTGACGACGTCTGGCCATTCTTCGTAGAGGAAATCATAGCATACCGAGTCTATCGCAACCGGATCTTGTGAGACGAATAAGCTTGAGGGCCAATCATCATTGAAAGGCTGTGACTGCCATTTATTGGGATGGCCCATTGCGTAGTATCCTGAAAAGAGACCATCGATGAGATAAAGCACAGTTTTGCCGCCGAGGTCAGGATGTGCCATCAAGTCTACTAAGGGTCTATATATTCCCTGTCCCCTGTTGTTTTGCAGGTCGTGGTGGTGTTTGTAGTATGGAGGGTCGTCAGCTGTATAGAAAGGCCAATGTGAATCTATGGGATTGTTGAGATTGAAGTTATCTTTTCGGACTACTCCATAGGGGCTTCTGATTAGTGAGCCGTAATGGTTCTTTGCACATAGGGTGACACCACCTATTTCATGGCCTTTCATTACAGCAAAATTGATGAGGTATTTTGCCTGTGAAAAGCATATTGGTACGTAGTCTTGTTTTTTGCCTGATGCTTCTGAGGTGCTCCAGTTGAACGGTGTGTTGGTGTCAAATTCAACGCGATGTCTTTTATATGGGCTTGCTGGATTAGTATATGGGCCGCCATAGTTATCCACATAGACAACATCCGGGAATTCTGCATGGAGATAGTTATAGATGAAATTAGGGAACATTCCGGTTGGGTCGCCGATAGTGATGTCGCTTTGAGTGACTCCTACTATATAAACCAGTTGTCTTAACAGGGCAAGTGTCATTTGCGGAGAATTGTCTATGCGGTTTCTTTCATCGTATGTCACACCAAGGTCATAAACCATATCAGATGTTTTGTCGTATGTTACAGGGTCTACTTCCTGTTGCCAGGCATTTTCTGTTGTAAGATTGATTTTTATTGCGATTTTTTCACCTGGTTGGTAACCGATATTTTCAAAGCCTTTGGTGTTGTTATAATATTTGAAGATTGCGTCCCAGGAGGCAGCTTCGGTTTTTTCACCTGCCAGTGCTTTTATAGAATCGCAGAGCATTTTGTTTACACTGTTAAAATCAGTACAGTCATCATCCCACCATCTTTTTTCGGATAATACGCCATCCCAGTCTGTTGCATTTGGGTCGTATGCCCAGACAACTCTTCCGGGGTGTATTCCTTTTGCGATACCGATAGGCGCATTTGGGATGGGTTCTGCGAGGAGGGTTTCTTCATGAGTAATGTTCATAGCTAACCATATGAATCCGATGCTGATAGCGATGAAAAATAATGCAGTTATATACTGGGCTTTTGCAAGCAGTCTTTTTGCTTTTTTAAAAGCGACGATAGAACCTAATATGCCGGTTAGCCAGATGACAAAACCTGATGCGAGCGGGAAAGCAACTCTTTGGCAGGGGTATGTTGCACGGCTTGGTTTTGGTATGACGCGGATCAGAAACCAGATAAGCGATATCAGACCTATGAAAGGGAGTATCCATTTAATCCAGGTGTATTTTTTGTTAGAGATAATGAGTTTGCCTGTTTTGGGGCAGATTTTAAAAGCTTTGTTTTTTTTCTGTTCTGACATCACGTCTCCTCAAAAGGGTTTTGCAAAAGAACTTTTACGTTGAAAGAGTTTAGTAGCTGATTTTAATTCAATATTCCTCACATTTTTGTAAGGCAGCTGTATTCTAAAGCCCCAACGTAAAAAAAATAAATTATCGTCTTATTATAACAATAACAAGGGTGTATGTCAATCGTTTAAAATGTTTGATTTGTTTCGCTTTATGTTCGAAATTGATATAAAGAGTGTGTTTGGCTGCTGATTTGGATTGTCTGTTGGTTTGATATTTGATATAGTGGGTGGTCGTTATAGGAACAGTGGTTTTATGTGTTCTATTTTTTATGTTTTAATCGGTATTACAAGAAAGGCTGAGAAGTATGGATTTTTGCATTGAAGATACCCGTGAGAAAAAAATTCCTAAGATAAAAGATTTAATCAGTGACGGTATTATTACACTGGATACTGCTACAGACTGGCTTTCGACTATTTATGAGATACGTTTCTTCGAGGAAAAGGTCTTCGAACTGTTGGGCCAAAATATAATCAAAGGTGCTTCTCATCTTTATGCAGGTGAAGAGGCAGTTGCGGTTGGTTCTATTGCGGCAATCGAAAGAGGCGATGTAATCGGTTCGACTCACAGGGGTCACGGCCATTGCGGTGCTATCGGTAATAAGTATGCAGATGACAAAGAAGCCCGACAGCAGCACTGGAACCAGATGATGGCAGAGCTGATGGGCAGGGAGACTGGCTATTGTAAGGGCAGGGGTGGATCGATGCATATCGCAGAGGTTGATAAGTGTAATAATCTTGGTTCGACAGGTATTGTTGGAGGTAATCAGCCGCCGGCAGTTGGCGCAGCGTTGGCAGAGAAATATAAGAAGACTAATAAAGTTGTACTTTCTTTCTTTGGTGATGGTTCTACCAATACAGGGACATTTCATGAGTCTATGAATATGGCATCGACTTTGAAAGTGCCACTGGTTGCGATAGTAGAGAATAATCTTTATGGTATGAGTGTTCCGTTTTCCGGCAGTCCTATAAAGGGTACTGTTTCAGCGAGTAATATTCATGATATTGCTGAACGTGCTTATGCCTATAATATACCGGCGATGATAGTTGACGGGCAGGATGTTGTTGCGGTTTACCTGGCTGTTAAATCAGCGGTTGCTTATGCCAGGAGTGACAACCAGATGACTATGGTGGAGGCTAAGACTTATCGCTGGTATGGCCACAGCAGAAGCGACCCGCGTGCGTACCGTACTAAAGAGGAAGAAAAGCTATGGCATGACAGGGATCCTGTTATTGTATTAAGGAAAAGGCTGATCGGTGATAAGCTTTGCAGTGAGAAAGAACTTGATGTGATAAAAGATGAAGCTTTTGCTTCTATTGAAGATGCTACGAAGTTTGGTATTGATTCTGCCTGGCCTGAACCTTCGGAGCTTGCTAAGGATGTTTATGTAGAAGAATCTTATGATTTGGCTTTGGTTGAGCAGGAAAAGAAAACGGCTTTGGAAGTTGCAAAGGCTACTGTTGCTTTTGAAGATGCGATGGCAAGTTCGGCGGCTAAGACTAAGAAGGAAAAAACCGAGCAGTCTAAGGATAAGGTTAAAAAAGATTTTGGTATGGATGTGATGACGATAGGGCAGGCGGTTATTGTGGCTCATGCTGAAGAGATGAGAAGAGATGACAAAGTTATTATCATGGGCGAAGATGTCGGATTGTATGGCGGGGCTTATGGTGCGACTAAAGGTTTGCTTGGTGAATTCGGAACAGAGCGTGTTATAGATACGGCGATATCAGAAGCTGCGATAGTTGGTTCAGCGGTTGGTGCCGCTATCAGAGGACTTCGTCCAATTGCTGAGCTTATGTATGTCGATTTTATTACGATCGCAATGGATCAGCTGATGCATAATGGTGCGTTTAACCGGTATATGTTCGGCGGTAAAGCCAAGGTGCCGATGGTTGTCAGGACTGAAGGGGGTGTGGGCAGATGTATCGCGGCGCACCATTCGAAGTCGCTTGAATCGTGGCTGATGCATATACCTGGTCTTTATGTTGTTATGCCATCTACGCCTTATGACGCTAAAGGGCTTTTAAAAGCTGCTATCAGAAGTGATAATCCGGTCGTATTTATTGAGCACAAGGCCACCTATGGACAGCTTGGTGCGGTTCCCGAAGGTGAATATATCATTCCGCTCGGCGTGGCTGATATCAAGAAAGTTGGTAAAGATGTTACTATTGTTTCTTACAGCAGGATGGCGATGATCGCGGTTGATGCTGCCAAGGAACTTGCCAAGGCTGGCATAGATGCTGAAGTTATAGATATGAGAACACTTAAGCCTATGGATATTGATACTGTTGCCAAGTCGGTGAAAAAGACAGGCAGGTTGATAACGGTTAGTGAAGGTTTCTGTATGTGCGGGGCAGGCAGAGAGATTTCCGGCTCTTACATGGATTATACATTTGCCGACGGGACAAAGGGATTTGATTATCTTGATGCACCTCCGATTAATCTTGCTGCAGCGGATGTGCCGCCTCCAATGAGTGAGCCTTTGGAGAATGAAAGTATTCCAAGTGTGGAAAAAATTGTCGCAGCAGCTAAGAGAATTTGCTAATCTATTAGAATAATAATATAGAAACGAAAATCAGAGGTAGATTATGGCTACGGAAGTAAAGTTACCGCAGTTAGGACAGACCATGGAAGAAGGGACCATTGTTTCCTGTATGGTTAAGCTGGGCGATAAAATTAATAGAGGTGATATTATCTTTGAGGTCGAAACCGACAAGGCTGCCCTTGAGATGGAATCACCGGCAGAAGGTTATGTTAAACATATTTTGGTTGAGACTGGTCAGACTATAGCTGTGGGCGAGGTTGTTTTGGTTCTTGGCGAAAAGGATGAAGAAGTCTCGATTGGCGGTTCTGGTGCGGCTGTAGAGACTAAGGCATCGGATGAAGTTGTAGCTGAGAAGCCTGGTCAGGCAGCGGTTGCGGCTGTTGCGGATTCTGTGAAAGTTGTAAAGCTGCCTCAGCTGGGACAGACGATGGAAGAAGGGACCATTGTTGGTTGTATGATAAAAGCTGGCGATGAGGTTAAACGCGGCGATGTTATCTTTGAGGTTGAGACTGACAAGGCTGCTCTTGAGATGGAGTCACCTGCTGCGGGTTTTGTTAAGCATGTTCTTGTTGATATGGGACAGACTATTACTGTGGGCAAAGCTGTTGTTATCTTGGCGGGTAAAGATGATGATGTGCCGGGAAGTTATGCTGATTCTGTAAAGGCAGGAAGCGCGTCTGTGGTTACTGAGACTGTTGCTGAAAAACCTGCTGTTGGGGAAAAAGTTAAATCTGTTAAAGCTGCTTTGGCCTCTGCCGACGGTAAGATGATTGCTTCGCCGAGAGCTAAGAAGCTCGCTAAAAAACTTAGTGTTGATATTAGTCTGGTTAACGGTACGGGCCCTGGTGGCAGGATAATTGAGAAAGATGTCGAAGCTGCTAAGGATAAAGCGGGGGTAGCTGTTGAGTCTTCATTTGCGGCCGGTGAAAGAATCGCTTTGAATCGGCTGCAGAAGATAACGGCAAAGAAGATGTTGCAGTCGAAGAGGGAAATACCTTGTTTCTATCTTACTGTTAAGGTTGATGTCACTGACCTGGTACATTTCAGAACGCTGCGGAATAAAAAAGCTGATAACAAAATCTCGTACAATGATCTGATAATGAAGGCTGTTGCTGTTGGGCTTGTGAAATTTCCGATTATGACAGGCCAATTAGATGGCGATGCTATCAGGCTGGCTGATTCTATCGGTATCGGGCTTGCAATCTCTGTTGGCGATGGGCTTGTTGCACCTATAGTGAAAGATATTGACAAGAAAGATATCGCGGCAGTTGCGGCGGCGAGTCAGGAGATAATTGAAAAAGCTCAGAATAATAAACTTGCTCCTGCTGATGTTGAGGGCGGCTGTATTACGGTGAGCAATCTTGGGGCCTTCGGCATTGAGTCGTTTATCCCTATCGTTGTGCCTGGGCAGTGTTCG
The DNA here is from genome assembly GCA_964477135.1 of uncultured Pirellulales bacterium. Classification (GTDB taxonomy): domain Bacteria; phylum Planctomycetota; class Phycisphaerae; order Sedimentisphaerales; family Anaerobacaceae; genus JAGLTN01. The sequence goes on along the minus strand of CAYZEH010000007.1, from coordinate 6,426 downwards.
ATTCTCGGCATAGGGCAGATATCAGATGTTTGTGTGCCTATTGACGGCAATATAATGGTTCGCAAGACTATGAGTATGACGCTGTCTGTTGACCATAAGGTCGCGAATGGTGCTTATGCCGCACAGTTCCTTGATTTTGTCAGGAAAGTTCTTGAGGATACTGCGAATTTTCAATGATGTAGAATACAAACCTAAACAGCATTTGTTGTCGGGGGCATAAATTTTGCCTCACCTGCCGAGGAGTTTAATATAAGCCGGTTTTTACTTATACAAACACTTTTATTATTTGATGTTTTTTGTCACGTCACATTTTTTAGTCGAGGTCGAGGGTTTTCATTATTTCGAGGTTTTTGTTTATTAGTTCTATTCTTTGCTGTACGCAGGCGTAGGTTCTGCCTGGGTCGGCGGGGGTGTTTATTGCGTAATCGACCATTTTGTCTATTGTTGTAGTTGCTACGTGCATTCTTGTGTCTGATGATGCGTAGTAGATGTATAGGTCGCCGTTTTCTTTTGCGATCCAGCCGTTAGTGAATAGTACGTTTGAGACGTCGCCAACTCTTTCCGGGCCTCTTGGTGCCATGAAGTAGCCAGCTGGTTTGTGTGTCATTATCCATGGTTTTTCGAGGTCTGTCATGAAGACGTATAGTACGTAACGCATTCCTGCGGCGCATCCTCTTACGCCATGAGCCAGGTGCAGCCAGCCTTTATCGGTTTTGATTGGTGTTGGTCCTTGGCCGTTCTTTAATTCTGTTATTGTGTGGTAGGCACGGTTGTCTACGATTACTTCTTCGTCGATGACTGCCTGTTCGATTGATTCTGTCAGGCCCCAACCAAGACCATCGGCGTTGCCTGCTTCCATGAATGCTTCCTGAGGGCGAGTATAGAATGCATATTTGCCGTTGATGAATTCCGGGTGCAGGACAGCGTTTCTTTGCTGGGGTGAGTTAGTTTTCAGGTCGTCGAGTCTTTCCCAAGTTATGAGGTCCTTTGTTCTTGCGATGCCGCATTGAGCGATTGCGGCGGAGTAGTCGCCTTTGGGTGCGTTTGGGTCTTTTCTTTCGGTGCAGAAAACGCCATAGATGTGGCCGTCTTCATGTTTTGTAAGGCGCATGTCGTAGGTGTTTGTGTCCGGGTTGGATGTTTCCGGGATTACTACGGGCAGGTCCCGGAACTTGAAATTGTCTATGCCGGTGTCGCTTTCTGCGATGGCGAAGAAAGATTTTCTGTCTACGCCTTCGACTCTTGTGACGAGGTAGAATTTACCGTTAAGTTCAATTGCACCGGAGTTTAGGACGACGTTTATGCCCATTCTTTCCATGCAGTGTGGATTTGTTTCGTGGCACAGGTCGTATCGCCAGAAGATTGGTGTGTGTTTGTAAGTGAGGATGGGGTTTTCGTATCGCTGGTATAGGCCATTGGATTCTTCGAGCGGGAAGTTTTTTTGTTTGATGAGTTTTTTGTGCTCTTTGAAAAGGGATTTTAGTTTTTTATCGAAACTTTTTTTATCCATGTTATTTCTCCAATGTCATGTGAGCTTATTTTCTATCTCTTTGAATCGCCAGGGCAGATGCGAATGCGATGGCGGCTGTTTCAATTCTTAATATTGTGTTTGTTAGTTTTACGGGTTTTACGTTTTTTTGTTTCAGGAAAGTTTCTTCTTCCGGTGTTAAGCCACCTTCGGGGCCTATGAAAGCGATGGTGTTTTTGCCTGCGGTTGGCAGGTCGGTTAGTGCTGGGCAGTTTTCATCGGGACAGCCTAAGAGCATTATGTTATCAGGGTAGTCGTTGGTTAGGATGATCAGGGCTTCGGTGAGTTTTACTGGTTTGTCGATCGTTGGCAGGAAAGGGGCTTTGCATTGTTTTGCGGATTCAATGGTTATCTTTTTCCAGCGGTCGAGAATTTTCGGGTTTTTGGGGAGTTTTACGGTTCGTTCAAAAATTACGGGTGTTATTCTGTCTATGCCGAGTTCGGTGCATTTTGCTATCAGCCAATCGAAGCGGTCGCCTTTTGCGATGCTTGTTGCGATGATAATGTTATTATTTTTTGGCTTTTTGATAGTTTGCAGTGATTGTATTTTCAGAACAGCTTTTTTATTATTTGCGGAGACTATGCGGGCGGAAGCGATGTTACCTCGGCCATCGAATAGCTCGGCGAGGTCACCGGTGTTTAGTCTCAGGACTGCAAAGAGGTGTCGCGGCTGGCTGTCGGTTAGTTCGACAGTTGGCTGAGTTATGTTTTCACAATAGAACCGATGTAAGGCCATATCTATTTTTCCGGTAGTCTTTTTTAGAGTATCCTTAAAGAGATGAAAATAATATATTTTGGGGGTGTTGGCAATTGTAAAACGGGTGCAAAGGCTTACAATGACAGGAAATTAACATTAGACATTCAGGGGCGCGGTATGGTTGTCGGGGTAATGGCAGTGCAGATACATATGAGCGGGATAGGGTCGCTGAAGGCCAAGCGTAGCATCGTTAAAAGCGTTATTGAGCGGATGCGGAACCGGTTTAACGCCTCTGTGTCGGAAGTTGACCATCAGGATATCAAAAACAGTGCGGTGATCGGGATTTCGGTTGTTTCTAATGAAGGCAGGTTTGTGGATCGTCAGCTGGATAAGATTCTGGATTTTATGCGGGGCGATGGGCGGTTTTATATTGGGCAGATCGAGAGGGAACAGTTTTAGTATTATATAACGTAGTCGAAGATGAATTTTGCGCCTATGAAAATGTCTATTGCTGCGGGTGCGATGAGCAGGAGCCATCTTAGCCAATGTAGTCTGCGGTTCAAGTGTGCTATGAGGAATAGGATTGCTATTGCTATCGCGCCTAAGATGTAGATTTTTGCGGTGTAGGTGAAGATTCTTGCGTATTGAAGGCCTTGTCCAGCGAAGATGTTCTGACATCTGGCGATGAATATTATAGTGATCAGGCATAGTGACATGAGGACGATTGATGATGTCAGTATCCATTTTTTGTCGGCGTTACCGGCGCATATAAGGCCTTGAAAACCTTCAGCGGATAGTACGGCGCAGCACAGCAGGGCGATCGTTGACCAGATGATGGGGCTTACAGAAAGGAATGGTTTTACGCAGCTTAGTATGACGGCGGCGATTAGAATCAATAATACGGCGAATCTTTTTGCTTTTATCATCATTGAAAAGCCTATTATCAGTGCGGCGATCGGGATGTGGTATATGCCGATGACGATTAGTCTCCGTTTTATCATTACCAGGGGCAGTATCAGAGAGGGCAGGTCCTTTATGTGGAGCCTGATGTTTATTGGTATTGCGAACAGACCCATTTTTGCGGTGAGGTGGAAGAAAAGTATTATTGCGGCGAATGGCAGCAGTGCGAGGGGTATTCGGAGCCATTGGAGCTTTGCTTTTGGGCCGAAGACTGATGGAATGAATAGCCAGGGGATTGCTGCTGCTAATAGTGAGACGGTTGGGTGGTATCTCAGCAGGCTAAGGAAAAGGGGGCCGAAGCCATAGACGGCGCCTGCGATAAGGGATGGGGCGAAGTACAGAACCCATCTTGTGCTGATCACAAAGCAGCCTGTAGAGGCGAGGATGATCGCGGCGATTGGAAGGTACTGGATGGGGGTTAGTGTTCTGAAATATGGTTGATAAAGATAACCGGCGAAAGCTGTATATATTGCGATCGCAGTGAGAAAATGAACTATTTTTTTATTCATATACTTTCTACTTGAGAACAACTTTCCGATTGCCGGCGGTTATTTTTCCGATCTTATAAACCTTTTCGCCGTAGCGGGTTAGTTTTGAGATTACAGAGTCTGTGAAATCCGGAGCCACGATAAGTACAAAGCCGATTCCCATGTTGAAGACTTTGAACATTTCTTTTTCTTCGACTGGGCCTGTCTTCCGAAGGAAATTGAATATATCCGGTGTGGGCCAGTTTTTTTTGTTTATTACGGCATCGCAGTTTTTTGGGAGGACTCTTGGCACGTTGCCTACGAGTCCGCCGCCTGTGATGTGCGCCATTGCGTGAACGATTTTTTTTACTTTGTATTTTGAAAGTAGTTTTACAATGGGTCTGACATAAATTCTTGTTGGTTCGAGTAATGCATCGCCGAGAGTTTTTCCGCCGAGTTCTTCGATCTTGTCGGTCATTTTTAGTTTGTTCTGCTTGAAGCAGATGTTTCTTACGAGTGAGTATCCGTTGCTGTGGATACCGCTTGAAGCGAGACCGAGGATGATATCACCGGTTTCGACGGCTTGGCCGGTTATAATTTTTTTTCTTTCGACGACACCAACAGCAAAGCCAGCCATATCGAAGTCATTTTTTTTATAAGTATCCGGCATTTCGGCAGTTTCACCACCTATCAGGGAGCAGTCGGCGAGTTTGCAACCTGCGGCAACGCCTTTGACGAGCTGAGCCATCAGCGGGGGGTCTAATTTGTGTACGCCGAGGTAGTCGAGAAAAAAGAGTGGTTCTGCGCCCTGGACGAGCATGTCATTTACGCTCATAGCGACAAGGTCTATTCCTACGGTGTCGTATTTTTTAATTTCAGCGGCGAGTTGTACTTTGGAGCCCACACCATCGGTACATGCGACAAGTACAGGGTTTTTATAATTTCTCTTGAAGAGTTTTTCGTCATAGTCGAGTCTGAACATACCGGCAAAGCCGCCTTTTAAGTTCATGACTCTTGGGCTGAAAGTGCTTGCGACGTGAGAGTGTATTTGTTCAACCATCTCATCGTTTGCGTCGATGCTTACGCCGGATTGTTCATAACTGATGTATTCTTTACTCATATTCTGTGGGTTCATTAAATAATTGCATCTGGTGGTGTTCCATAGCGAATTTATTAAGTGCGATGTCGACGGGTATCCTGTATTTTCCGTTCCAGCATGCAGTGCAGTAATGGTCATTTGGGCCTTTGGCGCAATTTAGCAGCCCTTCGAGTGAAAGATAGCCGAGAGTATCGACTTCGAGGAAATCTCTGATTTCATCAAGTGTTCGGTTATTGGCGATCAATTCTTCTTTGGTTGGGAAATCGACGCCATAGAAACATGGGTATTTAATTGGAGGGCAGCTTGCGCGGAGATGGATTTCTTTTGCACCAGCTTTTCGCAGAGCTCTCATTTTGCCCCTTGTTGTGGTTCCTCTTACGATTGAATCGTCAACAACAATGATTCTTTTTCCTTTTACAGCTTCTTTTACCACGGCGAGTTTTACTTTAACCGCCATTTCTCTTTCTTTTTGATTTGGTGCTATGAAAGTTCTTCCGACATAGTGGCTTCTGATAAGTCCCATGTCGAAAGGCAGTTTGCTTTGTTCGGAGTATCCGACAGCAGCGGCAGTTCCGGAGTCAGGTACGGGTATTACCAGGTCAGCTTCGACTTCGTGTTCTATTGCGAGTTTTCTTCCGAGTTTTTTTCTGAATTCGTGGACGTTTTCGCCGAAGAAGAAACTATTTTGTTTTGCGAAGTATATGTGTTCAAAGATGCAATGCGCGGGTTTAATTGTTCCCGGTTTTACGAAAAACCTGCTTGAGACACCATTTTTACTCAGGGTTATTATTTCTCCCGGTTCGACTTCCCGGATGAATTCGGCGCCTATGGCATCGAAAGCACAAGTTTCGCTTGCTATGACGAAAGCACCTTGAGGTGTTTTTCCAAGACATAGCGGGTGTACTCCATAAGGGTCTCTTGCCGCTTCTATCCTGTCAGGGTACATAAACAGCAGGCTGTAAGCACCTTGAAGATGGTTAAGTACATGAGCGAGCGGGTCGGGCTTACTTACATGTGAAGGCTTTGCCAGCAGGTGAATAATAATTTCGGTATCGGAAGTTGATTTGAATATACTTCCGTATGCTTCGTATTCATCTCTGAGCAGGGATGCATTTATCAAATTACCATTGTGAGCGACAGCGACTTGTCCCCTGGAGTATTCACCGAGGAAAGGCTGGCTGTTTATGGCTTTGCTTGATCCGGATGTTGAATATCGTACATGACCTATGACCATTGGATTTGCAAGTTTTTCAAGGATATCAGAACCAGAGCGAAAAACCCTTTTAACGGTTCCCATTCCGGTGTATCGCTGAATATATTGTCCGTCACTTGAAGCTATTCCAGCGGATTCCTGTCCTCTGTGCTGAAGGCTGAAAAGTCCGAAATAGGTTTTTTGTACAGCATCAGAATCGCCATAAATGGCGAAGAGGCCGCATTCTTCTTTTTTATCTGAATCCATCCAGATAAGCCCTTTACATATTAACATAACTTAGAAATTACGCTGAGAGTCAGCCCAGACGTTAGTTTACTTAATTGAGCAGAGAAGTCAAACGTGCAATCCTTTATTTTTTAACAAATTAAGCTTGAAGTGAATATTTTTTCGGGTGTTTCGCATTATTCCGCTGGGTACATGAATTGGGGTATTCTTTTTACTTTTCCTTCTTTGCTTATGCAG
>CAYZEH010000006.1:13665-35920 GCA_964477135.1 uncultured Pirellulales bacterium | reverse complement strand
CCCTGGAAGAGTATTACTAAAATTAACGGCTTTGTCTTTGAGCCCGGAGATCGGCTTTTGTTTAAAGCGGACAGCCAGTATGCTAATCAACAGATGATGGTTAAGGGCAGCGGCTCTGTCGGAGCGCCGATTATTATTGATATGTACGGCGAGGGTAATAAGCCGAGGTTTGACGGTAACGGATTGGTTGAACAGGCGGTTTATCTTTATAATGTTGAATACTGGGAAGTTAATAATCTTGAAATTACCAATACCGGCCCAACCCGTGCGGCGAATCGCAGGGGGATTTATTGCCTGATCTATGGTTACGGCCTGGCAAAGCATATCTATTTCAGGAATCTTTATGTTCACGATGTTAACGGCAGTCTGGTTAAGGCTGAAGGTGGCGGCTGGGGTATTAAGGTCAGCACGCATGGCGGTCGTACGCCGAGATCGCGTTATGATAATGTGTTGATTGAGAATTGCCATGTTGTTCGCTGTGACAGGAATGGTATCGGTGTTACCGCCGGTCATGGTTCGAGGAATGACTGGTTTCCGGGGACTAATGTATTGGTTCGGGGTAATCTGCTCGAGGATATCGGCGGAGATGTGATCTTAATGATGGGCTGTGACGGCGCGGTTGTTGAATATAATGTTGTTGACGGCGGCAGGACGAGATGCGATGACTGGGCGGCTGGGATCTGGCCTTACAGTTGTGATAATACGCTTATTCAGTTTAATGAAGTCAGCGGGATGGTTGGAACTAAAGACGGGGAGGCTTTTGACTCGGATAACAATTGTGGTAATACTGTTTTTCAATATAACTATACACACGACAACCAGGGGGGCTTTATGCTTATCTGCGGCGGTTTGTCTGATGGAAATATCGGAAATGTTAACACGACAGTGAGATATAATATCAGTCAGGATGACGGTGACTTTGATCTGGTTGTAGGCGATGGGACGTTCAGCATTAGCAAAGATGCGATTAATGCGCAGGTATATAATAATGTATTTTATGTCGGGCCGCACCTGGATATCTGGGCGATGCGATTTACACATGGCGGGTGCACGGGTGACAGCACCTTTTATAACAATATCTGGTATGTTGACGGCAGAGTGAGTTGGCTTTTCGAGGATTTTACAAATTATTATTTCGCTAATAATGTGTTCTACGGCAACTGTGTTGATCCGCCGGCTAATTCTTCAGGGCTGACATCAAATCCTATGTTTGTTAATCCGGGAAGCGGCGGTTATGGGTTGGACAGTGTTTCCGGGTATATGCTGCAAAATGGTTCGCCATGTCTTGAGGCCGGTCAGAAAATACGATTTAATGGTGGCCGGGACTATTGGGGCAACGAACTTGGTGATGATTCCCCCGATATTGGTGCGCATCAGAAAAGCCAATAGCTTGTTAAATCGCTTAGAATGTTTCGATAGTTATTCTGCTGAATTGCTGCAAACGTAAATAAATGCGGGCGGTACGTTCATTGGAATGAAGTCTAATTTTACATCAGTAAAGTGTTTCTTCAGTTTTTTTTGCAGGAAAGGTGTGTACTGAAACTGGATGTATTTTTTAGACTTGCTCGATATTGCGATGATGTTTTCTCTTTGTGGTTTTGTGAATACTGTCAGAGGCAAGCCTGAGACAATACAGTCGTAGTCATTAACATATTTTCGGCAATTCAGAGCATCATCGTTTATAATAGTAAGCCTTGGGTCGTTAATTGTTTTTAAATGTTTACAAAATACGGGATTTATCTCGAAACATGTCAGGCGACCATCTTCAGGAAGATGGTTTAGAATTTCATGGGTGATTATTCCGGCTCCGGGTCCAAATTCGATGACGTTTTTAGAATTTTCGATTTTTTGTGCCATTTTTTTGGCTAAGCCTTTTGAACTTTGACAGCATGCCCCTGTCCATTTGGGATGTTTTACCGATTCAAGTAAAAATTTTATACGCCGCATTTAAGCTGACCTTTGGTAATTAAAAAACACTATTAGAAATTAATGATTCCAAAACTCAAATGGCCATAATAACCACTATATTTGAAAATTGCAATTTATTATTTTTTTGGTGAACAAAAGTGTGTTGGTGTCGCATTAATATAAGCTGTTTAACTATTTGTGGTATGTAACATCTTTTTGATATAGAAGGGATTTGTCGTGGTTTCGAGATATTTGTTTGTTTTTATCGCTTGTGTTTGTTGTGTGTTGCCTTGTTTTGGAGGTAGTTCTGAAAGTGATGTAAACAGGTCGTTGTGTGAGGTAACAAGAGGGATTCCGGAGCCTTTGGATGGCAATGTTGGGAATATTTATCTTGAGGGGCAGGAAGTTACGGTAAAAGCACCTGCGGATCTGTCTGAGAGGGCAGTTGGGTGGGAGATATTTGATGATAGTGAGAAGAAACTTGGGGAGGGGAAGCTTGAGTTTTATAGGCCTTTCAATGCGAAGGATATTTGTGTCGGTAAATTAGGGATCGGCTGGTATAAGATCAAATTTATTGATGTTAATGGTGATGTTATCAATTGGACTACGGCGGCGGTATTGGCGAAGCTTAAGGTTGCCACTGCTATGGATTCTCCTGTTTGTATTGACATGGCGACTGCCTGGTTTGCTAAAAATAATACTATAAAGCAGGAGCAGTTAGCAAATCTGGCAACGTTGGCGGGGATTAACTGGGGGCGTGACAGGGCAAGCTGGAGCCAGCTTGAACCAGAGAAGGGGAAATTTGTTAAAAATACAAACTATGATATTTCTGCGACGGTTCATGCTAAGGCGGGGCTGAAAACTTTGCAGGTTTTTCATGATAAGCCTAAGTGGAGTGAGGTTGTTAGTGAACGGCATGGAAGGTTTCCTGCGGATTTGCGGGATGTGTATCGGTTCTGTAAGGAGATGGCTGAGAGATTTAAGGGCAGAGTTCAGGCGTGGGAGCCCTGGAATGAGGCGAATGCGGGGAACTTCGGTGGCCAGACAATTGATGAGATGTGCCATATGCAAAAGGCAGCATATCTTGGTTTTAAGGCGGGCGATCCGGATCTGATCGTTGGGTGGAATGCTTATGGTGGGATAAGTACTGATCTTCATACTAAGGGTGTGCTTGCGAACGAGGCTTGGAGTTATTTTGATACTTATAATTTTCATACTTATTCGTGGGCGATCGCTTATAACGATCAGTGGAAGCCAGTCAGAGAGGCAGCTTGTGGTAAGCCTATCTGGCTGACAGAGAGTGACAGGGGGTTGCCTTCTCAGGTTAATGGGATTTGGTGTGACTTCGATCATAAACATGAAATGCTTAAGGCGGAGTTTATGGCACAGTCTTATTCGAGCAGTATGTTTGCGGGCGTTAATCGTCATTTTCATTTTATACTTGGCCATTATGGCGAGATTCATGACAATCAGATTCAGTTTGGATTGTTAAGGCTTGACCTTACGCCGAGGGCGAGTTATGTGGCATTGGCGGCGGTTGGTAGATTTTTGAATGGTGCTAAGTGTTTAGGCAGATGGGACAATGATGGTGACTCAAGTGCGCATGTTTATGCATTTAGTGCGAAGCCTGATGGTAAGGATAGAGAGGTGTTGGTTGGGTTTGCACAGGAGGCAGGGGGTTGGGATCAGAAGGGGACATTTGTTGCGGATTGGCCTATCGAAAAGAAGCTGAAAGTTGAGGGTGTGTATGATTATCTTGGCAGGTATTTAGGTAAGGAGATTCCTGCGAAGTTGACTGGTAAGGCTGTGTTTGTAATCTTGAAAAAGGGACAGGTTGAGGGGATTAAGCTTGAAAAACAACAGCTTGCTGAGCTTAGAGAAGATAAGGTTTGTGAGGTTGTTTTGCAGCTTCGTATGCCAAGAAGTACTACAAAATTGGGTGGTCCTTTGTGGACGATCGAACCTGACCATGTGATAGAGACAGATATTGCGACTGAGGTTGAACTTTGGGCTTATAATTTTGGCGATGAGGCTGTTACAGGCGAAGTTATCGCGGAAAGAATTCCTAAAGATTTTAAGCTTGAGCCTGGGAAATGGGATGTGACGATCGAGCCTATGGGGCGGGTTAGACTGCCGGCGATGGCGACTATCAGAGCTAAGGAAAAGATCAATAATACTGATAACTGGTTTGGCCTTCGAGGTGATTTTGGTGAGGCTGGGAATCCTGTTTTGGCATTTCGATTGCTTGATAAGTGGGAGCAGAAAAAATATCAGGGCTTGTAGTGGACAACTGGACCTTGATCTTCGAAAACGAGTGTCTTGAAGTCGTTTTGTATGTATGGATATAAGGTTCTTTCGAGAGATGCCAGTGGTTCCACGTTTAGGATGATGACGGTGGGAGGAGCGATTTTGATGAGAAGGTTTAACTGGGATGGACCTGCGGTGATGGTTAATTTTCTCTGCTTGGCTGAGAGCTTATCAGCTATTCGATATGTGATAGAGCCGGTAGCTAGTTCGGGGTAAATCAGACACCGGCCTTGCAGTGCGTAGAGGGGGGCTAATGTTAATGCAGTTTGTGGGTGTGGGGTTAGTTCGGCGATTTTTTGGGAAATGCGATTTACTTTTATCGGTGTCCAGAGGTTGTAATCGGAGAGAATGAGGATTTTTTGAAGCGCGAAGGAGTTCGTCATGATTGCTATTGCTGCTGAGGCGGTGAAGATGGTGACAGCTATTTTGGAATATTTCAGGTCGGTAAGATGTTTTCGCAAATATAATATTGGGTAGGCGGATGCGATTATGATAAATGCTACGGGCGAGGCGAAATACTGACGCCAAATCGTTGGGGGGATATATATTATTATTACAAGGGCAGCGGTTATTGAAGATATGAGTGCGAAATTTCTTTTGTCAGTTTTTGTAAAATGTTTTCGTAATTTCAGCATCGCAAGAAATAACAGCGAGGCTGAGATCAAAAGTGCGAGATAGCCCGGCAGGGTAATGCAGAATATTGTCAGGGTTAATTTATTGAATACGAGGTTTTGCTCGGCGAGCCATTGAGCATATAAAGCTGGTATCTTAAAGAGGTTAAGAGCGAATGCCTGCGGAGCTTTTGAAATTATATAGATTGGCCAGATTGAGAACAACAGTGCTGAAAGGATAAAAGGGCTGATGGTTTTTAGTCTTTGTTTCAGTGAATCCGCAGGGGCGAAAAGGATAAACAGAAAAAATATGAGCGCGACGATCGCAGTTGTTATTCGGCTTAGGGTTGCGATAGTGAGTAAGGCGGCAATAAAAAAAATGTTGACATATCTCGAAGCAGATTTGAAATCGATCGATATGAAAAGCCAAAATGAAAGAACTATACACAGCATTACGAGGTCATGATTCCATGCGTAACCTGCTGCGTAATCAATCATAGGATTGAAAGTGTATAAAACTACAGCTGATGCAGCGGAGATGGCTGAGACTATTTTATAATCGTCAAGGAGTTGGCGGTATATGCTGAAGATGCAAATTATGATTAATATGTCACAAACCGATGAGAATAATCGAGCGACGAGAAGGTAGTGAGTTGTATTTAAAATTTTATAAAAGGCTGAGCATATCAAGGGGTGGTAGGGCAGTTGAGAAGGGTAAGCGAAATCTTTGTAAATAGTTTTCCCCTGAGACATTAAAGCAGCAGCGGTGCAGTACATGTTTTCATCTCTGCTGAGAGGTTTTGTCATGCTGTTGGCGAATATCGCAAACAAACAGAGGATGAGAACCAGCATCGCGATAATATTTATAATTTGCTGTTTTGTCATTTATATCCTTAAGGGTAACAAATGTCCGCGAATAAAGCCATAACTTGTTATTTTCAAGTTATTTACCCGCGGACAAACGGGTAAATTCAATTAAGATTAGTATATTTACCATTCTATTAATTCGCCGAGAAGCTCTTCAATAAGGTCTTTCATTGTAACGATGCCAAGGGGTTTGTGACGAGGTGAAGCCTTTATTATCAGAGCGATCTTATGTTTTTCCTGCTGCATAATTTTTACAGCCTGGGTAAAAGGTGTGTTTGCTTTTATTTTTCTTATTGGCTTTAGAAAATCATTTAAATTATTAAAATCGTTATTGGTACTTAGACAATCATATATCTCTACGAATCCAACGATATTGTTTTTGGAACGGTCATAAACTAACAGCCTGGTGAAGGGGACTTTTGAAAACCTGTCAATCAAAAAGGCTTTGTTGGAAGTTATGGGCACCATCTGGGTTTTGTTAATTGGTATCATTACGCTGCGCAGGTTTATGGTTGGTATGCTTACAATCCTGTTTATCATATCTGACTGGACAGTGCTTAAGAGGCCCTCATCGAGGGTGTCTTTTAAAATAGCATCTATGTGATGTCTTTGAGATTTTTGAATAATTGTGTTTGACGTAGAATGTGAGCCTGTGAGCCTTGCGAAAAAGTTTGCAAAAGCTCTCAACAGGGGGACTATGCCGCAATATGAAAGAAATTTATGAAATACGAACAGTATTGGTGAAAGGACAGGGAGGATGCTGTCGGCGCGATAGAAAAAAATGCTTTTTGGTATGAGTTCGCAGTATACGAATAGTATGGGAGCGGTTATCAACGTCGCGTAAAGTTCGGCGTTGCCTTTAATTTGCAGTTTTGCTACGAGAACATATATTATTATGCTTGTTGTAAAATAATGTATGATGTTCGTAGCAACGGTTATTGATAAGAGCATTGATGAGGAGTCACGAACGATTTTGCTGAGTATTATGAATAAGAACCGTTTCTTTTCAACACCGAGTCTGAGCCTGAGCCGACTAAGCTGATATAGACCGGTTTCGGCGCCAGCGATCAGACCAGCCAGGATTATCATACAAATAACAAGTAAAAATAATAGTGTGTTATTTATCATTTTCTAACGGCTTAAAAGTTAAGATTAGAGTTTGGATTCGGTGTTTTTTTACGCTTTCCACCGTAAAATTTAAATTCTTCATGTCCACAGAGTCTGATTCCTGTGGTATCTTACCAAGCAGGGCAGTAACGAGTCCGCCAATTGTTGAGACACGATCTTCTATCGATTCGATATTAAAAGTATCAGCCCAGTCGTGAATTGAAAGGCTACCATTGAGTCTATATTTGAAATGGCTGATCTGTTCAATTTTTTGCTGTGATGAAGTTTCAATTGGTCCGATGAGTTCTTCAGCGATGTCTTCAAGTCGGATAGAACCTGCGAGTCCACCATACTCATCAACAACAATGGCTGTGTCGGTGGCGGTTTTTTTAAAAAAATCAAGCAGGGATTCAACCGTTTTTTGTTCCGGAACAAATCGGACAGACTTGATGAGTTTGTCAATGGGTTGATTGGGGCTAAGCAATAAATCACGCAAGTGAATCAGCCCTGTGATATTGTCAAACTCATTGGCATATACCGCTATTTTAGTAAGATGGTTCTTCAGCATTAGTTGACGTATTTTTTCGTTCGGGTCCTTGATGCTGCATAGTGTCATGTCTACTCTGGGTCTCATTACATGTCGAACTTTCAGAAAGCCAAGCTCTATTACTTCGGAAAGCAGTTTGTTTTCATCGCTGCTAATGAAACCCTGTTTCCTGCTTGCGTCTATGAGAAATTTAAAATCGTCAGCTGTTATTGCTGAAGTTTTTTTATGTGGGCCTATAAGAAGCCTGATTGTCGGGTTGACGAAAAAGAAACTGAAAAACTTCAGGGGAGGTGACAGTATTTTTATCAGAAATAATAAAGGCAGGGAGGTTGTAATGCTGATGGAACGTGGGTTTGCAAATGCTATGGATTTGGGGAGTATCTCGCCGAAAAGAACAACAGAAAGAAAAGTAATGAATACCATTATTACAGCAGCGGTGACACCTAACTGACTGCGTATATGGACGATAATGATACTTGAGACAGCATAGAACAGAATATTTACCACCATGTTGCCGAGCAGCAATGTTCCAAGCAATTTATTGGGGTTCATCAATAGTTTGGCAGTTAATCTTTGAAGTTTGTGGTCAGATCTTTTAAATATGTTGATCTGTCTTTTCGAGAGATTGAAAAAAGCTGTTTCTGAGCCTGAGAAAAATGCAGAGCAAACCAATAGCAACAGCATCAGAATCACATGGCCAAGATTTTGGTAAAATGGTTCCACCTTTTATAAACTACCTCATTGAAGTTTTGGCAGAATTATTTTAAATACAGTAGCTTTGCCAGGGTCAGATCGGAAAGAAATTGTACCATTATGCTGCTGTACCGCTTTTTTGCAAAATGCCAGTCCCAATCCTGAGCCGCCTGAAGTTTTTTCAGCATCTTTTTTTGTAGTAAAAAACGACGAGAATATTTTACCTATATTGACATCAGAAATACCTTTGCCGGTATCAGCTACTTCGATTTCGACTGAATTGCCATTATCAGTCGCTTTTACAGTTAAAATCCCTCCATTGGTCATCATTGCATCTCTGCTGTTAAGGATAAGATTCATTAAAACCTGCTGAATTGGGACAGGAACAGCGAAAATAGTCAAATCGTTGGGGATTTCTATCTTTAAGGCGATATTGTCTTTTGAGAAATCACGACAGAGGCAACTAAAAATCTCATCAACCAGCTCTGCGAGATTTACAACCTGCTTTTTTTCGGTTTCACCATTGGCGACGGCAAGTATGCTTTGCATGACTTTTGATGCCCGTTGGCAGTTTCGAGAGGTCTTTTTGAGGGCTTTTTCTGTTAATTCCATGTCATCTGAGTGCAACAGGGCTAAATCTGCGTAGTTTGACAGGGGGGTTAAGAGATTATTTATCTCATGGGCGATCATAGCGGTATTTACACCGATATTTGCCAAGGCCTGCAACTGGCTGATCTGTACTTTCAGGTTAGTATTTTGCTGTTTGTGCAACTGAAGGTTTCTGTGTAATGCTTGGCGTTTCTCAATAATCCTTGTCAACTGGCTGCTCCTGTTATAAAATCCTTGTACTTTGAGATTGTTATCTTATTTTATTACCTGTTGTTACAGCTATATATATTTTTATCGACTTTTAGCACGGTTTTTCTTGAAATATGAATCAACAAGAAATAATTGAAGAATTGTTGTTACTGCTTGAGAGTAAAGGTGTTATTATACGCCGAGAGTCTCTTGGCGGCAGTGGCGGCGGATTGTGTGTTATGCGTGACAAAAATATTTTTTTTGTCGATACGATGGCATCGTCTATGGAGACGGCTGTATTGTGTTGCAGGGCGTTGGCAAAGTTGGTTGATCTTGAAAATGTGTATCTCAGGCCTCAACTAAGAGAATTTGTTGAAAAATATTGTGATTGATAATTAATCGATTGATAAACAGGAGTTTTTTGCATGAACAAAGATGTTTTTGAGAATGAAGAAAAAGAAATTCCGGTCATTTTGATCGTAGATGATAACGAGCAGAACCTAGAGCTTTTGCAGGCCTACCTGGAAGATGTAGATTGTGAGACAGTGGCGGCTTATGACGGCATCGAGGCTTTGGAAAAAGTGGCAAGGGGCGCGCCTGATTTGATATTGCTCGATATAATGATGCCCAAGATGAGCGGGTTCGAAGTTTGTAAACGACTGAAAAACGATCCGAAAACAACTGACATACCAGTTATTATGGTGACAGCTCTTAACGAATTCGGTGATATTGAAAGAGGTATCGATTCGGGGACGGATGACTTTCTGAGCAAACCTGTAAATAAGCTGGAACTTTTGACAAGGGTCAAGACTATGCTTAAGCTTAAACATTTGAGCGATAAACTTCAGCGGACCTTGGCTTATCTTAGTGAAATTGAAAATCAAACACAAAAACCGACTGATTAGCAAAGGATGACGGTCAGGAAGAGGAATCAAATATAAAATGCAAAATAGGACGTAAGCTGTTATTTTTTTAATAGTTATGAGACGATAGGGGGTCGGTAAAATTGTAACAATCGTTACATCCATCACATCTGCCACAAAAACACAAAAAAACGCATTTTAAAAGCATCTAATTAGATATTTGCCGTTAATTGCTCCAATTTCTTTGACGATAATAATAACGCTAAAAGTTATTTACATCTCAGGAGAAGATTGATGAGCAGTATGTTATTAGAAATCCTTGGCAGGGCGGTCAATATCGATACAGCAGAGCTGATACAGCACTGGTTTAATGCAGTTCGGGATAAGAACCAGGACAAATGGCTTGGCGAATATAAAGAGCTGAATAAAGTTGTGGATCTGGTCGGCGAGCAGAAATTTGAAAAAGCTCACGAACAGCTTCGTTTTTACCTGTTTGAAAATCCGACCTGCACAAAGGGAAGACTCGCAGCAGGGCAGTTATGTCTTTATGACAATCAGCTTAAAGATGCTGTCGAGCAGTTTAATTCGGTTTATTTTCGTGAGCCAACCAATACTATGGCGTTATATGCCTTGGGGCATTGTTATGAAAGGCTCGGCAGGGAAAGTGAGGCAATCGAATTTTACCAGGATTGTCTTAAATTTAAGAACTATCTTCAGCTGCCTCGCCAAAGACTGGCGGCGATTTATTATAAAAACAGCCAAATCGAAAAAACAACTTTTGAATATGAAGAGCTGCGAAAAGAGTATCCGGATGATATTTCAGTGTTAGTTACGTTAGGCTATCTGTATATGCTTCACTGCAAAAATGAGGCAGCGATAGACGCATTTAATTCTGCGATACTTATTCATCCCGATAATTTTCAGGGGCAGGAAGATGAAATAGATGAGTTAATAAGAAGCAGCCAATTTGATGATGCTATCGATATGATCGACGGACAATTTGAAGAAGAACCATATAGGATCGACCTTATACTTAAAAAAGGTGATATATATAATATGCTTGGCCAGAACCATGAAGCAATCGAAGAATATCAGAAAGCAATTAAGATAAGACCTGATCTTCTTGAAGCTACAATTAAGCTGGGGACGAGTTATTTACAAACTCAGCAAGATGAGCTGGCAGCAATGGAATATAATAATGCACTTGAAATCAATGACAGGATAGTTGATGCGTATATGGGACTTGCAATCGCTCAAAAAGCTGCGGGAAAGATGTCGGAGGCAACATCAACATTGTCACTGGCAGTTGCTATTGTGCCAAATAGTTCGACTTTATTCACCGAGACAGCAAAACTGCAATTTAAAATAAATATGGAGCCTGCAATTGGGGCTGACAATAATGTGTATGGGTCTGATATAACGGAGTCCGTGATCTGTGCTCATAAGCAACATATAATGGAAAAACCTAACGACTCGGATCTTTATTACAGGTTTGGTATTTTGATGATGAGCGTCGAAAGAACAAGCGAAGCAATAAAATCTTTCCGGAAAGCTTTAGTGCTGAATCCAATGCATACGCGGGCCAAGTATAAGCTTTGTATCTGTATGTATGCATCCGGCGAGGAACGAGAGGCGATTGCTAATTTGCCTCAGGAAAAATGCCTTGATAAGGAAAGCCTTGATCTGCATTATAAAACAGCATTACTTTACTGTGATAAAGTTAAATTCGCATCATCATTAATCAATCTTGAAAGAGCAATCGAAAATAATTATACGAGTTGTGACGCGGCTGTTAATATATCGGTTATCCTGCAGAATCTTGGGCTTTTGAATCGGGCGACAGCAATGTGGGATAATCTTCTGGACACAGCAGAAGTTGCATCAAGAAGCAGCCATCATTTGCCTCCCAATCAGTTTTAAAAAGATTTTTTAGAGATCGGTATATTTTTAGCGTTAACTGCCCACGGGTCTTATATCTGGTTGCAGAGGATAAAACAACGGCTGAATATTTAATGGCCAGTCACAAAGTTTATAGCCTCTAACATACCTTCCGCAGCATCAGAAGGATTAAATTCACCTGATGCTGTTATAGCACAATACTGTGCAAGTAATTTCTCAAACGTAAATCCTCGAAGTATTAATGTTTTTGCTAATGGAATAAAATTTGCAAGTAGTTCTCCATTATCGCCGATAACACCAGGTGAATTGATACCTGCAAATAACTTATTGCAAATTTCTAATTGTGCTTCCTCTGCTGAGGCATTAAGTTGTTTAAAAAAACCTGGAACATCTTTAATATCAGATGAATTATTTAGTCCTAAAGCAATAAATAGTTTTGATATTGAGAGTGCCACTGTCATAGCAGCCTCAGTGTTTTTCCCTTTATTTGCCGTTGTTGCGTAATATAAAATATCTCTTACGTTTTCAGGACTAATCCCCGTTTTATTAACTAACAATGAAATATCCCGAGAAACCTGGTTAAAAGATGAGATACTTAAATCACCTCTCATGCTTGCTATTGGTAATAAAGTTTCTTTTAATTTTAAAAATTCATCATTTTCTTCTTCTGCTATTACATCGGAGTTTTCAACTTCGATATTTTCCATTGTAACATGTTCATAGTGATATCTACCAATGGCAATTCCAACGAAAAGGGCCGTTATAAACGATACCGCAACTGCAATTATCCACTTGTGCATTTTTAATTTTCCTTTAGTTTGCCGTGCGCTGCAATTCCCAAAAAAAAGAGAATTTTTTTCATATCTTCTTCAGAAATATTATCTGTGAAGTTAACACCCAAACCAAGCCCATCTAAATTGTTTGGATCAAAGTCGTTAATTGGAAACGTAATTAATATTGCCCCCAAATCCTGTTCTTCATATTTTTCCATAACCTGTGATTCTGTAGCTGTGGACAGCATGCACTCGTCTACATCGAGATTGGCAAGTATTTCTTCTTTCATTTCATCATAAGCTTTAGATTCCCTGTTTGTCAGATCATCGAGCCTTTTGTACCGTTCGTCAATTTGATCACCGACTTTTATGTCGAGAAGTTTACTTATTTCTGATTTTGTTATGTCCGGTGAAAATTTTATGCCAAGCGACAGGGCATAGTCTTTTTGCTTTTCTGTTGCAGGTAGGGGTGCTGGTTTGTCTGGCGTCGGCAGGGGAGCCGGTTTGTCCGGCGGCTCAACAGCAGGGATTTCCACAACAACGCCGCATTTGGGGCATTTAATGTTCTTACCAGCGACAGAATCTTTAGCTTTAAGTTTGGTATGACAACTGAAACATTCAAATTTTATCATATTACCTCCCGAACCTGAAGAAATAATTTTTCTATTGATTCAACAATTTCTGATTACATAATTCGTACAGCACTGTTCTGAGAATAATGAAACTGTAATAATAAGTCAAGGAGTTTTGATAACTTGAAAGTGCGTGTTTTAACACAAAAAGTAGTTCTTTGACAATTTAATAAGTGTGTGGCTTGCAATTTTAAGCTGTATCCGACTATGGGGCCAATTTGTTAATTCTCCAGTTTTGAGAATATTTTTTAATGATCAGGACATTTATGACGGCTCAGGATTCGATCTGAGCGGTTATTTTTGTTTTTATGACCCATCGGTAGGGTATAGTATTTTAACGAATATGGCTTGATGAGCTTTAAGTCAAACCCGAATGAAACATAACATATATTATCGGCGGTTCGGATTTTTGTTAAACAGGGCGGGTAAAGACGGGATTTGTTGATTTATACCCTTCAGGGTAATAAATTTCCGCGAATAAATCCATAACTTGTTATTTTTGAGTTATTTACCCGCGGATAAACTGAAAAATTCAACTGGAATTAGTATATACTAACTGCCTTGCAAAATTTTCTTTTAACTTTTAAGGGTGCGATCTATTTGTCGAGCTTGACAGCTGTGCCATAAGCTAAAAGTTCGGCAGCACTGCCCACAACACTCGTAGTCATATAGCGCACATTGATTATAGCATCGGCGTCCATCTGGGCAGCGGCGGCGATCATCCTGTTAGTAGCTGTTGTGCGAGCGTTTCCCATCATCTCTGTGTATTCAGTTAATTCGCCGCCAAGGACAAGTCTGATCAGAGCTGAGAGGTCTTTGCCAAGCCAGATAGCATATACGGTATGGCCCTGGACGAGACCGAGAATCTCACGTATCTGTCGGCCTGGTATCTCTGCGGAGTTCAATAGCAAAACCGTGGATTCAGAATCGGTGGGCAGCAGCACCTTTGCAGGTCTTTTGGTTTTTCTTTGTTCAAGAGCTACTGTCAGCAGTACCACAAGGACACCTCCGATAAGACAGAAAATCGCTATCCGCAGCCACCAGGGGTTGACTGGGTCATCAGCAACAACAACGTACCATGGTATGCCTGCAAAAACAGTAGTGAACAGCCCTGCCACAAACGCCAACGAGCCAATTTGTCGAAGTGCTTTCATAATTACCCTTTCCCTCTTAGTCTTGTGAGTAGGCTAGTTGGTTTATTTTATTTCAATTTCTTATTGAATATTTCGCAAGGCAACAGGTTTGCCGAGGATTTCGTGGTAAAGAATTGCTTTTTTCAGGCTATCGACATCAGTGGTTAGATCGGCGATTATTTCCTGTCTGTAGTTGGATTTTTGTGCTTTGGGGTGCTCTGTGAGAGCAAATTTAGTTGAGATTTTTTCGATTTCAGCAGCAACAGGTGTTTCTAATTTTTTTATTTTTGAATGTAATTTTTTTATATAACCAATTTTCGATGAATTTGTAGTTTGTTGGAGTTTTGGAATTATGTTACTTGTTGGCTGATGCATTTTTTTAGATCGGCTGACAGGGTGACCATATTGCATGATATTTTTTTTATTTTTAGGCTGAGTTATGCATTTTGCTTCGAATTTATTTTGTTTTTGGGGATTCGTTTCCTGCTGTTTTTTCTTCATTTTTTTTGAGATGATGCCAAGCACCCATAAGACTGCGAAAACGATGTATACCAGTGCCTGCATCCAGACATCGGTGTCATCGTTTTTGGCGAGCAATATATTATTCAGGAAATACACTATAAATCTTTTCAGTCATAAAACCAGCATAAACAGGGGGCACCGCCGCCCTGCTTAGGTTGAATGATCACTTATTATTCCTTAGTTTTAGGTTTTGCTATCGAATCTCTCATATCAGTATCAGCGTTGATATTTTTCATACGGTAGTAATCCATGATACCAAGATTGCCTTTCTGGAAGGCTTCAGCCATCGCAAGCGGAACTTTCGATTCGTTTTCAACGACCACTGCCCGCATTTCCTGTTCTCTTGCTACTGCCATTGCTCTGCGTTTTTCAGCTTCTGCTTTAGCACGTCTCATATCCGCTTCCGCCTGGGCAGCCTGCAATTGAGCACCAATGTTTTCTCCTACATCTACGTCAGCGATATCAATTGACAGTATTTCGTAGGCGGTTCCTGCATCAAGGCCTTTAGCAAGTACTGCTTTTGAAATTCCATCAGGGTTTTCAAGCACACTTTTATATGTGATAGCTGATCCTATGGTTGTCACTATACCTTCACCCACACGAGCGATAATTGTTTCCTGGGTTGCACCACCGATAAGTCTTTCGATGTTTGCACGGACAGTAACTCTGGCTTTTGCTTTTAACTGAATACCATCCTGGGCGACAGCATCGATCGTTTGCCGGCCTCCTTCCGGATTGGGGCAGTCAATAACTTTTGGATTTACGCTTGTCTGTACCGCTTCGAGGATGTCACGGCCTGCCAGATCAATCGCGGTCGCTGTTGCCAAAGACAGATCAATATTGGCACGGTTAGCTGCGATCAGAGCACGGACAACTGTCGGGACACGTCCGCCTGCAAGATAGTGACTTTCCAGGTCCCTTGTGGTTACGTGCAAACCAGCCTGGATAGCGGTTATTTTGCTTAGAACAATCATTTTCATATCGACTTTTCTAAGCCACATACCAATTAGTTCAGAAAATTTAACATCCGCACGTGAAAACCACGCCTGCAACCAAAGCCGAAAGAATTTTATGACAAAAAATAAGCAAAGAAGAAACAGAAAACCAACAAACACAACGGCAGCCAGAATGACTATATTAGCCGGATCCCCTACTGCCGAAATTATGTTTTTAAGATTGTACATTTATATACCCTTTCATTAAGTATTATCTTTTATGCGAACGGTTAACTGAGTTCCTTCCACATGAATCACTTCTACGAGACTATCTTTTTCAACATATCCTGATTCTGCGACACATTCAAGTCTTTGTCCAGAAAAATCACACATTCCAACCGGCCTAAGTGGTGTAACTACTTGGCCTTGCTTGCCGAGCATCTGCTTTAGATGGGGGGTATCCGGGATGGCATCGCCCTTTTGCCTTTGTGGCGGTGCAAGAATTACGGATTTGCCGAATTTTGTTTTGGGCAGTATTTTATATGCTGTTATTAAGACAGTTGGAATCATTATTACAGCTATTACTACTCCGATCCAACCAGCGATGATGCTATTATTGAAGAAGATAGCAACGCCGGTTACAAGACTTAGAAAAGCCATTATACCCAGCACCCCCCCGCTTGGTATGAAGACTTCCGCGATTATCAAAGAAGCTGAAATAAAATATAAAAACACAGCAAAAAGAAGCCACCAATCCATAATATTACCCTTCATTATCCTGTAATGGTTTTACAATTACTTTGTTGCCTGTAATATTTACTATCAGGACTTTAGTGTCTTTCTCAATGAACTGAGCCTGAGCGACAACATCTACGATTGCGGATTCGAACTTTGCTTTTCCTGTAGGTCTTAAAGTAGAGATAACCAGACCAATGTCACCAACGGCTACAGAGACTTCTTCTGAAAGTATGGGTGCTGTCATGTTGGGTTTGACTTGCTCGGGTGTTGGCGTTGTCGGGGATAGCATCAGACCACTGAAGAATTGCAATTTTGATTTGGGAAGATATTTAGTAATCCAGTATGCAATTATGAGAAATCCCCCAAAGCCGAGCAACAGACCAAGTGAGCCGTTTATAAATATTTGCCAATCTAAATCTGTTTTAGGCCAGGGAATTTCATCCGGAGCATTTTTGATAAGCATACCAAAAAAGCCTGTAAAAATAAATAATATGCCGAGCGAACCAGCTATGCCGAAACCCGGTAAGACCAGCAATTCTATCAGCAGAAGAGTTATTCCGACTATCAGCATTGCTACTTCTACCCAGTTGGCAAGGCCTGTAAGATGTTTACTGCTTACGATGACAACAATACATATAAGAGCAACTAAACCCGGCAAACCAACGCCGGGGCTGTTTAATTCCATGTACACACCTAACATGGTCAGCATTACCAGTATGCCCATGACTGCGGGGGAATTTATCCATCTGACCATTTCTTCCGACCAGTTTGTTTTTAATACCAGTGGTTCGACTTCGAAAGAAATATTGTCGGTTTGGGCAATAAAATCGAGGGCTGCGTTTAAGTCTTTTACTTCGGCTGATGCTATATTGTATTCGACGGCATCGGCAGCAGTTAATGTAAGCAGCTTATCGGTTTCGACGATAATTCTTTTATTTTCGAGATCGTATTTATTCGGATCTTTTGGAAGGTTTATAGTTTCAAAAAATTCATTTTCCCCTGTTTCTAAATTTTTAATCTTATAAACTTCAATCTGAATAGTAACCATCGCTTTTAAGAGAGCATCGGGGTATCCATTAGACTGGGCAGCGTTGGTGAAAGCTGCGCGTGTGACGGTTTCGACTTTTTCGCGTTTTACCCCGGTAAGCTCACCTTGCATTGAAATCGGCGCACAATCACCAATAGTGGCTTTTTCCTTCATTATGATTCTTTCACAGGCAACGCTTATCATTGCGCCGGCGGAAATAGCTTTTAATGATACATAGGCTGTTGTTTTGGCTTTGGGGTTTACTTCGTGAAGAAAGTAATTAGAGATGTCGAATGCGGCGAACAAATCTCCGCCATATGTATCAATATCGTAGATAAGGTATTCGATGCCTTGATCGAGGGCTAATTGTGTCCTGCGTTTGATCGATCTGTATAAACCATCGTCGATCATATTATGGCAGGTTATAACAGCTGCTTTAGTTGGTAAGGAATTTGTGTCAACAACAGCCTGATTGTTCTGTTGCGCAAACAGAGCTGAAAGCAGGAACAGTATCAAAACAATAACAATTTTTGGCAGTGAACTTTTCATATCCACATTCTACCTTTGTAGGTTTTAAGTTGCAACTATTGTTTTTATAATGATTTTGGTTCGACACCATCCCATTGCAAACCGCCAATTACCGCCTGGGCTATACTTGCAAGATGGTCTCCCATCTTCTCGATATTATCAACCATATCGACGAAAATTAAAGAATTTACAGGAGAACAGATATTCTTAGTCATCCTTTTGACATGACTTCTTCTGAATTCAAGCTGCATTCTGTTTATATTTTTTTCATTTTCAAGTGCTGATCTGGCAGCAGCATGGTCATTGTTTTCCAAAGCAGCAATTATCGAATCGATCATTTCAAAAGCTTGCGAGAAGAGTTCTTCAGCTTCTTTAACAGCATAATCACTGAAACTAATATTTTTGCGGATTTTTCTTTCAGCTAACTCTACTATGTTTACAGCATGGTCACCGATTCTTTCAAGGTCGTTAACTGTATGTAAAAGTACGGGCAATTCTATCGAAACTTCATCTGAAAGCTGTTTTCGGGATAATTCAATAAGATAGGTAGTAATCTCATATTGAAACTGGTCAATGACATCTTCTATAATAAGGACAGAATTTAATCTGTCTTTATCATTTAAAATCAGACCTTTTGTGGAACGGACCATTGCTTTTTTCGCATTCTGAGCCATTCTGATTATCTCACGCTTTGCCTGATTTAAAGCGAGTACAGGTGTATCAAGAAGACGTTTTTCAAGGACAACGGGTTTTTCCGCAAGCGTATCTTTTTCTTTTATCATAAAAGTAACTATCCTGCCTAAGACACCGGTTAAAGGCAGAAAGAAGAATGCTTCAAATACTTTAATTGCGGTATGGGCGGCAGCAATTGACAATGCTACAGTAGTTGCACTAAGCTTCCACGGGCAAAATGCGATAGTTCCTTTTGCAATCAATCCGATAAACCAGAAGCAAATAAAAGCTCCTAAAACATTAAACATGGTATGGGCCCATGCTGCTCGACGTGCATTAACATTTGCCCGTAATGCCGCCAGCTGAGCAGTTATTGTTGTTCCTATATTGCTACCGAGTATGAAAGGTATGGATATGCTAATAGCAACCGAGTAATCTGAACCAAAAGCACCACTTGCAGCTAAAATCTGGATACTTGCTACCGCAGCAGAGCTTGACTGGATGAGCATAGTTATGGCGGCCCCTGCCAGCAAAGCTAAAATAGGATTACTGGCAGATTTTAAAAACATCTGCTGAACGGCTTCGCTGTTTTCTAATCCAGCAAAAGCATCTTTCATAAAACCTATGCCGACAAATAAAATGCCAAAGCCAAGCAATATCTGTCCTACATCTTTAATAGCTCTCGATTTTGCCAACACCTGCATTGAGAAGCCCACAGCCACCGAAGGCAACGCATAAGTGGTAATTTTAAAAGCCTGTAAGCCTGATATTGAGACAAGCCAGGCAGTTGCTGTTGTACCAATATTTGTTCCTATGATAACCGGAATTGCCTGTGCTAATGTCAGAAGCCCGGCATTTATAAAACCTATAACCATAACAGTTGCAGCAGAACTCGACTGAATAAGCGCGGTTAAACCGGCACCAACAATACAGCCGACTACACGTCTTTTTGTCATTGACTCGAGGATACCTTTTAGTTTTTGGCCCGCAACATTTTTAAGGCCTTCAGACATCAGTGTCATTCCATAAAGGAATAACCCCAACCCCCCTGCTGTACCAAAGATCATATCTCTAATCATATATTCATAGTCCAAACTAAAACTATCTTGAGAAAAAAACCTTCTCTAAAAAACATTATTTCTTAAATTCCACACCTTCCCATTGCAGCCCACCAATAACTGCCTGGGCGATGTTGGTCAAATGGTCACCGATCTTTTCGATATTATCTACAAGGTCAATAAAAATCAAACCTGTTAAAGCGGAACATTTACCTTCACGAATTCGTTTTACATGACTCCGTCTAAAAGTAAGCTGCATGTTGTTTATATTATCCTCGTTTATCAAAGCAAATTTCGCTTTTTCCGGATTATCTTCTGCTAACGATTCGATAATTAAGTCAAACATCTGATCCGCTTCAGCTTTTAGTCTGTCAATTTCCGCTAATGCCGAATCGCTGAAAGATATTTTTTTGTCGATCTTTCTTTCCGCGATTTCAACGATATTGACCGCATGGTCGCCTATACGCTCAAGATCGTTTACGGCATGAAGCAAAACAGGCAGCTCGATTGAAACTTCCTCTGAAAGTTGTTTTCGTGACAAGTCAGTAAGGTAAGATGTTATCTGTAGCTGAAAGTCATCAATATAAACTTCGGTTTTTTTTACCTTTTCGAGAATTTTTAAATCTTTACTTATTATTCCTTCTACAGCCTGGTTTAGTGATTTTTTCGCGGTTTTTGCCATTCTGACCAATTCACGTTTTGCCTGCTCAAGCGCAATCGTTGGAGTTTCGAGGAGGTGTTGTTCCAATACGACAGGTTTTGTAAAATCTTCACCAGGTTTTTGTTTTACAATCCAAATGGATATTTTTTCAAGCATCCCTGCCAGAGGTAAAAAGACTATAGAGTTTCCAACATTAAAAATGGTATGAGCTAATGCAATATTCAGGGCAATTGTCGCACCATTTAAAGGCCAGGGAGATACTGTACGAACCAATGCCACAAAAAGACCTGAAACGATAAAGGGATATGCTATCGCAGAGCCCAGGATATTAAAGATCGTATGCGCCCAGGCAGTTCTTTTTGCATTTATATTAGCTTGCAAAGCTGCGAGCTGAGCGGTTATTGTTGTACCAATGTTACTACCAAGAACAAATGGCACAGAAACATTAAGGGCAGTTTCCCAGTCACTGCCGAATGCTCCGCCTATTGCTAACAATTGGACTATTGCAATTGCTGCTGAGCTGCTTTGAAGTAAGGTTGTTACAACCGTACCCGCGAGGATTGCCAGCAATGGTTTATTTCCCAATAAAACAAATAATTTTTGAACAGCCTCACTTTCTTGTAATGGGCTGAAAGCATCTTTCAGAAAGCCTATGCCAATAAATAAGATACCAAAGCCAAGAATTATATCTCCGATATTTCTTACTTTAACGGTTTTTCCAATAGTTCTCATCAAAAAACCGATGCCTATCGAAGGCAAAGCATAGGCAGTAATCTTGAATGCCCCAATACCTGAGATCGAAACTATCCATGCAGTTGCTGTTGTTCCGACGTTTGTTCCGATGATTACACAAATTGCTTGTTTTAAAGTTAAAAGCGCTGCGTTTACAAAGCCTATGATCATTACTGTAGTTGCTGAACTTGACTGAATAAGCGCGGTTACGCCAGCACCGACCAGAAAAGCTCTCAACGGCTTTTTGGTCATAGATTCGAGTATTTTCTTTAATTTTTGACCTGCTACCTTCTTGAGCCCTTCTGACATCAGCCACATGCCAAAAAGAAACAACCCAAGCCCACCCATTACTCCAAAAACCATATCCTGAATCATATATTAGAATCCTGTTAAAAACCTAACCTGAAATTAACAATCCATGTGCAGTCTTTTTATTTGTTTTGGGCTAATCGGTCAAGGATAATAATTTTATATTAGCAATAATACTTAACATATTTATGCCATCGAATTTAATATCTCAATGCCTTTGAGAATTTTCTCATCGGTAGTAGCGTAGCTGATCCTGAAATGGGTATCTTTTTCGCTGAAAACACTGCCTGGAATGACAAGAAGATTGTTCTCAATAGCTTTTTTGACAAATTCGGTGGCATTTGCGCCCGGCGCTTTTACGAAAGCATAAAACGCACCCTGAGGCTTATTAAGCTCAAACTTGTCTTTGAGACCATTATAAAGCAAATCCCGTTTCTTTGCATAAGCTTTTACATAATCGGTCATATCATAATCGAGGGCTGCGATGGCTGCCTGTTGGAAAGGAGTTGGTGCGCAGACGAAGGTATATTGCTGAAGTTTGGTCATTGTCTCGATAACAGGTTGTAAACATTCATCTGCTGCCACATAAGCAAGCCTCCACCCTGTCATTGCATATGCTTTACTAAAGCCTTTCATCAGCAAAGTTTTTTTATAATAATCAGCGATACTGGGGCATGGTCCGTCGTAACAGAATTTTTCATAAATTTCATCGCTCATTATAATAATGTCTTTTTGGGCGGCTACTTCAGCAATTGCCTTTGTTTCTTCAACAGAATAAACCATTCCTGTCGGATTGCATGGCGAATTCAGAATGATAAGCTTAGTCCTGTCTGTAATGGCGTCCGCAATTTTCTGTACTGGTAATTTGAAGTCGGGATACGAATCAACAAAAACACATTTTCCGCCAAGCATGTTTATCACGTGCTTATATATAA
>CAYZEH010000006.1:4414-13565 GCA_964477135.1 uncultured Pirellulales bacterium | reverse complement strand
GAATCAACAAAAACACATTTTCCGCCAAGCATGTTTATCACGTGCTTATATATAACGAAATAAGGGTCGGGGATAATGATTTCATCATCTGGATTTATAAGGGACATAAAAGCCAGCAAAAGAGCCCCGCTTACGCCGCTTGTAACTATCGTAGATGGAGTTTCCCAACCGAATTGCTGAGTTACTTGTTTGGATATTTTTTCATTAAACCCGGTGTCACCGGCAGTTTGTGAATAGCTGTTCATACCTTTATTTATAGCGTCTATTGCCACCTGTTTCAATTCTTCGGGAACATCGAAGTCAGGCTGACCTATTGAGAAATTAACAGGATCTTTCAGGGAAGCTGCTAACGCGAATACTTTCCTGATTCCGCTTGCATCAATTTTATAAGTTCTATTAGCTAAAATATCTTTCATATTTTTCCTTTAAGTATAAATTTTACCAGATTTTCATTTTAATAACATTAAAAAAGGCGCACAGAATGAGCCGCTATTCGACAGTCGATTTAATTGTCCCAAAAGCGGCATTGTAAATTTGATAAATTATTTTGCAACTATTGCGGTTGCTGTTGCTCAGTTTCTTCTATTGCCTCAACTTCTTCAGGGGCAGCTTTTTCCTTTTTACTGGAGCGGACCTTACGGTTAGAAACCTTAGGCAATCCCATGAGAGATTCTTCTTCTGTCCATCTTTCTTCTTCCTGCAGTTTTTCAATTCTTTCTGCACGACTAAGAACATTACGGTGTCTTTCAAGAGCGCCTTTTACTTTTAATGAACGATCAATTGACATTTAACATTTCTCCTAAATACTAATCTTCAAACTTTATGCCGTAAGCACCTTGAAAAGGGGTCTTTCCTTTTACACGAAAAGATTCAAACCCCTGAGGTGCTTTATACCCGGCACCAAGTTCAATGATTCTTTTTAACATATTATTACCTTGAGAGCCTGTTTTTTTCAGACTTTCATACTTATTTACTGTTACAAGATAATACCAACTTTTAACTTTTTTAATTTCAGTAGCAATCCCATGGCCTGCAAAATAATCTTTTACAGGTTCCAGATCATTTCTACTTCGCAGCGTCTGTATCACTATATTACTGTTGCCGGTATTTACTATCGGCACTGGTGGTTTCTGAGCAGATTCTTTTGCTGCCAAACCAACCGGCAAATTAAAATTTTCTACCACTGGCTTACTAACTGGCCTATAAACCGGCTTTTCTGCAATTTTTTTAACCGGAGCAGTCGCCTTTACTGCTGCTACACTTTGATTGCCTGAAGCTTTACCAAGCCTAAAAGCTATTAAAACCACTACAAAAGCAACCAAAAGAACGGCAATCGCAATCTGATAAGGTATAGACATCTCTACCCTACCGGCATTTAACTGCAAAAACTTAGGCTTATTTGCCCATTTAACTGGTTTTTCGGGCGATTTTTCCGGCAAAGTACTAATAGACGGAATAACCTTTTTTTCTTTTTCTGTAGGCTTCAAAGGCTCTAAGCTCTTCTTTAAAAAAGACTTAGACCCCTTTTTACCCATAACCTCATACAAAGCCATTCTCTTAGAAGGTCGTTTCATAACCCAGAAATATCCTTATTTAAGACCTTACCATTACTGTCAGACTTATCCAGCCCGAAACACCTGATAGGCTCTTTTACTACATTTTAATTTAGATTTCAAGAAAAACTGACAATAATATTTCAATTATTAGAAGTTTATGTCCAACAAATTATTGCAAAACATCATCTAATAAGGTACTATCCTGCTTTCGTTTATGTTGATTTTGACTTGGTTAGTATAATCATTTATAGTAATTTCCTTGACAAAATAGTGAAGTTTGACTATTTAGACACGTTTTAGTTTAAATGAAGGATTTGATTTTTTAGTTTTTTTGTATTATGAATAATAGTTCTCAGGGTGAATTTGCTTTGATTTTGAATACTAAAAGTGGAGTAGTTAATAATGTTACCAAAGAAGAAAATAAGTAAGACAAGAACGCGGACTCGTCGCAGCCATCACAGTTTAAAAGCTGCAAATTATTCAGTCTGCAAAAAATGTGACCATGCAAAACTGCCGCATGCGGCCTGTGAAAATTGTGGTTATGTTAATCCCAAGATCACATTGAAGCTCGGCAAAGAGGAAAGCAACTAAAAAATGCGGATTGCAATCGATGCAATGGGCGGCGATAATGCACCTAACGACATTATTGCAGGTGCAATAGAGGCGATAGATTTTCTTGGTGATGACGACAGTCTTATTCTTGTAGGTCAGGAAGATGTAATAAGCGAGAGACTCAAGAAAAAATATAGAGAGAAAATCAGCATAGTTAATGCCTCTGAAGTTATCGACATGGATGAATCGCCTATCGATAGTCTTAGAAAAAAACGTAAAAGCTCTATAGCTGTTATGGCTAAAATGGCCGCCAAAGGTCAGGCGGATGCGGTTATTTCAGCGGGTAATACCGGAGCATGCGTAGCAGCTTTTCAAATGCGAATGAGAAATCTGCCAGGCGTAAACAGACCTGGTATTGCGGTTGTCTTTCCTACTTTTGAGGGTCCGGTTACGATTTGCGATGTCGGAGCCAATATTGCGTGCAAACCTATAAATCTCTACCAGTATGCGGTAATGGCCAGTTTGCATTCCCAATATATTCTTGGAATCGAAAATCCCCGTATAGGCCTAATGAGTATTGGACAGGAAGACGCTAAGGGTAATGAAGTTGTAAAAAAAGCGAGAAAGCTTATTAAATCTGACCCGAAACTGAACTTTATTGGCAACATTGAAGGTCGAGATATTTTTAAAGGTGTTTGCGATGTGGCTGTATGCGAGGGTTTTGTGGGCAATGTAATTTTAAAGCTTACCGAGGGACTTGTCGACGGGCTGTTTAAAGCTGTCAAACACGAACTGTTACAGGAAAAGCTTACACTGGCACTTAAGTTTAAGCCGGTAATGACGAGAATATATAAAAGATATGACTACAATGAATATGGCGGCGCTCCTTTGCTGGGTGTCAACGGTACAGCATTGATAAGTCATGGCTCAAGTAAGAGCATAACTATCAGAAATGCCATACTGGCTGCCAAGAAATCTTACGCACAGAAAATTAACAATAGAATACAGGAACACCTGTCAAAAACCTCTGTAAGGACTAACGATGAGCAAGGAAGTTAATGAATACAAACCTATGTGCCGGGCTGCTATAACCGGCTGTGGAGCTTATGTACCTGAAGGTATTATAACTAACGACGATCTCGAAAAAATGATTGATACATCGGATGAGTGGATAACCGCCAGAACTGGTATCAAAATTCGCCACAAAGTAGGTAAAGATGAATCTACAGCTATGCTTGCGACTGAGGCGGCGAAAGAAGCTTTAGAAATGTCTGAACTTGCACCAGAAGATGTTGAGATGATAATTGTGGCGACTATCACACCTGAAATGGTATTTCCTTCCACAGCTTCTTTTGTCCAGCGTGATTTAGGTGCGACAAAAGCATGGGTTTTCGACATGGCAGCGGCGTGCAGCGGTTTTGTTTATTCAGTTTCTGTAGCTCAACAGTTTATTGAGAGTGGTCATTGCAAAAATGCTCTTATTATTGGTGCTGAAACTTTAACCAGGATAAC
Organism: uncultured Pirellulales bacterium; assembly: GCA_964477135.1. Lineage (GTDB taxonomy): Bacteria > Planctomycetota > Phycisphaerae > Sedimentisphaerales > Anaerobacaceae > JAGLTN01. The sequence continues at coordinate 9,945 of CAYZEH010000006.1, read as the reverse complement.
CAACTGGAAGGACAGGACAAGCTGTATTCTTTTCGGCGATGGAGCTGGAGCGGTTGTTCTGGAAGCAACTAAAGATACCAAAAAAGGAATTCTTTACAGTACTATGAATTCTGACGGCAGCTATTGGGAAGCTCTCAACTGCCAGGCTTATGGTTCCAGATATCCGTCCAGAGAAAAGCTTGAGGATCCTGATAAAAGATTTATGCAGATCAAAGGCAGAGAAGTGTATCAACAAGCGGTTAGAAGGATCGTAGAGACCGTAACCGACTGTCTGTATCATTGCAATTTAACTGTAGGTGCCATTGATGTACTTGTTTCACACCAGATGAATTCGAGAATTATTAAGTCAGCGGCTAAGAGATTAAAACTTACAGATGAACAGGTTTTCATTAATATTCAGGATTACGGCAATACCTCAGCAGCATCTGTTCCGCTTGCGTTTAACGACTGTTATAGACAGGGAAAGATCAAAGAAGGTGATCTTGTTGTCCTTGTAGCTTTTGGGGCTGGGCTGACCTGGGGCGCAAACGTAGTTCAGTTTTAATCAAATATTTTTTAAAATAAAATATAAGAGTGTTATCCCTATATATATAACCAAGGACGGATGGAAATTATGAGAACGGCTTTTCTTTTTCCCGGACAAGGATCCCAGGTTGTGGGGATGGGCAAAGATATAGCAGATGCTTACGAAGTTGCTGCAGAGGTTTTTGAAAAAGCCAACGATATAGTAGGCTTTGACCTGCGCAGGGTATGCTTCGAAGGGCCTGAGGATAAGCTGGACACGACAACAATGTCGCAACCCGCGATTTATGTTACTTCAGTGGCCATTTTAGAGGTTATCAAAGCTAACAGTGCTACCGTCTCAATTAAGCCTGATGTTGTCGCAGGGCTTAGCCTGGGCGAATACACAGCACTTTACGCAGCTGGTTTGATAAGCTTCAAAGATGGACTGAAATTAGTACAAAAACGAGGTCAGGCGATGCAGGCGGCGGCGGATAATTCCAAAGGCGGTATGGTCTGCATAATAGGTCTTGATGAGGATAAAGTAAAAGAACTTTGTGATGAAGCAAGCCAGGGTGAGCCTTTAACAGGGGTTAATTTTAATTGTCCCGGTCAGATAGTGATTAGCGGCTCTTTGTCGGCATGTGAACGTGCTGAAGGGCTTGCTGAAAAATATGGGGCAATGAAAGCGGTAAAGCTGGCGGTTGCGGGAGCTTTTCACTCAGAATATATGAATTCGGCAGCTGAACAACTGAGTCAGGCATTGCAGCAGTGTAAGATATCAAATCCTTCCGAAATTAAGGTTGTAGCTAATACTGATTGCCAATATTATGACAATGCCGATGATATTAAAGCAGGCTTGGTAAAACAGCTTACCTGTCCTATTTTGTGGCAGAAATGCATGGAAAAGCTTCTGGCTGAAGGCGTGGAAGATTATTATGAGATTGGACCTGGAAAAGTTTTAACAGGTTTGATGAGAAGAATAAACAGAAAGACAAAAGTTAATAACATTAGTAATTTACAGGCTTTAGAAAAATTATTATACCCTTTAAGGGTGGTAAATGGCCGCGAATAAAGCCGTAACTTGTTATTTTTAAGTTATTTAACCGCGGATAAACGGAAAAATTTAATTGAGATCCGTATTAGATTGGAGATAGTTAAAATGTCTGAGAAAAGACTGGCTGTAGTAACAGGAGCTGCCAGAGGTATTGGCAGAGGTGTTGTTCTCGAATTGCTCAAACAGGGCAGAATTGTTGCCGGCATCGATATTATGGCAGATCAACTCGCTGATTTGGAAACCGTTGTGAAAGATGCTGGCTATTCGGTTATAACCAAATGTGTTGATATTACCAACACAGAGGAATTTACCAAGGTCCTCGAAGAACTGGCAAACGAGCATGGCGGCATTGGTATTCTTGTGAATAATGCCGGCATTACACGTGATAATCTACTTATCAGGATGACTGATGATGAATTCGATAAGGTTATTGCTGTTAACCTCAAAGCGGCTTTTGTAGCAATGAAAGCTGTTGCCAGGGGTATGATGAGGAATAAATTCGGTAGAATTATCAGTTTAAGCTCTGTTTCTGGTGTTATGGGCAATGCCGGGCAGACAAATTACGCTGCGAGCAAAGCTGGTCTCATCGGAATGACAAAAACCGTTGCACGCGAATTAGCAAAGAAAAATGTTACCGCAAATTGCATTGCTCCGGGATTTATTGAAACAGAAATGACCGCAAAATTGCCGGATATCGTGAAAAATGCTGCAAAAGAGGTTATCCCAATGAGAAAAATGGGGTCAGTCAAAGATATTGCAACAGCTATAGCATTCCTCGCCAGTGAGGATGCTGGTTACATAACCGGTCAGGTACTTTGTGTCGATGGTGGTATGGCAATGTAAAAAAAATAAAAAAGTATTTGTAGTGAATCAGTTTAGCAGGTAATATACCTGCCAATATAAAAAGTTATTAAAAAAGATTCATATTTTTTTTAAGGAGAAACGCAAGTGAGTCTTGACGAAAAAGTAGTTGAAGAAAAAGTAGTTGAAATTATAGCTGAACAAATGGGTGCAGAAAAATCTGAGATTACTCGTGAGACTTCGTTTATCAACGACCTCAACGCTGACTCACTGGATACTGTTGAGCTGGTAATGGAATTTGAAGATGAGTTCGACATGAGTATACCAGACGAAGAAGCTGAGAAAATCCAGACCGTTGGTGCTGCCGTAGATTACATAATGAAGGTTGCTGGTTCTAAAGATTAAGAGTAGCTAAATGACTAATAAAAGACGAGTAGTAATAACAGGCTTAGGATGTATCACCGCCTTGTCTGAAACAGCAGATGGTCTGTTTGAAGCATTGTGCGAAGGCAAAAGTGGTATTTCAAAGATTGAATCTTTCGATATTACCGAGTTTGCAGCACAATTTGGTGGAGAGATCAAGAACTTTAATGTGAATAACTACGTTGACCATCGCGAGGGTAAACGAATGGATCGTTTCACCCAATTTGCAGTGGCAAGTGCTATTCAGGCGGTTAAGGATAGCGGTCTCGATTTTAGCAAAGAGGATGTCACCCGGGCGGGTTCTATAGTCGGTACCGGTATTGGCGGAATCATGGAAATCGAACACCAGCACAAAAGACTGCTCAAAGGAGGTCCAAAGAAGGTATCGCCTTTCTGTGTACCAAGATTGATGGGCAACGCTGCAAGCGGTAATATTGCCATTCAATTTGGTCTTCAGGGCCCCAACTTTTGTGTAGTCAGTGCCTGTGCTTCCGGCAGTCATGCCATCGGCGAAGCGTATTGCAATATCAAAGCTGGAAGATGTGATGTGATGGTCACGGGAGGCAGTGAAGCTGCCCTTTCTCCGGTTGGGCTCGCATCATTTTGTGCTTTGAAATCTTTGAGTACCCAAAATGACACACCAACAATTGCTTCCAGACCATTCGATGTTGACAGAGATGGATTTGTTCTTTCTGAAGGTGCAGGTATAGTTGTACTTGAAGAATATGAGCATGCCCAAAAACGTGGTGCAAGGATATATGCCGAGCTTCTTGGCTATGGTGCTACAGATGATGGTTGTCACATCACCGCCCCGCTTGAAGATGGCAGCGGCGCAGCAAGGGCAATAGAATTAGCTATTGCAGAAGCTGGTGTGAATAAAGACCAAATCGACTACATAAATGCACATGGAACAAGTACTCGGCTTAATGACATTGCTGAAAGTAAGGCTATCAGGAAAGTTTTTGGTGAGCAGGCTTATAATATTCCTGTAAGCTCTGTTAAAAGCTGTCTTGGTCATTTGCTTGGTGCTATCGGTGCGGTTGAGCTGCTTGTCGGTTGTAAGGTCATCGAAAAGTCTATCATCCCCCCTACTGCCAACCTTGACAATGTTGACCCTCAGTGCGATTCGAAGATGGACTTTGTTCCGCTTGTCGCCAGGGAAAAAGATGTAAAAATCTTAGCAAGTAATTCTCTTGGATTTGGCGGACACAACGCCTGTCTTGTAATAGGCAAGGTTTAATTGACAGTTCGACATTTAGAATGATTTTGGACAAGCCATTTTTGCAAAAGCAAATCCGGCTTGTTTTTTTTATAAGATCAAACAAGGCTTGTTTTGGGTTGATTTGCCTGATACAATCATTTTTTAATTATTACTATGGTTTTTGATTAAAAAATTATGAATTTTGAAATGAATATAACCTGGGCATTGGTGTTGCTTGCTGCAGGACTTGTTATCCTTTGGAAAAGTGCGGATGTACTTGTCAGCGGAGCAGTTGGGCTGGCAAAGAAATTTAGAGTAAGTCCACTTGTTATTGGATTGACCGTTGTTGCCATGGGCACGTCTGCCCCGGAAGTTGCCGCCAGCATTGCAGCTGCTTTGCGGAACAGTCCTGATATTGCCCTTGGTAATGTTTATGGTTCGAATATTGCAAACCTGGCACTGGTAGGAGGCCTTTGTGCGATAATCAGTCCTATCTCAATAAGAATGAGTACTTTAAAGCGAGAGATGCCTGTTATGCTTGGTGTGGGACTTTTGTTACTGCCCATCCTGAACAATTCGTTTTTATCCAGATTTGAAAGCATTGTTCTGCTATGTACTTTTGTTGGGTTGATGGCGTTGACGGTTTATTACGCAAGAAAAAAACCAGAAACCTTTGTCGCAGAAACTGACAGCAATAATACTAAAGAAAAGTCACTGCTTATAAATTTTGTATTTGTTGCTATAGGATTGGCAGGCCTTGCGTTTGGAGCTGAGATAACGGTCAAAGGCGCAGTTGTAATTGGAGCAAAAGCAGGCCTAAGCAATGCTGTCATAGGACTCACTATAGTTGCGATGGGCACATCTTTGCCAGAGCTGGTAACATGCCTGGTCGCTACATTTAAAGGCCATGACGATATATCCATCGGCAACCTTGTTGGTTCTAATATATTTAACACTTTGCTGGTAACCGGTACAGCCGGCGTTATAAAACCTTTCGAGGTGGTTGGACGACTTAAAGGCTTTGATTACTGGGTGATGATATCTGTTTGTGCTGGTTTTCTTTTTCTTGGAACCATTCAGAAAAAAATAAGCCGAACAGGTGGGGCAATTTTGCTGGCTTGTTATGTCATTTACATTGGGTATTTATTTATTTGACTTTAAAATAACATACAGTCAGCGTACACCATTGAAAAATCTGCTTCATGAGCGATTTCTACATACTCTATTTTTTTCGCAAGCTCTGTAGCTTTACTTCTAAAATGACGATTCAGCAGTATCATCTCTGCACCTGAACTTGCGGCATTTCCTATAAAATGAATTTTTTCGCAGGCTATATCCGGCAACAAACCTATTCTTAAAGCACTTTCTTTGCGAATATAATTACCAAAGGCCCCTGCCAGCAGCAAACAGTCTATATCTGAATCCGCCAGTTCAAGCTTTTTTTGAAGAAGCTTGATCCCCGCGCGAATAGCTGCTTTTGCTAATTGTGTTTCGCGAATATCTTTTTGTGTCAGGAAAACATCCTGCCCATCTTTTGAAAGCTTAAAA
>CAYZEH010000006.1:0-4314 GCA_964477135.1 uncultured Pirellulales bacterium | reverse complement strand
TAGAATTTATCTTTCACCGCTAAAATAATTTCGCCGTTAGTACCAATATCAACCACCAAGGTCGTTTCTTTTACATTATCAATATCAACCGCTACCGCAACTGCGATTGTATCTGAACCAATAAAGCCGGCAATATTTTCAATGGTATAAATATTACCCAAAGGATTGATATCCACACCCATATTTATAGCTGTGGTGTTAACCGCTTCGCTGCTGTAAGGTTTATATGGGGCCTGACCGAGCTGTTTTACCGGCCACCCCAGAAAGATATGGTTCATCGTAGTATTGCAGGCAATCGTCATTTCATAAATATTGTTTTTGTCTATACCGATTCGCCGGCAAAGTTTGGCTGTCAGTCTGTTGAGGCAAGTAATGATCACTTGTTGAAGCTGAGATAATTTTTCATCAGTGTTAGCATAATTTATTCTACTGATCACATCATCACCATATTTAATCTGAGGATTTAAAGCTGCTTCAGATGCCAGTGATTTATTGTTTGTCATATCGACAAGTTTTGCTACAACCGTTGTTGTGCCGATATCTGCTGCGATACCCCAAATCTCCTCGACAGTATCGCCCCTTTCAAAATCTACTACCTTATAGCCATTATCTTTTATATTGATGTGGCATACCGCTGTGACAAATTGACAGCTTTGGTCGCAGCTTAGTTTTCTCAACTTCCGGATGGCACTGTTTGCAAGTATGAACTTTTTGTCTTCTCGATTATTAAGAAAAGCTTCGATCTGCGCAGGATCAAATGATTCGACCGTTATAGTTTTTTTACAGACAGCAGGATTCAATTTAATATCGCGGCGTAATCCTTCAGATAATATTTTTTGCTTAAAGAATCTGGAACTATCAGGAATTGTAACAGTCAAATCGCTTTGAATTTCATATTGACATGCAAGTATCTTTTGCCCCAAAGGCTGTAAGAACACCGCACATTTTCCACAAGTTCCACGTCCGCCGCAAGTGGTATTGAGTACTATCCCTACCTGCCCTGCTGCTTCAAGTACAGTTGCTCCTTTGTGGATCACAACCTGCTTATCATCCGGAAAAAAATTTACGGTAAAATGTTTCATTGAACAAACACAATCGCTACCGCCCAACAGCAAAAGTCGACCACCGTAGAACCGTAGCGATTATAAAAAAATAAGTTAACGTATCAAACTGCTGTTATTACCCTATTTTATGTCTTACTTTCCAGCGGGCTTTTCTCTTTTTGCTACCCACCTTGCGTCTTCTTCTTGGCTTGGCCATTTATAACTCCAAAAACAATATCATTTTTTTTCTATGCTTTTAAACCACTGAAGTGTATGGTATTATAATCTGAAAGTAAAGAATTTTAAGTAGCGTTTTTTAAAAATAACACTTATTACCATCATTTTACGGGGCAGGACAATGATTCAATGCAAAGATTGTGAATATTTCGAAACAGGCCCGGACGGACACAAGATATTCAAATGTGACCCATTTTCCAACATCAAAGAACCCGAATGTATTGCCAAATGGCAGCTTATCAGGCTGGATATGCTTGTTGCAAGCTATCAAAATATGCTTAAAATGCAGGGGAAAATGGTGCCACTTCAAGACAAGATCATGAAATACGTCCAAAAGGAAATAGATGATATGGAAGAATCTGATGGCTGGAAAATCGAAGATGAGCCGGAAGATAACGATATTTAGCTGTTTTTTCAGATTTTCGGGTTTTTTTGCAATATCTCAACAGGTTTGGCCGTCTGAACATATGAAACAAGTACTTGAAATATGAATAGACCAGATGAATTACTTGGAATAATAAAAGGCTGTAAAAATGGCGATAACGACAGTTTTTCGCGGCTTGTTGACTTATACTCCAAACGTCTTTATGGCTATTTCTACCGATTATCCGGAAACCGGACCTTAAGTGATGATCTGCTAAGTGAATTATTTGTTAAATTAGTTAAAAAAATAGGCTCGTATAAGGGTGGTTCGTTTGATGGATGGATTTTCAGGATCGCATCAAATATTTTTACTGACCATTTAAGGGCTAAGCAAAAACAGAAAAAGTTAATAGAAAATAAAGTTTTGATATTAGAATCGGCGTCAGTTGGGTTGAAATATTCCGACAAACACAGCCTTGACAAACTTCAGACGCAGCTTGACAAACTTGATGAAAAAACAAAAGAGCTTATAGTATTGCGATTTTATTCAGGGCTTAGTTTTAAAGAAATTGCTCAGATCAAGAAAGAGCCTATCGGAACGACCTTGTCGAAAGTGCATCGAGGTATAGCAAAGCTGAGAGAATTAATGGTGGAATAAAATGAGTATTAAAAACCAAGACAATCTGAATAAACTGTTAAGCACATTTATGGACTCTGACAGTGCAGACAAAGCAGCTGAGGATTTCAGGCAAGCTGATTTGATCTTCGAAAAACATAAATCCGCTGAGCCTGGTTCAAAACTTTTAGCAAATATTAAAGCGGACATCAACCGAGAGCTTAATCATAGCAAGACTTCTATAATTAAAACTGCAACGCTAAGGTTTGCCGCGGCGGCAGCTGTTTTTCTGATAGCGGCATCTGTCTTCTTTATGATGAACCAAAATGATACACAGCCGCCGAAAAATCAGGCAGTTGCGCAGATAACTGATTCAGCTTCGACTGTAAGCATCTGGGACAGCGAAGATGTAACTGCTAATGATGCTCAGTACGAGACTTTTGAGCGGGAAATTGAACAGATCGAATCTGAAATTGTGGCGATAAAATATGAAACCGATTCTACCATCAATGGCGAATCTGAATTAACAGAAATTGAAAGCGAATTAATAGAAATTCAAAGTGACTTCTGGAAAGGATAGTATTATGAAAGCTAAACACATTTTTGTCTTTGCATTACTGGCATTTCTCACAATAAATACAATAGCAGCGGAAAAAGCGGAAGATATAGATTTTGATGACAAACCTCAAGCCAATAAACGGCTAACCGAGGATAGAATTGACAGGATGCTTGAAAGGATCGCCAAGAATAATCCTGAGGAAGCAGAAAGACTTGAAAAAATGCGTGAAGAAAATCCTGATATGTTTATGAAAAAACTACATGAACGTATTATGCAGGGACCAAAACGAAGGGGTAGTAAAAACTCGGACCGCCGTCCTGAAGGAAGCAAAGGCAAAGGAATGCATGAGGAACCGAGGGATGGCGACGGCCCCAGGGGTGAAAGAGTTGCCCAGATGGAAAAGAAAAAAGAAGAATATCTGAAATGGCTTCAGGAAAATTACCCTGACGAATTTACAAGGCTTCAGGAATTAAAAGAAGAAAAACCTGAGCTTTATTTCAGGCAAATGATGGTTAGCGGAAAAAAGTTCGGCAGGATATTTGAGGCTTCCAAGAGTAATCCTGAACTTACCGAGATACTCAAAGAAGATATGGCTTTGAAACAAAAACGTCAGGAGCTTATCAAGCAGATATCTACAGCCAATGACGAAGAAAAAGCTGAACTGACAAAACAACTGGAAGCTGCTGTAGGCCAAAGATTTGACCTGATCCTGAAAAGAAAGCAGATCGCCTATGATAAGCTTCGCCAAAGGCTTGAAAAACTCAAAGAAGAAGTTAAAACAAGCCAGAATGAGGTAGAAAAATGGAAAGACACTAAGGATGGTAAGGTTCAGAAGAGAATAACGGAACTGCTGAAAAAAGCAGAAAGCTTCAACTGGGAATAGTAGTAACTTATTATTTTTACAATAACACGGAAACTAAAAACGGTAATTGGCTGGTAAAATCGCAAAAAACAGGTCATAATCTTTCATGTAAAAATGTTGTTATTGAATCGAAAAGGGATCATGGCTAAATGAAAGATTATTTTAAGCTGAATAGGCTGACTAATTGCAAATGGATAAATCTGTTCGAGGTTTTTTATAATCGCAAAGACAAGCCCAGGCGAAGCTGGCTGATGTGTTCGAGGAAGGACAGGCCTATAATAGATGCCGGCGTTGCCGACGCAGTCGTAATCATTCCTACAATAAAAACCAAAGCAGGCGTTCGGCTTGTGGTCACAAAAGAATTTCGTGTGCCGATATGGGACTACGAATACGGCTTTCCCGCAGGTCTTATAGATGACGGTGAAGATATTGCTGAAACAGTTAAAAGAGAACTGAATGAAGAAACCGGCTTAGAGTTGGTTAAGATCAATCATATAAGCAAACCTGTATATTCCTCAGCCGGCCTCAGCGATGAAAGTTGCTGTATGGCTATGGTAGAAGCCAGGGGCGAAGTTTCAAACCAATATCAGGAACCATCAGAGGATATCGAAACAATTTTGATGGATGTCGATGA
>CAYZEH010000005.1:0-38608 GCA_964477135.1 uncultured Pirellulales bacterium | reverse complement strand
GAACGCTTTCAATAGCTTCTTCAATATGATTCGCGGCATTATAGGCTGGCATAATCACAGAAACGAGTGGGTTTTCATTATGCTGGTATGGAGGTATTATCGAAATATAAGGATTCCCAAACCTCTTACCAACTATATACCTCTCATAGAAGCTGTGAATTTTTTTGCCATGTTCAATGCCATGCTCGTTATGATAGTACAAACCAAGAAACTCTGGCATTCTTTTGATATTATATTTCTCTGATATCCTAAGCCAGAAATCCCAATCGCTCGCACAGGTCAAAGTTTCATCAAAATCGCCAAGCTCTTCATGCAGTTTAGCCCGCCACATAGGCTGCGAACCCACACAGCAACCAAAAACCATTCTTTCATGACTATAATCTGATCTCGGAGTAAAATCTACTCCATGATGATTTTCAAAAGTATCGTTAGCTGTCTTAGTAACTATTTGGTCGCCATAAACTAAAGCCACATCAGGATTGACGAGTAACTCGTTGGCCATTACTTCCAAAGCATCTTGTCTATGACGATCATCGGTATTGGCATTGGTAATAAATTGCCCCTTCGCAACTTTAATTGCCCTGTTCCAGGCTGTATATATTCCTTCCCGCTTTTCGGTTTTTATATAAACGATGTTGCTGTAATTTTCCTGGAATCGTTTTACGATTTGCTCTTCATTCTGTTGCGAGCCGCTATTTACAACAATAATCTCAAGCTTGCCTTTTTTGTATAAAGTCTGATTTACGAGATCCTCAAGACAACCCTGAATAAAACTTTCCGAATTATAAGTAGAAACTATCGCTGAGACCAGATAATCGGATTCAGTAGTTTGATGTTTTTTTACATCTGACTTAAGAGACCACTTGTCCTTTTCTGACAAATACTCCAATTGGCCCGTAAAACAGTTCTTATAGATATCTACAACAAGAGACATGGGACGTTTTGGATTTTTTACTCGATCATCAAAATCAGGTGTTCTTGTTACCATTCCTTTTGAATAGTCAATATATTTCATTACAGGAGTTCCGTCTTCCTTGTAATAATGAAGATATTCAATTTCTGAATTAACAAAAAAACTATTACGAATGGCATAATCTATTGATTCGAATATAGGAAACCACTGATGCCCCGGAGTCCCATCAGCATTCCTTCCACCAAAAGAATCAAAAATAATATTGCCCATAGCATCTTTTATAGATCTGTCACGAAGAACATCGCATCTATAATCTGGAACAGAAAGCCTAAACAACCCATCTGGTCGAAGCACCCTGTATAATTCATTTAACACAGAGATAAGCTTATTATAAGATATGTGTTCAAACACGTCTTCTGACTGAATTGAATACACTGAGTTATCCGGCAATGGTATTGGGTTTAAAATGTCGTGACGAATACAAGAAGGTGAGCTGTCTCTAAGATCGAGCCCAACTAAATCTTTGTATTCTGATATATTAGGAATGCCTCCCAGATATAAACGTATCTTTTTTCTTTTCCTTACAATATCCCAGGATAAGTTGGGGGAATTTGTAGATGTATTTAAGGCTAAACAACTATGATCAACTTGTTCATCAGATAATTCCGGAGACGATGGCATTGGCAATACACTACTTTTCGAATTATAAGTAGGAACTATACCTGAGACCAGATATTTCTGCTTTGGTTCAGCTTTAGACCTTGATCTGTGATCATCGATGAGGTCGTGGTAAAGCTTAACATACTGGTTGGTCATTTGGGTGATGGTGAATTTTTTGAGGAGTTTCTGCCGAGCAGCCAAACTGAATCGGTGCCTTGTATTTGGGTCGGTGATGAGTTTTTCGGTAAGCTTGATCAGGGTATTGGCATCTTTTCTCGGGGCGATCAGTCCTGTTTGACCATCGTCGATGAGTTCGGGTACGCCTCCCGTATCGAAAGAAACGACGGGTATGCCGCAACCCATCAATTCAAGTACTACCAGAGGACAGTTATCTGCTAAAGTCGGCAGTATGAACAAATCGGCTGCAGAATAAATATGCGCGAGGACTTTTTCATCTTCGATATGCGGGATCTGGATAAATCTATCAGTCGGGGCATTGGGACTTTGGCCCCCAATAGAAAGGAAATAGAGGTCGGGGTATTTAGCAGCGAGATAATTGTACGCCTCTATGGCGAACGATGCACCTTTTCTTGCATCGGCAAGACCTTTGTCAGAAACGAAACCGAGTATAGTCGCATTGACGGGTATGTTCAATTTCTGGCGGACTAAAGCATTATCGATTGGTTTAAATACATTTTCGTCAATGCCATTATAAATCAGATGAGTCGGTTTGTCTTTGAGGATGCTCTTCTCGACAATAGACTTAAGCCATTTCGATGGTACAACGACATCAAATTGGCTTTGCTCATATATCTTTCGTTTATCTTCCCACATTCTTGCGGTCTGATCGGCGGGGATTTCGGGATATGTTCTGAGGTCGGGACATGAACCGCAACCCCTCTGCCATTTATCGCAATCGAAGGCGTAGGCGCAGTGGCCGGTAATAGCCTGCATATCGTGGAGCGTCCAGACGGATGGTTTCAATTTTGTCAGTTCCGGCAATACGAATGGGTTAAAATATCCGCCGTGGAGGTTGTGGAAGTGGAATATGTCAGCAGATGTAAATTCCGGATTGCTAGCGAGAGCACTGGTTGACCTTATGTCATAATATAACAGGCCTCTTTGAGCGTGGAACTGACCTGAGTCGATGGCGGGATTCGTGATAACATGAACGTCCGACTCGGAGGAGAATTTGTCTTTTACGAACATTGGAGAGCTTATCTGACGAGTCGAAAGATTTTGTTTTAGCATCCATGAAACTTTGGCGGCACCGCCTCTGTTGTCGGTACAACTAACCTGTGCAACCTTCAAGCCTGATTCTGAGCCAATGGAATTCAGATCAGCAATGGCCCGTGATACATGTTGTGGGTTGGCCTGATAGTATGACTTAAAGTTGGCAAGGATTTTGGGGTCGTAGGCTACATCATCTGGATAACGAGCAGGCTTTATTTTACAGGTACAGCTATCAAATTTCTTAGTTGCTCCACAATGCAAACCTGAACCATCCATGCCAATATTGCTGACATGAGAACTTCTCGGGTAGATGTAGCAACCATTATTAAGATAAACCGAGAGTACCCAGTTGAGGGTCCAGACATCTTTGAGCTTTCCGGTAAGGAAATTGTGTACAGCAACTGGAATATCATAACCGCCTTGAGTAAGATCAATGTTATTCTGATTGCAGAGGGATATAAGCTGGTTAAGATCACGATTGTTATGCTGCCATTTTTGTTTCCAGGTCGCCCAGCCCCAGCTTCCGATACGAGGTGAGAAATAGAGATCGTGTGGATAATCTTTGAGCAAATTTTCGGGGACAGCGACAGAGTAGCCGGAGATGCCAAAGACCTTTGAGTTTTGCTCGTATTTATCGAGACAGGTCTGCATAAATTCAAAGAAGTACTGCTGGGGAACACAATCATCTTCGAGCAGTATAAGCCTGTCATATTTTTCAAACACATGGTCAACCGCAGTTGTAATGCTCTTTGCCAGACCGAGGTTTTCGCTGCGTTCAATTATCTTAGGCGTCGTCCAGTCGATGGAATGTACAAGCCGACGAACCAGTGAAATGTTATCTTTATCCGCAGCAGTTTTGAGACCATCGCAGAAGACATAGATATTTTTAACGTTGTGCTGCTTTAGAGCCCTTAGAACTTCAAGCGTGTGTTTAGGGCGATTGTACGCAATAAGGATAACGGGGGTACTGTCGGTGTCGAATGTGGCAGCCGATTGCTTTACAGGCAAAGGACTTAACTCTATTGAACTTTGCAGCTGATGCAGATCAAAATTATGTTTAAATTTCACATACCTGTTCATCAATTCATGTCTTTTGCGTTTGATATCCTCATCCTGCCCCGTTGTCGCATCATGATATATCACCGTATCAGGCCAATAAATAATTTTGTTCATAACATTATATTGCTGAATAATACGGTACGTCAAATCCATCCCTTCATACCCCAAAAGCAGCGGATCCATCCCACCCATATTCAGGAAAATATCCTTTCTAAAAGCAGAACCACCTTCCAGATCACAATAAGTCGCAAAAGGCCTGTCGCCGCGATTGTAGCCAGTCGCGTCTTTGTTAGCTTCCGGATTATTTTTAGGCATGGCTTGGCCTCGCAGGCCATAGATATCATAACTATCAAACGCAGCTTTAATAGAAGAAATATAATTCTCACCCACAAGTGCGTCATCATCCAACAAAGCAAGTATTCTGCCCTTTGCGAAGCACGCTCCAATATTTCTGCCCTCAGACAAGCTAAGATTAACAGGACATTTTACATACATATCTATATACTGCCTGTAATCTTTCAGGAAATTTTCGCCGTTATCAACCACGATAACTTCATAGCCATTACAATTCTGCTTTGACAAGCTTTCAAGACATTCTACAAGCTCCTGACGCCGATTATAAGTTACCACTATCACTGAAACATCAACATCACTCTTTATCAGCGAAACCCTCTCTGTAAATAGTTTAGAGTAATCTATTTTCGAGCGATACTGCTGCATTAAACCATCTGCCTGAACGAAATCTCCTTTCTGCAATTTCTCAACAGCAGCGGTAAAACATCTAATAGCTTCAGCATCACCATTTTGGTTTTGACGATCAGATAGATTTGGTTCTTTCGCTAAGTCGGATTCGCTACACTCAACGACAAAGAGGACATTTCTCGCCAAATCTGTTTCCCCCGCAATCTTGTGAACAGACATCAGACTTGCCTGGCAAGGCTCAGCAACAGATGTCAATATCGACTGCGTTTGCTCAATACTTAAAAGCCCTTTGGTCTTGTCAGCGGAGAAGTCAGCTGAATTACGATTATGTTCCATCACTAACACACGCCGACTTTGCTGCAATGCTCGACCATAAACAGCCTTGAATTGTTCAATAGACAACCCCTCACCAACAAGAATATGCAGAATCGTTGTATCTGCTGGATGCGAGCTATTTAGATAATCGCTGAACAGAACATTTTCACGATCAAATTCATGGAAACCCCACGGGGTTTTATGTGTAACCTCTACAACAGCACCATAAACATAGGGAGCGATAGCGAGATAGGCCTTGGCGTGTGCATCAACATTCGACTTAACAACACCGCCGTTTGTTGTGATCACATAGAGCTCACCCTGCCGCTGAACAAATCGCTGATGAACACGATCAAGCCACTTGCCCCATACATCCTTAAACCAATCATCGATATTAGAAGCGTGAATAACAACCCTGCCAGTAAAGTCAGATAAAACATCCAAGTCACCCTTCAACAAATTGAACGGAACATAGTGTATCTGACATTTTCGCAAAATAGTTTGTATCCGTAAAAATGTCTCTTTCGATTCGAGCCACCCATGTCCATAAAAAAAGGTGTTCGTATTGGGGACAAGCTGTTTCTGTTCGTCATATCCCATATCTTCGCCACCGCCGACCGGGACTCGTTCATGAATACCAAAGCAAGGCAACAGGCATCGACAATTGCGAACGCCGTCAAGTATTCCTTCAGCCTGATGCGGTACAATATAAGACTGATAGTCTAAACGCTCTTTTTCCGAAAGACGAGCCATTGTGTCACTAACTATTGATTGATCTACGGGAACTGACAAATAACGCTGCTGATTTTCTGTCGTCAACTCAGTATTACCGCTACGCTGCAAAAACAACTCAACAGACCGACCCATCACGCGACTGATAAAGTCACGGTGATCAGTTGAAATAGAAATCAACTTAAAGATAACTCTGGCATATTCCAATGCATAACTATTCAGGTCAAAAAATGTTATCTCGTTGGGATCAACTGACAATAAATAATTCAGCCCGGACAATCCTCCAACAACACTGATATAATGATCAATCTTTCTGGATGGTATTTTTTTAAGAGAATCAATATTTTCCAGAACATGGTCCATCCTATCAGCACTGGCCATATAAACCTGCCCATGAGATCTAAACAAGTTATCACCACCAGCTGAACTAGCCAATATCGATTCAAACATCATTCGATAATTCTCAGCCTTGTTTTTCCAACTCCATGACCGAATCGTTTCCTGAATCCCTTTTCTCAATTGCTTTAACAAGTCTTTTCGCTCTTTGAGCAGATTAAGCTTTGACGCAATTGCGTTAATATCACGCTCAATAAAATATCCATTCACACCAGATTGAATTAATTCCGGCATATTGCCGACAGGCGTAGTTAAAATCGGAACCCCACACGCCGCTGCCTCCAGACAAGGATTAGGCGTCCCTTCTGTTCGACTGGCACAAATATAAACATCGATTTGCTGATAAAATTGTCTCATCTCTTCTTTGCTGCGCCATTTGTCTTCACGAGCCGCTATTTTCAGCTCAACCCCATCAATTCTTTCAACCGCAGGGATAATAAATTCATTAACCCCGCGTTTATCGCCATGATTTCGCAGACTACCCGTCCACCCGACAATAAGTTTCCCATTCTCTTTTTTTTCTGATGAAGGCCGAAAGAACTCCGTATCCACCCCATTGGGAGTGTAAAACACCGGCACATCAAAAACATCGATATACTGCTTATACAAAAGCTTACTGTTCACAAAAATACCACTTGCAAGTGTATGTAAAGCTAACAAACCTGGCTTTTCCGACTGCCCTTGGAGCTCTATGTGTGAACAAATACCCATCAATATCTTGTGCTTATTCCGTTGCAGAGTTGGAAGTCGTTTTTGCATATTTTCATAGTTTATCTGAATCCAGTAAAAAATCACCACAATATCCGCTGCTTCAATCTCTGAGTCCTTAACATCATCACAGTATCGCTTGATAATTTCGTAATCATTGCCCAGGCATCGGATTAGATTGTCCGCCTTAAAGTCATGAGCCCAGCCGGGTTTATCAACAATCAATAAAATTTTATTTTTATCACTCAGTTTGTCAATTTCGACAGATTGAATCTGATTCAAGGCCTTTGGTTTATTTTCTGCAGATTTTGCTACTGGTGCAGAAAGACAATCTCCAGAATGCTCTATCTGATTTCGGGTTGTCTTTTTTTGCTGAACAGCCTGATTAACATGGCCAAGCAAATCTGCCATCCTGACTGACAGGCTGTGTCGCTGGCGAATCAACTCGCGTCCTTGCTGTCTAATATGATGATACTGTTGAGTATTTTTCAAATACTTCCGTGCAAGTGATTCAAAATTAGTACGATTGAATACCAAACAATTCTGTCCATGGGTAAACCCCAAAAGGGCCAAGTCGTCAGTTTCCTGAGCAAAAAGCAATGAACCCGCTGCAGCAATTTCATAATATTTGGGTACAGTCAAACGATAGGTAGCATCATCTGAGCCAGCAGCAACACAGGCATCTTTTCCTCCCAACCATCGAATATACTCAGCCTCTGTCATAACTTTATTTTCACAACCACTGTTGGTACTCGATTCAACAAAATCGAAATTGCGACACCAGTTACGAAGCACATAGGCCTGACTTTTTTGCCCACCAAAACAATGAAGATATTTCCCCTGACGATACTGAATCGGTTCAGTTCCAATCCATTCATCGGGAATCGCCCAAGGGAAATGTATGATCTTATCTGATGCAATTTTACGAAAATGATAACGCATAGGATAATAGTAAAAACTCAGAATATAATCAAAAGCGTTGTTTAAAAAATAGTCCTGCCTCCATTTATTGGCATGTGGGTCGCTATAAAAAATATAGGACGGAATCTTCTCAATTTTTTCTCGCAGACCCTTCGTCCGCGTTAAATCCAGCTTATGACCACCCCAATGAGGTTCCATTGAAATAATTAAATCTAATTGTTCCACCGCCAATTCATAATCCGACTGACTCTGAATTGGTACACAATCAAAATTAGACCGAATTGCCTCTACAAGATGCCAAGTAGTAGCACTTGTCCACTTGTTTGCTTCATGAAACGGAAGATCGATAATCAAGCCGGCACTAAGTTTATTTATGCCGCTTTGCTCTGATTGCACCTTTACATGCTGCTCAATCATCGGTCGAAAAACAACATTTATGCTGAGTTTGATATCGCGAGTTGCCTCCAAATACACGGCATCATAATCCAAACGACGACCTTGTTCAGAATAGGGAACATAGTCCAACTCCTCAAAAAAATCTAGTAGTTGACGAACAGAACTACCCGCATCCACTAATGCTTCTTCAAAGAGTTCAATAATCACAACTGGCTTATATTTCTTTAAGCTCTCTCGACCACCTCTCAAAACATTCATTTCATAACCATCGACATCAATTTTAACGACATCGATTCTGTTCAGATACCTATTTGCATATTCGTCCAGTGGCAAACAACGAACTACAACAACATCATGTATTTGGTTAAACACCGGATCTGTATGAGTCCATTTATGCATACGTGCACTGGCTAGGCCCTTGTATAACTCATGTTTTTCGACCTTATCTGACAATGCAAATGGAACCAATTGAACATTTGCAAGGTCATTGACCGCAAGATTTTGTTTCAACCGTTCCTGATACCCAGGATATGGTTCAAACGCATGAACCTGTCCCGTTGGCCCCGCCAAAGATGCCGAGAGAAGAGTAAAATAGCCAATATTTGCACCCACATCAACAATGGTCATTCCTGGTTTTACAAGTTCACGAAATACTTGTGTTGTCTCAGGTTCCCAACAACGAGTCTTCACAATTTTCTCTTCAAGATAATTATCGCCGTGAAGAAGCATCGTAAACCCATGTAAGTTAACTTTATGCATGATATCTCCGGATTGAAAAACTATTTTTTTTCTGAGCCATCTTATTTATCAGAATAATTTCAACTACACCTTTGTAAAAATAGCGAATTGAAACAAAGAGTTCTTCAATCAATTCTGTATTTTTCGCTTCTTTAGACCTGTACTTTTCATTGTTTTCCAATAATACTTTTGTAAATCATAAAATATCAGGATAATAAGCATGCATGATTTTTTTATTTTTACGAACTTTAGCCAATTCTGCGAAAGTTTCATCTTTGCTGCTGGTGATAATTAAACTAAGTTTTTTGTACATATTCTGTAACTTGTTTTTTCTCTCCGTTAAAGATGCTGAATCAGTTACTCTCAGTTGGGCTATTTTCTGCATCAAATTTTCTGCATTAGGCATTAATGCTTCAACCCCAGCCAGATCCCCCTGAATTGCCATTGCTGTTTGTTTTTCAAGTAATTGGCATAGATCTTCGATCAGCACATCTGCTGTATTAATCGCCTCTGTTTCATTGCGATCCATCAGATATTAACCTCAAGCTGCATATCCTGACTAATTTTGTGTTCAATTTCTTCAAGCAGATTGACTGCATCCTGGTTAGAAGGATCCAAAGCAACCGCATTTAAGAGTAAATTTTTAGACTCTTCAAGCCGACCTTCTTTCATATATAAAGCCGACAAAGAAAACATTACGGAAACATCTGCTGAATGCATCTTAAGATACAACTCAAGATAGTGGATTATTTTTGAGAAAGTACCCATCTGACAGGATGCCTGGAAAAGCCCCAAAAGAGCGGTAAGATTATCAGGGTCAAGTTCCATACACTTAAGATAAAGATCGAAAGCCCCGCGGTAATCGCCACGTTGTTGATGAATCATAGCCATCCCAGCAAATGCCTTTGAACAACTATTGTTAAGCCTATACGCTACTCTAAAAGCAATGTCAGCATCATCAAGATTGTTTTCATGAAGCGCAACAACACCAAGACCTACATAAGGACCCGCTTCATCCGGACTCATAGAAGCCGCTTTATTGTAATATTGCCTTGCCGGCTCATAACGACCTACGGTAGCATGACAGTCTCCAAGCTCCATAAGAACTTCATAACGCTGTGTAGAATCGTTGCTCTCTTCATTTTTAACTACATCCATATCAGTTCTTTTCCTTCTAATATTTGCTCAGCTTTTCTAAGTAATTCTATTGCGCCACTGTAATCATTCATTTTTCTACAAATTTTAGCATGTCTCAAAAGTGTATTTACAGTCGGTCTTTTATTATTTAATTCTTCGCTAAACTTAATTGCAGCATCATAATAGCCCGCTTCAAAACACGCTTTAACGATACATGTTTTAATCCATAGCTGGTTCTGTGAACTCTTTGCAAGATATTCATATATCTCAATTGCCTTTTTCCAGTCACCTTCTTCTTCTTTTTGAATTGCCAAATGAACATAACTGTCGAACTCAAAGGGCGATGTCACTTCATCAACTTTTTTTACAGTTAATCCTGCAGCATTAAGAGAATCTCGAAGAGAATATTCCGGAAACTGATTACGCGCTTTGATGAAATCTTCTTTCCTTGCCGCTACAGCAAAACAATATTCTGATGAATCCTCCAATTCAAAGCATTCATTTTCACAACTATTATCAAGAGCATATGTAGCTTTCTCTACCCATAGGTCAGTAATGCTGAATCCATTAGGCAATATTACAACGTACTCACCTTCACATTCATTTAATGCTTTATCAATCTTTTCAAGACGGGGTGTCTGCTCAGCGACATCAACATTAACCATATTTGCGAAATTGCTGTTCATTTGTGTCCAACGATGAGCAGGCATTGGAATATAAAGCATATAAGGATAAAAAGTATGACCTACGACCTGACCAATGGTATTGATCGAATTTCCACAAACCTCATCTGTATCAAATATAATCGAAAGGTCTTTGGTTTTATACCATGGCTTGGTCGGTCTGGTTTTCCTTATTGCAAGAACGTTTTTTTTATATTCACCTAAATCCTTTCGACCTTTAATGGATATTCGGCTGTCATCTTCAAGTGGGCTGTAAAATTCCGCTGTAATATCTTCTACATGATAAAAATCAGTAAAAAAAGCAAACCGTCTGGCAATATCCCAGTCGATCAATATATTGAGATTCTCATTATAAAGACCTGTCTTTTCGAGCAAATCCCTTCTGTGCATCAGGCTTATATGAAGACAATGATTAAAATAGAACATAAAATATCTATTAAAATCTCTACTGACTTCAACAACTTTACTTAATACCTGTCTGCTTCCATCTGGAAGAATCCTGCAATAAACTTTGTAAAGATCGCTATAGGCAACATGATAATCAGGATTTGACTCTAACACCCCAACCAGCGTACTAACATGATTACTGTAATAAATGTCATCATCGTCAAGATAGCAAACATATTTACCGGTTGCTTTTGCAAGGGCCTGGTTAAGAGAATAAGATTTTCCGCGATTTTCTTCTCTGTTTATGAAAATAATTCTCGGATCATCAAATGAACTGACTATGTCACTGACATCTTCGCCACCGTCATTGACCACAAATATCTCAATATTTTCATAATCCTGCTTGACTGCACTGCCTAAAGCACAAGGCAGGTACAAGCGTCGATTAAAAGTCGGAATAATAATACTAACAAGAGGACCTGTCATATTTTTAATACCATCAAGAAAAAACTAAAGTTTTTGTCCTTTATAATTTCACATACAAATATTTTCACAAGCCATTTCGTTATTCATGAAACCTGTAAGAGAGTTTATACTCTTATCAAACCCCATCGTTTTGCTAAATTCTATTTCTTTTTCAAACTCTGTGAAAATATCATTGATCGCTGTCAACTGATTCTTCTGAGAATACCTTTGTTCAACAAAATTGCGATATTCACCAGAATCATATTCTTCAGAAACTATCTGCTCACAAAATTGCTCAGCAATATTAAACAAATACTTAGTATCAAATATCTGCTCTGCACCCGGGAAATTATGAATGACTGGTTTAAGACCGGCTGCCATACCTTCCAGAATTCCCATTCCCTGACTTTCTCCAATGCTCCCGGAAACAATGTAGTGCTTATCAGCCAACCAGGATGTAACATCTTCCTGCCATCCATCGAAAAATACAACATCTTCAATATCAAGAACTTTTACCATATGCCTCAAATACTGCTCAAGCATAGGATTCTGGAAATTGCCGCCAAAAAACAGCTTATATTCGGGATTAACATAATGAAGCTTCTGCATGCACTGCAAAAGAAACATTGGGTTTTTTCGTATATTCAAATAACCAACACAAGCAATATTCTCACCGGCGTTTCTTTTCGTAAAATAATGCCTGTCCAGATTAATTCCGTTTGGAATTGTTACGATTCGTGTACGACTTTCAATATCAGGAACCTGAGCTAATAAAGCATCCTTCACATAGGTGTTACCAACAAGGATAAGAACATCTATATTTTCCCAGTTAACTTCTTTAGGCCAAGATGTATATGCTTCAAAACGATGAAGCCTTACGATATTCTTACACACCTTTGGCAGCTTAGATGCATTAACAACCATGTCTGTACACCATTCAAACCATGCAATATCGCTGTTTTTCATCAACTCATACATCTGTTCAAGAGTCTGTTCCTGGAAAAACCGGGTCGGATATCGCCAGCTTGAGAAATTGTAAATATCTGTCAGAAACTTCGTATCACCGGATAACCCACAAAAAAATGACACTTTAGAACGTTTGCTTTTTATAACGTCTAACATAGGTTTAAGAATTTCCTGTTTAGGAGCAAAGTCGAGAGAGTAAAGCAAAGCCTCAAGAGCATCTGATTTATTGTTTTGATTTAGAAAAATACTTGCTGTCCTGTTGATTAAATCCGGATTCATCATACCGCAAGCTTTTATTTCAGGTAAGAGTTCAATAACCTTTTCAGGCCTTTCATCACCAAGATAAGCTTCCACAAGATTCCAGATAACCTGAACATTATCAGGACTCAATTTCCGGGCTCTTTCAATATAAGTGACAGCCTCAGAGGATTTCCCAAGACAATGCAGTATTGCACCTGCATCATTGAGAGCATCGACATCACCAGGATTACCGTCCAGGTGCTGACTAATACAGCCAAACGCCTCATCATATCTACCTTGTTCTGCTAATTGAGATGCCTTTTCGTAATTACTTAAATCATTTTCCATTGTCATTTTAATTAACTCCATTTAATAGTCAACTATCCCCCCCGAAAACGGGGATTTCATTATTAAATTATATCTGATTGATATAGTGCAAATATCATGCCTTAATCCCATAGATGCAATTATCAACCATTTTCAAGCTTAAAAAACAAAACATGTATAAATATCAGACAAAAATATGTTATGTTGTCACAGTATTAATAACTAAATAAAATCGAATAATGACATAGATATCATTCTCCCTGCCACAGATAATGACATCTGGTACAATACTTCCGTTTGCGAAAGATCAATTGCTATTTGAGTAATATCTGCTTCCTCAATGAAAGTTATTTCATCTTCGGTGTTATATTTAATATCAGTGAGCATTAGCTTAGTACTGTCTAAATAATTTGTTTTAGAACCAACCGACACAGAAACACTATTCAGCATATTGTACATTTCATCTATAGAATCGAGCGTCACCAGCCTCATCTGCTCTATCTGACTTTCAGGAAGATCGTTTTCATTAGCAAATATATCACGTATCGTTATAAGAGTATTGAATATATCATTGGTACCCTCAGCATTTACCAGTTCAACCCCTGTAGTTGTAATCCCGGTAGTATCAAGGTATAAAACTTCTCCTGTTAGTGAATTAATAACTTTAGTATTGGTATCGCCAGGCGGCACCGCAACATCAACATGACTCTCCCCGCCGTCAACTGTAAGACGATATGTACCGGATACCGGCTCGCTTATCTCAAGCCAGCAGTAACCCTTCAGATTAGAGGTCCCCTGGCCTTGTGCTACTCCGGTATCTGCACCAACAAAACTCAATCCATCACGATTATCTAAAGCAAATAAGTCCTCTCCGACATAGAAAACGCTGTCTTCTATACCAGGTGCAAGCTCAACATCTCTTTTTTCAGATGAGCCTTGATACTCAACTTCCGTAATCTTACCGTTAGTATATTGAGCCTGATAAGGAGCAGTTGCAGTTGATGTCCCACCAAAAAGGTACTGACCACCTGAATACTTTGCATTTGCAAATGCGACCATACTCTCAAGAGCGGAATCTAAACCTTCAACGACAATCTGGCGTTGACTTTCATTGTAAATACCGCCGGTAAGTCCAGTAAGGTCTTTCTTAGCCTTAAAAATCTCTGACATCATACTCTCAATATAACTACTGGATGCTTCCAGGATATTTGTCGTATTTTCCAGATTTTTAATATAATCAGCAATAGAATTTACCTGAGATTCAAGGTTAAGAATTTGATAAGCATCAGAAGGATCATCTGAAACCCTGTTAATACGTGCCCCTGTGGCTGCCTGCTCTTGCAATGTTGCTAACTTATTCGTATGTCGATTAAGTGAGTATATTACATTATTTCTTATATTGCCTAATATACTGCTCATCTGACTTCCTTTTAAAAATTATTTAAACTATCTGCATCAAGGTTTCCATAGACTGCTGTACCGCTGAAAGATACCGGGACATCGCCTGAAACATTTGCTCATATGTCAACATTAAAGCAGCCTCTGTGTTTATATCAACACCGCTCACCTGGCCTTGCTGAGTCATAAGATTCTGAACCATCACCTCTACATTTTCCTGCTGCATCTGCTTAACAGACAATTGCTGACCAATACCTACAACCATCTTACGGTAAAAATCGCCCACTGCCATAGAATCAAGAGCACTTACAGCCTCATCCTGCGCATCTGCCATCCTTTTAATGTTAGTATTATCTGTAAAATCACTACCAAGAGAGACAGCAATCCTTGATGGATCGTCAATAATGTCACTATTAACTGAAATATCTAAGACATTACTCCCTGAAAAGAAAGTATTTAGCCCGGTGGCACAAAGAAATCCTGCAGTATCACTATCAGCATAAAGCTCAACAGTAAATGTATCTCCAGCAGATAATTCACCATCTCCAACAGTAATTTTTATTCCATTACCAATATCAATCACATCACCAGCTGAATAATCCTGACCAATATTGTATTCATTTCCTGCTCCATCTACTAAACATAACGTGCCATTACTCACCTCAGTGGAAGTTCCCGTTACGGTAAATTCAAGTGTTTGATTAACTGAACCAGTATATACCCCGCTAATCGATATATCAGGAGCACCTGCTGGGTTGCCAAAAGAAGTCGATGCGGGTTCAGACAAAACTACCGGCGAAAAATCAAATTCGTACCTTGCACTGCTTTGTGTCAGATTAAATCGTGAACCATCATAAGAAGCATTTACACCCGTAACATTAGTTGTAATATAATCAGCTACCTCGCTTAATGTTTGTGGGCTTATAAGACTCAAATCCACTTCGTGTCTGCTTATCTGACCTGTTTCAGTATCTGTTACTCTTATAAAAAAACTTCCATCCGTAACAGATGGGTCAAATGTTGTTAAATCCTCATCCAAAATAAGACTACCGGATAACTGGGTAAACGAACCAGAAGCGCCGACACCTTGCACATGATATTGATTAACCTGATTTATAATTGCACCTGCAAGATCATTGAGGTCACTTCTTATATCTGCTATCGTCTCATTCTTTAAAGATATATAGGCACCGATTGTTCCGCCATTAATGTTGTTTGTCGTATAATTACTGGTGCCGGCTATTCCAATACCAAACTGACCACCAACTGTCAGCCCAATTGATATCTCGGTCACATAACTGCCGGCAACCACAGCGATACCTGCAACCGATACGTCTACAACACCACAATCTCTTGCTATAGTACTAACCCCAATATAAGTTGACAATTCTGAAACATACTGGTCCCTTTGGTCTTTAAGATTGCTTGCACTATTGCCCTGAGATTCTAATCTTTCGATATTGTTGTTTAATTCTGCGATTTGATTTATAAGAATGTTTGCATTTTCTACTGTATTACCGGCTTCAAGTTCTATCTGATTTTCAAGGGTGTCAAGATACCTTCCTAAAGTGTTGAACTGCCCTGTCATAGCCCTTGCACAACTTACCACCTTGTTCTGATAGATAATACCGTTTTCATCGCAATGTGCACTAAGCTCAGAAAGAGAACCAAAAAAAGCATCAATAGAAGCATTTAAACCATTTTCACTTGATATCTCACCGAAAGCATTTTCTATTGTCTTCATGGTTGATACCTGTTTGTAAAACTGCTCCAATGACGAATTCTGTCGCAGTATTTCCTGTTCTAATAAATTATCAATTTTTCTTGTGACATCGCCGGCATTAACACCCCCACCAATAATTATATTGCCACATTGAGTTCCATATGCCGGAGTTAGCTGTATCTCCTGACGGTGGTAACCTTCTGTTGACGCATTAGCAATATTATTACCAACCACATCGAAAGCACGCATTGCCGCGTTAATACCAGTTATCGCAATATCATATCCAGACATTTATAATCCCGTCTTAAAAATCGATTAAATTTATAATTCCATACTCATAAAATTAATATTATTTTCTCTCTTGGCAGAGCCATTAGCACTATATGAAATCTCCCTGCCTTTGCCCCCTCCGAATATACCATCCAGAAGCATTCTGTTAACCCTTGCACAATCAGCCAGAAGCATTGATGCGCTTAGATGATCATTTTTAACCTCAGAAGCTAAAACTTTAAGCTTTAACCTCTTACGATTAAATTCCAGTTTCATAGGCCCATCTATCATCTGCTCAATATCCACCAACGTAGCATATTTGCTATCAATACCAGCCGCCTCCGCCAGATATTGACATATTTGTTGTCTCCTCTGTTCATTTTCTTTATGACTATTCGTTGAAGCTTCAATAGTCATAAGCAGCTTCCCCAATTTATCATTGTCACGTTTAACAACCAGCATACGCAAATCGTTTAATCTCAATAAACTTTCCTGCAAATGCGCAATGTCTATATCAATAACCATCATTAATTCATTAATCTTATTTTCTATATCAACGGCTATTTCTCTCATATTTTTTCATCCAGTTCTTTATTTATTGCGTTACTTTCTTCCATCCGCTCAAAAGATTTATAGATATCCTTCCAAAGCCCGAAACCTCCATTTTCAGACATCTCCTGCCCCAGAAATTGCCAGAAAATCCCGTTGATCTGCTTAGATACCCCCTCCTCAGCTATGCTGGACTTACCAATCGTTTTTTGAACTTCATCAAGCAGCTTACCAATAAGCAGCGACTCAAAACCCTTAGCCAATTCTTCTTTTTTATCAACTGAAGTATTTGCAAGTTGACTGCTGCCAATAGCTTGGCCTTTTGCAATCAAATTCGAATCCGATGCAACAATGTTCGTAATATTGTCTATCATTTTACATAATCTCCAGCTTTGCCTGCAGAGCGCCAGCTTTCTTCAAAGCATTAAATATCGCTATCATATCTGTCGGCGAAGCTCCGAGTGAATTAAGTGCATTTGCAAGCTCTGAAACCGTTACCATCTGGGGTATTGGTATTAAATAACCATCAGACTCTTCTATAGCAATCAATGTTTCCGGGACAACCTCTGTCGTAGCACGACCGGTAAAAGGTGTTGTAGGCTGAGAAACATTAGCTGTCTCCCTGACTTTAATAACAAGACTGCCCTGTGAGATCGCAACAGCAGATATACCTACATTTTCACCAACTACTATTGTTCCGGTTCTTTCATTAACAACAACAACAGCCGGCATATCAACCTTGACCTCAAGGCTGGTAATATTATCAATAAACAGTACATTTTCAGATATGGATATCTCATGAGGCACTTTGATTTTTATCGTCCCCGCGTCAAGAACAATCGCACTTTCAGGATAAATGGCATTTATCGCCTGCTTTATACGCTCTGCGGTTGAAAAATCACTGTTTCTAAGATTCAATGTCAGATATCTTTCGCCGGCAACAATTTCAACAAAATCAGCGATCTCAGCACGCTCGACAATAGCACCATCAGGTATCCTGCCGACAGTCTGATGATTCTTCGAAACCGAACCTTGGTTGCCCGAAGCTCCAAAACCACCGAGTGAAATACCACTGCCCCCTGCCACTGCGTAAACTTCATCATCAAGACCTCGCAAGGGCGTAGACAAAAGCAATCCGCCCTGAAGGCTTTTGGCATCGCCTATCGAAGAAACATCAACATCAATTCTACTACCCTCTCGCGAGAAAGGACCAAGACTCGCCGTCACCATTACCAACGCAATATTGCCGCCAGTGACATCATCAACATCAAGAACCTGACCGGAACTTCGTAAAATATTCGTCAGTACCTGTCTTGAAGGCAAAGAACTATCCCCGGTGCCGGTTAAACCGACAACAAGCCCAACTCCGCTTAACGGGTTGCCCCGTACCCCCTGAATATCAACGATATCTTTGATGCGTTCACCATAAACAGTACTGGTACAAAACATTAAAAACACTAACAACACAACTGTTCGTAATTTCATAGTCTTTGCTCTTGATTTCATTATAAATTAAAATGGGCTTATATTATTCAATATGTTACCAAGCCAGCCTGGTTTGCTATAAGAATCAGCAATACCGGAATTTTTTGAAACAATACTGAAATTAGCGACTTGCTGACTTGATATTGAATTATCAAAGCTAATATCGCTCGGCCTTACAACTCCGCTAATCTCGATTTTCTGAGTATCACCCGCAATAGTCCTTTCCCGTGTACCCATAACCACCAGATTTCCGCTGGTAGGCAGAACATCGATCACCATAACAGTGACATAATCCACAAAACTACGCTCATCTTTGTAATCAGCTTTTCCATTGAGTTTATTGCTGGAGCTTGCGCTAATTCCAAATTCACCAATATCAGCAAATTTGCCTATTTCTCCATTAAAAGTGGTACTTCTCGTATCCGATTTTTCCAGGTCTCTTTTAGCTTTGTTGTCCACTGTACTTTTTTCAACTATTTCAATGGTCAAAATGTCACCTATCCTGTGTGCCACATCATCAGAATATAGATCCTTCATATTCTTGTTCCTCTTAGCCCAAATGGAACCAGCCACAAGAACCTGTGACCAACAGACAAGTAAAATCAAAGCTATAAATATAATCCCTTTTGTTTTTTTCATTTTATTCCCCTTACTATGATATAGGCTCTAATGTGCCGTCAGATTTAACCCTTACAAAAATAACTCGCTGCGAAGAAGCACTGATATTCATTCTTACTTTCACACATTGGCCTTCTCTGCCATCTTCCAATGCTCTACCAACAGCACTAATCGTCATACCAGGCGTTTCGATTTTAACTACTACATTGTCATTTCGTTTAATCAGCACTTCAGATATTTTATTAGCAACCATACCGTTATGAATAACAGCATTGGCGGGTATTTTCCGCTGTGCTATCAAACCATAAGGACTCTTCCAATCTGCCCGCTCAGGTTGTGTGCTGTCATATTTCTCAATTTTCACATTATCGGCACTGATGGCCGAGCCTGCTGCGATAGCACTTATTGCAACGGCCCTTCTGCAATTGAACTGATAACGAAAAGTAACTGTTTTACTTTCAACTTTTTTATCATCAACAAAAATATCTATCTTAACCTTAGCACAACTTGGAACATTACTTTTGACAATTGAAGTCTGAAGATCAATATTTTTGCTTGAAGAATTAATTGCAAAACTCCCGGGCATTCTGATCGGGGTCCATCTGGAAACAGATGCTGGTTTGGCAGCATTTTTCAAAGCCGCATCAGCAACTTCAACCAGCTTAACCGACTCAATAAAAATGTGCTTTTGAGTTACCAAGGTCTCCTCAGCGCCGGTAATCTCCAACTTTAAAATATCTATATCCTCGCAAGCCATTCGGCTCTTCACCATTGCACGGTCAATTACTATCTTCTGTCCAACAGAAGAAAACTGACCTAACTGAAGACTTTCAGCTTTATCAACCATTTCCTGCTTTTCCGACCTTATTATTGCCACCTGTCCAAGAGTGATAACAGTATCTGAGATTGAAATATTTCTTGGCATATAAACCCTGAGTGTGTCACTTTGCACATTTTCCTGCGCCGACATGAGCAAGCCTGGAAAAACAAAAACACATATTATTAATGATCTAAATTTCATCATAACCCCTTATCTGACAATCTGGTTGGCGGTTCGAAGCATATCATCGCCTGCCTGAATAGTCCGTGAATTAACCTCATAAGCCCTTTGAGCCGTTATAAGATTGACCAGTTCAGTTACCATTTGAACATTAGATTTCTCTAAAAAACCCGCCTGGAACGTTCCAAAACCACTTGAACCTGCCTGACCAACTGTCGGCGAACCACTCGCATCAGTTTCAGCCAAAAGATTATCACCTTTTGCAGTAAGCCCGGATGGATTAGGAAATCTGGCCAATTGTAAAGTGCCGACTACCGATGTAGAACCTGAACTATTAGTGACACTGACGCTTCCTTCTTTACCAATCGTAACAGCAACTGCATCACTTGGAATCGTAATTGCAGGTTCGATAGTATAGCCTGTCGCAGTAACGAGCTGACCGTTAGCATTAAGCTGTAAACTTCCATCACGGGTAAAGTTAAGTTCACCAGTTGGCATACTAACCTGCAGAAAGCCCTCACCTGAAATTGCAACATCCAAAGGCCTGCTTGTATTTTCTAACTCACCTGCGGTATAAACTTTTACCGTAGAACCAACTTTAACACCGCTACCGACTTCTATTCCGCCAGGTGAATTAATACCAGAAGCAACTTCAGTACCGGCTTCGCGCATCTTAACATACATAAGATCCTGAAAGCTTATCTGGCTCCTCTTAAAACCATTGGTATTTATATTGGCAAGGTTATTGGATATAACGTCCACCATTGTCTGCTGCCCGATCATACCTGTCGCCGCAGTGGAAAACGCTCTTAGCATAATAATACTCCTTTATTCTTAATTAAGAAATGCCTGCACATTTGGTTATTCACTATCCCATTGCCACACTCATCAGACTACCAGATATCTCAGACTGTGAGTTAATGAGTTTTACATTGGATTCATATATTCTCGAGACCATTATCATATCCATCAACTCTTCTACCATCTGAACATTAGATGTCTCCTGATACCCTTGTTTAACTACCACATTCGCAGCATCTTCAGGCTTAATATCATCAGAGATAACAAAACAATTGTTGCCTACAGGAACAAGTTTAGCTTCGTCGTCTTCTTTAAATTCAACTAATTTAAACTCCCCTACTGGCAAACCATCAACACTGACAGCGCCATCGCTTGATACATACAACTGCGAAACACTATAATCACCAGGTATTGTCATCGCACCTGTTTTACCAGCTACTAACCTACCCAGCCCATCAACTATCTGTGATTTATCATTGGTATTAAACATGCCGTTTCTTGTATAAACGGGACCATTTTCAGTTTCGATTACAAAAAACCCCTTGCCGTATAATGCAAAATCAAGGTTTCTCTCTGTATTCTTAAGACCTCCCTGGGAAAAATCTATCGCTGTTATAACTTTATTTTCCCCTTCATCTACAGGCTCATCTGCTTTTTGCTGAACCTCCAAAACCTTTGAAAATGAATTGACCCTTCGCTTAAAGCCTACAGTACTTACATTAGCAACGTTGTTAGCTATCAGATCAAGCTCACGCACCAATGCGTTCAGATTTGCTCCTGCTTGGGCTGTTACTCCTGACATCTCAATTCTCCTGCCCAGCTTCTATTTCCTGAGTAGCTTCATCAAAATCGGGGGAATTAAATTCCGCTTGTTCCTGTTCCTGAACCATATCAGGCTTTGAATCCGCTGCATTAGCCATACAAACTAATTCATTCATATCTGTCTTAGTTAACACCGTTAGTTCAACCAAAGCACAAAAAACATCCTCGTTTTCTTTGACATTTTTCACTACAGCAATGCTTTGAATTATCTTTTTTTGACCGACTTGTTCAAACATCAGAACAACTCTACTACCACCGGCTATCTTAAGATTAGTCTCTATATTCAGGTAAGGGCCGGCAATTTTTTTGACTTTAAATTCAACAAATTCCGGTTTTTTAAGACAGCTGACTGCTGTATCGTCAACTGTAATTTCTTTTGCAAATGGAAAGCTAGCGATCAAACCCGGTAAATCAGTCTCCACAGTATGAAAATGACGTCTGCTTGCAAACCTGATACTATTGTTATGAGACAATACCAAAATATTATCATAACAGCTAAGCACTGTTACATCGAATTCCCATATACATTCAATAAAACTAAAACGTACATACCACTTCTGGCCGCTAAAAATTGCGCTTGGTTCTTTTGTTTTTACGATAAGAATGTTTCGTTCATTTTTTACAAGCTCAGCTTTAATGACGGAAGAATTGCTGGTTCTGCTATGAGATATAAATAACTCCTGACCCGCAGACAGCTGGTTTATTTCTATTTTTTGAGCTTTATTCAAAAATTTAGATTCACTGTCAAACCCAATTTTTTCTCTTAATACAATCAACTCTTCCATAAGATGCTGTTTATTCTGCTGGTCTTTAACCATAAACCAGTTACTCGCAGTGAGTGCCTGCAACCCACGATCAAATACATCTGCTAAAGTAAACAGCAACTCTTTTTTGTTCAAATTTAAATAACGTGCAAGCTCAGAAAGAAGATAGCTCTGATACTCACTAAGCCCACAACTCTGTACATAATCGTTAAACAATTTATCTGAGATACTATTACCCGTATTCGCTTTTTTACGTGTCATAAAATAGAATGAAATAGCTAATATTACAACAGCAACCACGCAAGTTATAACAACTGCTTTTTCTGTTAAGACGTTAACATTAAACTGGCGCATCGCCGACCATCTCTGGCTTGGCGACAACGCCATAAGAACATCAAAACACGTTGTAGAAACAGTCGTTACTATCATTTTAACTTTCCCATTACTATCTTATCAGATTGGTAAGTTCCCGTAATATATCATTGGCCACACTGATCGTTCGTGCATTCGCCTGAAACCCATTTTGAGCCTCAATCAAATTAATAAATTCCGTCGCGACATCAGCGTTAGACTTTTCCAAAGAACCGCCGTGTATTGAACCGGCACCACCGGTAAGCCCCTGAGTCGCAACAGGTTCACCAGAGTTAGCAGACGGAATATAATACCCGCCACCAACACTTTCAAGACCAGCAGCGTTCTGAAACAATGCTACTTGTACTGTCCCAATATCTCTCTTGATATTGTTCGTAAATGAACCAATAATTACACCATTTTTATTTACCGAAATTGATGTAAGAGTACCAGATTCATAACCATCCTGGTCTTTTGCAACAGCGGTAGATTCCCCTGAAAAACCAGTCAAACCATCCAGTTCTCCAGGCGTTCCCAGCGAAATATCAATTGTCTGTACCGTCGATGTATCATGACCAAATGTCATTGCAAATGCTGCTGTGTCACTACAACCATCAAACGATCCATCGGCACTAAATGATACCCCGCTAATTCTCCTTTCATCAAGCCCTAAGGTGTGAATATCACCACTTATAGATGTAATCAGCATATCCCATGTGTTATCACTATCATTTCGAACAAATGCAATACTAAGCGAATGTTCACCACCTTGTGAATCAAAAATATTAATATTTGTATTCTTCACTTCTGTACCACCCGCGACCATGACTTCAAAATATGCAGGATCCGTTAAATCGCTACTGCTGCTTCCGTCAGCAACATAATCAAGATTGATATCTGTCGTGCTGTAACCACTTGAATCATCAAGTATCTGCAACTCTCCATTAACCAATGAAGCAGTTGCGCCACTAAGAACTGTGTTCAGATGATCAACAAAATCACCTAATGTAACACATTCAGGAGTAGCTTCTCCATCAGTACCAACCGTAAATGCGCTGCTTATCGCTGTTCCGTCAGGCTGATAACCTGTTATAGTAATTGTACCTGATTCACCCGATGTTAAATCAAGTTTACCACCTGTACCGCTTCCTCCACTGAATTGGTCAAGCTCATCCATTGGTGTAGTTAAACCTGCAGAGCCATTGGGGACTGTATAAGTTACAGCGGAGGCAATTTTCTGAGTTTGAGGCGTAGCCAGGTCTGAATCAGAACTTAGATTACCAGTAAGACTTATAAGAGATGTTACGCTGGCAGGAAGTGCAATATTATAAGGAATCAAAACATCAGAATTACCTATTGCCTGAAAGCCGTCACTTTCTCCGACTGAACCCATCCTTTGAACCCTATAACCCGTTGCAGGGTCAACAAGATTGTTGCTCAAATCCGTTGTAAAAGCACCTGCACGAGTATAAATGTTCTGCTGACCATTATTCAATACAAAATAACCGGCACCCTCTATCGCAAGGTCAAGCGGATTACCAGTCTTAACAATATTACCCTGTGTCATATTAGGAGTAACACCAGAAACCCCAACACCACTGCCGATCTGTTGAGGATTGGTACCACCTATAGTAGACGTAGGCTGAGATGCCTTGGCGAAAGTTTCACTGATAAGTTCAGCAAAATTAATTCGACTGGATTTAAATGCCGTAGTGTTAACATTAGCAATATTATTACCTGCTACATCAAGCATTCTCTGATGAGCCTGTAATCCAGTAACTCCTGCTGACAATGCGGTACTCATATCAATTTCTCCTAATTATTACAAAAAACTTTTTTTTAACCTTCAATATTAACAACAGCATTAAGCCCAAGAGTGTATTCATCTTCACCCGAGCTAACGCCCAAAAGATTCTCATCTTTACTGATATCGTAGTAAACCGAGTCAACCACACCTGTCTTCAGGACAACATCGCCGCTTTCCTCATCTTCCGCAAAGAATGTCACCTCTCTGCCTATCAGGGAGTTCGCATAATTACGATTCGCAATTGACATAACATCTGAAAAAGTAAAATTGGCAGTCTCAAGCTTATTATTTACACTCGCAAGCTGCTCAAGCTGAGAAAACTGTGCAAGTTGAGCAGTCATCTGATTATTATCCATGGGCTCAAGCGGATTCTGATTTTTCAACTGGGCAACAAGCAGATTCATATATTGCATCTGAAGATCATTTGTAGGACTTACTTCACTCATTTTTTCACCTTTTTAAAATGACCAACCCAAAATATTTTATTTTAAGAACTAAAAAACATCGCCTGTCTATATAGCAATTACCATGCCACTAAAAGCACAACCAAACTAAATATGACGCTAACTGCTTGAATAACATGATGTTAGAAGATGCACAAAAATAATTGCCCATGAAATACTTTTGTTCAAAAACAATCCAAAGGATAAATTTTCCTACACTTCAGAAAATTTTTCCGCAATTTACAAAAGCAATAAATTCAAAAATGCTTTTTAGTTAAAACACGCATCAAAGTCCTATAACAACAGTCTTAAAACAAACAAATCTTTGCTGTGGTTAAAGAGATGGTGACATTAGGTTCCTTAAATTTTTCTGAAAAGGATTCTTCCCCGAAAAATTTAAATACACATGTCACATTAAGTCCCATAAAAACGTCGACTCAAAAACGCAACAGGCAATGTCACTTAGAGCAACCGAATTATATGATACAAATTTTTATATTGTCCTATAAAGATTAAAGACAAATACAGACTTATGTCGAATTATGGGACATTAACTTGGGATGATTATGACACATAATTGATTTTAGAGAATCTGGATTAAAAAAACAAAGATGCAACTAACAAAAACAGTAGCAATAACAAAAGATGCGACAACTCAGAATTTACTAAGGAAATTTAGTGAACAATTGTTCCTGGCTGATAACTTAAATGAAGCTATTGATATATGCAAATCTGTTACTCCTGAGTTAGTCATCTTTGATTCACAATTTGACAATTCTAAGATAGAAGCTTTCTTCAACTCTTCAAACCATGAAAGTTTTAATGCACCTGTCGCTGTTATAACAAAAGCAGAAACACAATGCAGTCAACATGAAAGCTTTATAGAGATGGGAGCTATCGGCTGCATCAAGGGACCTCATGATTATCTTGAAATGGAAAAGATAACATCAAGACTGAAAAACAATCATAAAAAACCTGAGCCGGAAACAATTGACTTTTTCGCCTGCGAACATGCTGCAAAAGCCTCAATGGTTGGCAAAAGCACTTCGACCATAAATGCCCTTAAAATGATAAAAATGGTCGCACAAAGCCAATGCAACCCGGTTCTCGTTGTCGGAGAAACCGGCACCGGCAAAGAAATCGCTGCAAAGGCAATCCACAACATAAAACATCCAAATGAAAAATTTGTGGCTATAAACTGCGCTGCTTTAACAGCGAATCTCTTGGAAAGCGAACTTTTCGGCCACGTTAAAGGCTCATTCACCGGAGCTGACAAAGAAAAGACCGGACTGCTCGAATTAGCAGGTAATGGAACGGTATTCATGGACGAAATATCAGAAATGCCTCTTGAACTCCAGGCAAAATTACTTCGCGTACTACAGGAAAAAACTTTTCGTAAAGTTGGCGGAGTAACAGACTTAAAATGCAATGCAACAATAATCGCTTCAAGCAACCGTAATTTATATAAAGAAACCAAAGAAAACCGCTTCAGAAGCGATCTCTATTACAGATTAAATATCTGTCCAATCAAATTAGCCCCGCTTAGATCACTTAACAGAAATGAAGATATAGAGATGCTTGCAAACTATTTTGCCCAAACCTCAACGATATGCCCAGACAAGAAAGGTAAGATTAAATCAATAACAAAAATGGCTATCGAAGCCTTATCTAAACATCATTGGCCTGGTAATATCAGAGAATTGAAAAACGTGATAGACAGGGCGATCCTGCTTGAAACAACCGACAAAATAGGCATGAGCAGCATAATTATTGATTCTGAAGAAATGCAGGAATCAAACGAACAAATAGCTCTAAATGCTGATAACGTGATTAATTTTTCCCTTTCAAAAGCAGAAAAAGAACTGATAGCTAAAGCCCTGCGACAAACCAGCGGCCAAAAAACTCGTGCTGCATCATTATTAGGCATAACCAGGGCAACGCTATACGCCAAACTAAAACAATACAACATCGAAAAAGATTCCTACTCAAACAATCGCTCTGAAGAACTCTGCGACCAACCGGTCACTGTTTAATTTATACTGCTCACAACTGAGTTTACCCGTTTATACGCAGCAAATAACTTTAGAACAACAAATCATAACTTTACTCGCGGACATTTCTTACCCTGAAGGGTATACCATACAGCAACAATACACCCCATAATTGAACCATGTCAGAAAATCTTCCGACAGTCGTATAGAATTCTTACACACAAATAATCAAAAAACGTAAAAAAAATCATAATTAACTCTTAAAGGCCCTTAAAAACACAAAAACAAACAAAACATCTCTTAATTTAAGATTTGGCACAATTATTGCTAATAAGGGTAGAAGGTTGTGTAAGTTATTTTTTATGGGAACAGTATAAGTCGGTAAATGCTGTTTAATAGGCTGTTGAATATGGCAAAAGAAAAAGAAGAAAAATTTTTCAGTAACGATCTGCCAACAGAATCACCTGAAGATATGTTCGCAACAGATACATCTGACTCAATTTCAGAAAGTGATGTCTTCGCCGGCACAAAAGATTTTTACAAAACTCTTTCGCAAACAGGAGATACCCACAAACAAACAAAATCATCAAAAGAAAAAAGGCATTACTCAACCTCTCAAAAGGTGCTGGCCATAAGCATCATAACTCTTTTAATAACATTAAGTTACGCATTAATTCCCAGGACAAAGAAAAATACATCCCAAACCATCATTGCCACACCAAACCCTACACCTTCTGCTGATTTTAATACAAATAAAGCCACATCAGATCCTACACCTTCTGCTGGTTTTAACACAAATAAAGCCGCACATTCACAGACCACTACAAGTCTTTCAGCCTCAAATCAGCCTCAGGGTATTTCTGCACAACCATCTGAAATCCCATCCGAACCAGTATCACTTAGATACGCTGAAAAATTATACTTACAGAGAAGCTATACAAAAGCCTTTGATCTGTATAAAACTATCTTTGATAGATTTTCCATGCCCGACATCTCGATCTCAAAAAATGATGAGCTGTTAAGAGATTTCTGCAGGCTCAAGATGGCGTTTTGCAAAAAAGGTGCTGCAGATTACGAATCTGCGTACAACCTTCTAAGAAAAGCTTTGCAAAGCTCTTCACCTGTGATAAAGGCTTTTGCCAATTACAAATTGTGCTTTATAGACATTCACAACAAACAGTTCAAAAAAGCCAGAGCAAGGGCTTATCAGGCATTGGCGATAGCCGACGTTATTGATTTTGATCCGAAATGGATACAAGATTTTAAAAGTGACTGCCATTTCCTGATAGCTGAATCTATGACTATAGATATTCTCTCTATGAGTAATTCTGATAAAAACATGCCGGAGGATATATGGAGAAGCTTCAATTGCGCCGACGATCCTTTTATTAACCTCCAAAACCAGGATTTAATTAAATTTTTAAGCTCAGGCTCCGAACAACTTGATAAATCTCTGTTCATGCCAAGAATAGAAAAATCCAAACTAAACGACTCCGAGGATTCTTTCACTATCGTTTGCCGTGATTGTTCTGCCGAAGAAGTAATGTCAAGATTAGCGTCGAGCGAAAAGTTGAACATCTCATGGGTACCTCTGAACAGTAAATCTTCTACTGTTATCAATCCTGCGATTCGCAACAGACCTGTTACTATATATACGCTGGCTATGCCATCACAGCAAATCGCAAAAATGGTAGCTGGATGTGCTGGTCTGCTTGCACAAATCGATAACACAAATACAATAAACATCTGTGACCTGCAGAACCACAAATCACTCGATGAACACATATCTTTGTTAAACAGAGAAGCTATCAGCCTCTGGAAAAGCTTTTTACTCACTTATTATAATGACAGTCGTATCCCGAATGCGCATTTCGCTCTTGGTAAATTGTTGGTAATCCAAAACAACCTTCCAAATGCTATTGCAGAATTCAAACTCACTGCAACACGTTTTTCTAATACTGATTTTGCTCCAATTGCTCTTTTACATTCGAGCTTGCTAAAGTCTCAGATTCACGACTATGCCGGTGCAGGTCAGGACCTTAATCAGCTCATCGAACAATATCCTGATTCACCTGTAACAGACCAGGCCTGTCTCTACCTTGCAGAAACAAATTTTCAGATGCAGCACTATGCTCAGGCATCAAAAAAATATCAAAAGGTCTACTACCTGAGCCCAAATCGAGATTATCAGATCAAAGCTGCTCTTGGAACTGCAAAATCTTTTTATGAACAAAAAGATTATATAAATGCGGAACAATGGTTTAATAATTATTTCAAAATAGTCAAAAACAAAAATGGCAGAGAGCTCTACCTGGCATATTTCACTTTTGGACAAACATCACTGGCTATGAATAAAACCCAGCAGGCGTGTAATGCATTCAAATTAGCCCTGCATAACAACAATTCAAAAGACCAGTATCTTACAACACTTTTAGCTTTAACCGACAGCTACATCAAGAAAAAAGATTTCGTAAACGCAATTAAACTTATCGAACAGATTAATCCTGAGCAGTTCTCTCCTATACAATACACGAAAATATTGCTCATAAAAAGCAAAGTACTCAGATCTATAGGTTTGACCGAAAAAGCGCAGTTTCTGTTAGGTGATAACGCTGAATATATTTCAGACCCACAGTTTAAATCTAAGATTATGCTTGAAATAAGCCGTTGCTATATCTCTCAGGGAAATCTCACCGAAGCTGAAAAAACTCTTTTAAAGATAATTACAATTGTCGAACCGGGATATTATGCAGATCAGATAAAACTCGAACTCGCCCAGGTATTGTTTGATCAGAACAAACCAGATCAGACAATATTGATCTGCACAAAAATCATGAATTCGAATACCGACAAACAAATAAGCGAAAAGGCCTCAAAACTGGCTTCTGAAGCATATAAACGCAAAGATGACTATAACAATGCAGCTGTCGTTTTGATGAAAAATTTGAACTATACTCCGGATGTGCAATAACAGGACAAAAAATGAGACGCAAAAACATTATCCAATATAATGAAAGAAAAACAACAAGCCCTTCCAGGTCTGTTGTATGGTTTTGTCTCTGCAGTTTTATTGTTATCTTTTTGGCATCAGACTTAGCATTTGCCAAACCCCAAAAAAACAATCCCGATCCGACTGACATTCTGGAATCACATCTAAATATAAGTAAAAATAATAATAAACAGACAAAAGATATAACTGCTGCACCTAAACCTGTAGCTATAAAAATAGAAGCGAAATCCACTTCGCCTGTAAGTTTTGTTGCAAAAGACAGTACTGCCTCAAACAAACTTATGTCAGCTCGAATAACTTCTGCTGTGAGCAAAAAAACCAGCGAAAGCAAATCTGAACTTAGAAATTTAATTGACCAAATCAACTCTGTGAAAATCAACACAAAAAAGAAACAAACAAAAATACCATCAGAAAAAATTGCTCCTGAAAACATCAAAGATGAACCATTGCAAAATGCTTTTAATAAAACTTCACAAAAAGAATCATACGAATTTTCTACAACAAACAATGATGGTTTCACTAAAAATAACTTTGATGAAACCAAACAACCAGGCCGCCTGAAAGAGGAAACCATCAAATCGATAAAAGACCTGATTAACAACCCTGAGTCATTTAATAGTTTTTTTGAACTTGGAGAAATAATGTTTGATAGCAACAGGCTATCGGATGCTTATGTATTCTACAAACGAGCACTTGATTCAACAGACAAAAACGACAAAGAGAATCGCTCCTGGATACTTTTCCAGACAGCAAATTGTTTGAGAAATACCGATTATTCAAAAGCCATCGAATACTATAAAAGACTGATAACAGAATTTCCACATTGCGAATGGTCTGAATTTGCCAAAGACCAGATCGAACTGCTCGGTTGGTATTTGAATGATAACCCACAAGGACTTATCAGAAAAAGCAGGATTCTGGTGGAGTAATATGGTAAAAATGGAAATACGTAAAAACGAAATAACTCGTAAGACCTTGATAGTTAGTAATGACCACGTTCTTACTAAACTTATCCTTGAGACTTTGGCTCATAAAGGCATCTGCGGGATCGTAAGCAAGACGGAGCAGGTCACCACCCTGCTCGAAAAGCATTACTTCAACCTGATATTAGACTGCACACCGCAAAATAATTATGACCAGTTTGAATTGCTGAATATCTTTAAGAAAATCCTGCCCCAAACTGCAGCTATAAAAATAGTAAAAAAAACAGAGAACGAAAATTACAGTTTAGTAGAATTTGCCGTCAATGCGATCAAAGCAGGTTACAGTGATTTTATCTCTCAGGGACTGAACAGAACTAAGATAGAAAATATTATAGACACTTACCTGCCGTCTCATAAAGTCAAAACAGCTGCTTCACTCGAAACCACAACAGACATCGTAGGCAAAAGTGCAAAACTGAACCAGACTATCGAACTTGTAAAAAAAATCGCCCCTACTACCGCTCCAGTCCTGATCTTCGGCGAAAGTGGAACAGGTAAAGAGCTTATCGCAAACCTAATACACCATAAAAGCAACAGAGCTTCAGGTCCATATATCAAAGTCAACTGCGCCGCACTAAATGACAGCCTTGCTGAAAGTGAACTTTTCGGTCATGAAAAAGGCGCCTTCACCGGGGCTCACATTCAAAGAAAAGGCAGATTTGAACTTGCTGACGGCGGCACATTATTGCTCGATGAAATAAC
Source organism: uncultured Pirellulales bacterium (assembly GCA_964477135.1). Classification (GTDB taxonomy): domain Bacteria; phylum Planctomycetota; class Phycisphaerae; order Sedimentisphaerales; family Anaerobacaceae; genus JAGLTN01. The sequence goes on along the minus strand of CAYZEH010000005.1, from coordinate 6,913 downwards.
AGAAGCTCCTTTAAAATTCCAGGCAAAACTGTTACGTGTTCTTGAAGAACAGGATTTCGAACGCGTCGGCGGAAATGTAAATATATCTGTAGACGTTCGTGTTATCAGCACAACAAATAAAAACATACCAATGCTCATCCAGCAAGGTAAATTCCGTCAGGACCTCTATTATCGTCTATGCGGCATCAGACTTTTTGTTCCGCCTCTAAGAGAAAGAAATGAGGACCTCGAAGAGTTAATATGGCATTTCATAAATCTTTATGCACCTCAGTCAAAACGCAGAATAACAAAACTTACCCCTGAAATGATTAAAATATTTAAAAACCATCAATGGCCCGGCAACATTCGCCAGCTCAGAAACATAGTCAGAACCTCACTTATTCTCGGAACTGGTTCGACTTTGTCTCTGGCTGATGCATCCTGGATGTTCGATCAAATGCAGCCTTTGCCCCAATTCGACAACACAAACTCTACACAGCTATCAAGGCCTGATGAAAATATACAGAATAATGCTAATATCACAGGTGTAGGATCAATACCGCTCGAACGAATCGAGCAAAAAGCAATTATCGAAACACTTAAACAAAACTCCGGCAACCAGACAAAGGCTGCAAAAATATTAGGAATAAGCGACAGAACTCTAAGGGATAAAATTAAAAGATACCGCAGCCAGGGATGTCTACAACCAGTATAAACTATAGGGTAAAATAATTATGGCGGAAGAAAAAAAACAAAACGAACAACCAGATAAATCAGCTCCGAAAAATGATGCTGAAAAAAAATCATCCATGATGATATGGATAGTTATGCTATTGGTAATGATAATATCCGCTGGTGCTGGAATCGGCATCGGTCAGCTTTTCGGAGGTACAAGCTCAACAGAGGAAGTTCAGCCTCAGGAAACTGAAAAAGTTGATCCACTCGAAGAAATCACAGTAAAAGAAACCGATGGCAAATCTGACAAAAACACCGGTAAGAGCTGGTATTTCGAACTGGAATCTGTAATTGCAAACCTTAATGAACCAGGCGCAACAAGATATGTTATGGCTACACTCATTATTGAAGTAAACTCAAATGTGGACCAGGAAAAAGGCACTGATTTCTTAAAAGAAAAGAGTTACCATATAAAAGACTGGCTTACTATCTATTTTGCCGGTCTTACACTCGAAGATATTCAAGGCGATAAAAACCTCAAAAAGATTCAGAATTGTGTCCGTGAAATGTTAAACGAAAAATTGTTTCCAAATGTAAAACCCCAAATACAACATATTCTGTTCAAGGAATTCGCTATACAATGAGCCCTGTCACTAACAACAAACTTTCCAGAGAAGAGCTTCAGGCATTATTCCTGCAATCTACCAACTCTGATACTTCACCTGACCTACCAGACGAGAAGATCAGTGAATACGATTTTTACAAACCGCACTATTTTAATAAAGACCAAATGGCTCTGCTTGATAATTATTTCGAAACATTAAGTTCTTTTCTGGCAGATGAATTTTCAAACATGTGCGACAATCAGTTCAATGCCAAAATAACTTCTATTACTGAGATTTTTTCTGAAAACTTAATAAACACATCTCAGGATGAAAAAATGCCCTACAACCTGGCTATCCGGAATAATGCATCAGGAGACATATCAGGTTTTTTATCAATACCTCCCGAATCAGCACGATTGTGGACAACCCAGCTTCTCGGTGAAACAGAACCTACTGAATCTGATCAACTTTCCGACCTTGAATTATCTCTTTTAATTGAAATTGCAACATCATTTATCAAAGCTTTCTCGGATTCGCATTCAAGCGTTAACTGCCAACCTGTTTCAGAGACTCTAAGTCGATCAGTACCAATGCCGCTCGATAACTGCATAGAAATGTCTAAAATAATTTTTGAGCTTAGCAATGAAGATGGAAAAAGCAATTCTCAGGCAAGTTTCGTCCTTTTCTCATCCTGCCTTAACTCAATAGCAGGCAAACTGGATATTACTGATGATCAAAATGCCGGACAAGACTGTAAACAACTAATTGTTGAACACTTTAAAAACCAGCAGGTTAACATAGTTGCAAATTTCGCAAAAACAAAACTCGCAGTAGAAGACCTGATGAACCTTCAAACTGATGATGTAATATTGCTCGACAAAAAAGTCGGGCAGCCAATCGACCTGTCCATTAACGGCAAAAGGATTTTTCAGGCACAACCCGTGCAATGTGAAGATTCATATGGTGTCGTAATTACAAAAATATTAACTAAAGCATAAAAGGAAGTTCCAAGATGGCAGAAACAACAGAAACAGTTGAAGAAAAACAACAACCGTCGGATGCCGAGACACAAGAACAATCTAAAACTTCTGCACAGTCTGTAGAATTCGAACAAGCTGGTGAGTCTGTCGCAAAGGGTCCCGGCAGCAGCATAGATCTTTTACTTGATATGGAAGCAGAAATAACCGTCTCAATAGGCAAAACTCAAATGCCGATAAAACAACTTCTACAGCTTGCGCCGGGGTCGGTAATAAAACTTCAAAAAAATATTGAGGAGCCTGCCGACCTTTATCTCAACGAATCCAGATTCGCCACCGGCAGTATCGTTGTAGTCGAAGATTCTTTTGCTATAAAAATAAACGATGTGCTCAATGTAATGAACCCGGACTCTCAACAGCAGGAGCAATAACAGCAACAGATTGACAAGGAATATCAATGCCGACATCTGATAATATAATCAATCATTCAAAGCTTAGCGGCTCGATAATAAAAAACAGCAACATCATTCTTGCCGCAGCCATAGTAATGATACTCGCAACCTTGCTGATACCTCTGCCCACATGGATTCTTGACTTGCTGATAGCATGCAGTATATCATCTTCAATAGCGGTACTGATAATTACTCTTGCTTCTAAAGAAGCTCTCGAATTATCAACCTTCCCTTCGCTTCTGTTATTCGCAACTCTGTTTAGACTATCCCTGAACGTTGCATCAACAAGGCTTATCCTGTTACAGGGAAATGCGGGAAAGGTCATCCAGGCTTTTGGTGAATTCGTCGCAGGCGGCTCTGTCATCGTTGGTATCATCATCTTCCTGATACTCGTCATAATACAGTTTATAGTTATCACAAAAGGTGCTTCCAGGATTGGTGAAGTATCCGCAAGATTTACTCTCGACGCAATGCCCGGAAAACAAATGGCCATTGATGCCGACCTGAATGCCGGCGCAATAACAGAAGCACAGGCAAACGAAAGGCGTTCAAAAATAGTAAAAGAAAGTGAATTCTACGGTGCTATGGATGGTGCCATGAAATTCATTAGCGGCGACGCGAAAGCTGGTTTGATAATCACCATCATAAATATCGTCGGCGGTATCATGATGGGATATCAGAATGGTATGGATATCGCCGTTGCTTTGAAAACTTATTCTATACTTTCAATCGGTGACGGTCTGGTAAGCCAGATACCTTCCATTGTTATCTCACTCAGTTCAGGTTTCCTCGTAACAAAAATAACTTCTAAGCAAAGCCTTGGTCAGGACCTTTCTGCCCAGTTCTTAATGAAAGGTCAGCCACTGATCGTAGCCGGAGTAATAATCGCTGCTATGTCATTCGTACCAGGATTACCCGCACTGCCATTTCTGGTATTAGGCGGAATTTGTGCGACAATCGGAATAAATATCAATAAATCAAAGAAAGCAGTTGATGGCAAAAAGAAAACCGATGCCCAACCAACAAAAAATGAGCAACCAGTCGAAGAGCTTCTCGATATCGACAAAGTCTCTGTAAGTGTAGGGGTTCGCCTGATCGGTATGGTCGACCCAAGAAAAGGCAGCTCAATATTCGACCGCATTGGCGCACTAAGAAGACGCTTTGCCCAGCAGCTTGGCATCATCATTCCGCTTGTCAGGCTAAAAGACGACATAGCACTTGAGCCTACTGCTTATGAAATACGTATCAGCGATCACACTGTTGCAAAAGGAAAATTAGAAACAGACATGTTCCTCGCAATGGATTCAGGCAACACCCAGATGCCCATCGAAGGAATAAAAACTAACGAACCCGTGTATGGTCTGCCTGCTCTATGGATAACAAAAGCAAACAAAGAAAAAGCTGAGCTAAGCGGATACACCATAATAGACCCGGAATCCGTATTCATCACTCATCTTTCAGAGACTCTGAAAAAGCATGCTCACGAACTTATCACACGCGAAGATGTTCAGATGCTTGTCGATAGATTAAGAAAAACTCAACCTTCACTTGTTGGCGAAGTTATTGGCGAACTCGTCTCAATTGGTCTGCTGCAGAGAGTTTTGAAAAACCTCCTCGCTAACTCAATACCTGTCAAAGAAATTACTGCAATACTCGAATCTCTCGGTGAAAATGCACCAAAGACCAAAAACGCTGAAACTCTAACCGAATTGGTAAGGAAATCCTTAAGCCGAACAATAACTGAGCAATACAAAGATCAAAATGGTAAGATACAGGCCATCACTCTCGAACCTGTCCTTGAACATCAGATGACTGCCTCACTGCAGCCGCAACCCAATGGACTAATGAACCTTTCATTACCCGCTGATACTGCCATGGAAATAAGTAAAAACATTGCGATGGCATGGAAAAAACTCATGGAAAATGGTGTTGAAAAAGTCGTTTTACTATGCGATTCAAGATTAAGGTCTTCCTTAGCTTCCATGCTGGCGAGAACCGTTCCACCGCTGGCCGTAATTGCATATGATGAAATCGTACTATCAGCAGAGATCGAACCGCTTGAAACAATTAACATCCAGCAGACGGAATTGATGACAGACAATACGCCTCAATTGGCGGGAGTTTAGTTAATTATGACAATTATTGTTGAAGGAATATTTTAGTTATGCCATTACAGACCAGACCAGCAGCTATTAAAATGAGCGTATTAGCGTTTTTCCTCGTTGCAATAATAGGGCAATGTTATGGCGTATCTTCGTTTTATTGTTGCAAAAGAGCTATGCTCGCAGCAATCGTAGCATACATCGTAACAACTCTATTCATTAAAGCTGTAAATTTCATTTTACTTAATGCAATGATTGATAAAGAAGTTGACAAACAAAGGGAATTCAGCAATGACAACTAATGTCAAAAACATCCCGAACACTGATACTCTTACCGGTCATAAAGAACCGCAATATTTGAAATACATTGCGCTGCGCACATACAGCCGAACCCAAAAACCTTCTCAAAATGATGAGCGTATCACGGAATTTCTACCGATGGTCCCCTATATTGCAAGGAAGGTAATTACATATTTAAAACCGCCATTAACTTTTGAAGACATGGTATCTGCCGGAGTAGTAGGACTCGTCAAAGCTGCCAAAGATTACAACGCAAAATTCAATACCGAGTTCAAAACTTATGCATATATAAGAATAAAAGGCGCTATACTCGACGAACTGAGAAGTTGGTCATTTGTTTCTGCAAATGCTGAAAAACAAATAAAAAATGCGATTGAAGCAGACAAACAGATTATCAATCAGACAAGCGCGCCGCCAACCGACGATATGCTTGCAAAAAAACTTGGAATATCAACCAAAAAACTATACCAGATATTCGATAACGCAAGAGTGCAAAATTTTGTATCTATTGACAACACCTCGGATTCACAAGACTCGGAAGTATCATTAAAAAACACCCTTACTGCTTCCAAGCCGAATTCACCTTCACAACAACTCGAAAAAACAGAATTACTAAACGATCTGACAAATGCTATAGCACAACTGACTGACAGACAAAGAAAGGTTATTGTTTTATATTATCAGCAGCAGTTGACAATGAAACAGGTCGCTGAAGTACTGGAAATCACCGAGTCGCGTGTCAGCCAGCTGCATTCAAGTGCATTATTTTATTTATCTTCTAAATTGGAGAAATAAAACATGGCGATCAATGACGTTAATACTATCAGCCCTGTAGAATCTTCACAGAACATTATTATTCCACAAAAAAAGAAAGAAAAAAAGAAGAAAGAAAAAAACCTCAAAAAATCGGCTGACAATATCGAAGAAGAGCAGAATACCCCTGAAAATAATCACCAGGCTATAATGGCTGATAACGATAAACACCTGTTAGACTTTAAGGCTTGAACCAAAAACGCTACTAATACTCAGGAAAAAAAATGGCAAAGACTACCACAAAAATATTTAAAAAAGGCTCTTTGGATTTTAAAGGCCCTGTTAGAATAAGCAACATACAGACTGAGGATTCTACAGCAGGGATACCAAATGGTCATACTGAACTATCTGCGAATGCAAAAGCTATTATTGTGGAAAATCATGAAGACTTCTCTATTATAGAAGTTACATGCAACTGTGGTAAAAAATTATATTTGAGATGTAACTATCCTCAAACAATTGAAAAAGAAACAGCAGCAACACAAAAATAAAAAAGGAGAAAAAATGTTATCCTTAAAAAAAGTTATCACTTTCATTGTCGTTTGTACCTGGCTTTGTGTACTTAGCGGCTGTAATGAATCAAATAAGGTCCCCGCAATGGATTCTGTTGTGGATTCATTTTCAAACCCCAAGGAAGCTTTAAAAGCTGAATCCAATGCCGCAAAATATGAACAGAGTATACAAACTGATACTTCCTTAGACTCTGCGGTTGAACTATCCCAAAAGTATGTCCTGCTCTCTGAAGAATGCGTAAAACTCAAAGAAAAGAATAAAAATATAACTGATGAAAACCAAGAATTTAAAGAAAAGATCGCTTCTTCGCAAACCCAGCTCGACCAAACAAAAAAAGAGCTTTCCGAAGCAAATGACCTTCTTGTCGAAATGCGTATTGAACTGAATAACTGGAAAGTTGATATTCTTGGATTCCGCGATGAAATGCGAGACGCCGAGAAAGCCCAGTTGGAAGCACTTTTCAAAATATTAACAATACTCGGAGGACAAACCAACAC
>CAYZEH010000004.1:27686-40276 GCA_964477135.1 uncultured Pirellulales bacterium | reverse complement strand
AAGGAATGATTATGAAAAAGAATATTATTTGTGCATGTCTGATTTTGATGAGTATGTCTTTAATTACAAATGCTTTCGCAGCTAATGGTCGTTATAGCGATGTTAAGTGGGAGAATATCTTTGATGGTAAGGGGTTAGGCGGTTGGAATAAGATTGGGCCTGCGGAGTATTATGTTGAGGACGGCTGTGTTGTCGGCAAGACGGTCAAAGCCAGGTATAACAGCTTCCTGCGGACTAATATGGAATATGGTGATTTTATTTTAGAGCTGGATTTCATGGTTGATCCGAAGATGAATTCCGGCGTGCAGATCCGCAGCGGTAGTGTTAAAGAAAAAGGATATACCAGGGTTATAGGCTACCAGGTTGAGATCGATCCGGGTGAGCGTGGGTGGAGTTGCGGGATTTATGATGAAGCCAGAAGAGGCTGGCTTAATAATCTTGAGAATAACGAACCAGCGAGGAATGCTTTTAAGCAAAACCAATGGAATCATTATCGTATCGAAGCAATTGGTGATTCTATAAAGACATGGATCAATGGCATACCGGCAGCGGATATGGTTGATTCGGTTGACCAGAAAGGCTTTATCGCATTGCAGGTTCATGGTACGGGCAATGATGAGCCGATGCTGGTGAAGTGGAAAAATATTCGGATAAAAGATTTGGGTAAACATTTCTGGAAGCCTTTGTTTGATGGTAAGAGCTTTAAAGGCTGGCATACGTTGGCGGGCGGTAAATGGCAGATCAAAGATGGGGTGATAGTTGGGACATCAACGAAAGATCAGAAATATCATGGGCAGTTGGTATGTAATGATACTTACGATGATTTTACTGTAAGACTTAAATTTAAAGCAGTTAAAGGCAACAGCGGATTGTATTTCAGAGTTGATAAGGTGGCTGGGCCTGTAGCGGTTGCCGGTTTTCAGGCGGAGATCGATGAGGCCAATGATGTTGGTGGGATTTATGAAACCAATGGCAGGGGGTGGGTTGTTCAGCCTGTCGCAGAAGATGTGAAAAAGTATTTTAGGCCTGGCAAATGGAACCAAATGACAGTTTCGGCACATGGTGACAGAGTTGTTGTACATGTTAACGGATTTAAGACGGTTGATATTGTTGACAAGCTGAGCAGAAAGAGCGGGTATATTTCATTGCAGCTTCATGCGGATTCTGATGTTGAGGTGATGCTTAAAGACATTGAGATACTTGAGGCTTCTAAGAAGTATCTCTGGGGTGTGCATGATTACAGCAGAGATCAGCCGTCGGTTGTTACCCCGGGCGCAGAATATGGTGACAGACCATCTGATGCGATAGTTTTGTTTGACGGCAAAGATTTATCGCAGTGGTTGTGTGCTGATGGCAGCAAAGCTAAGTGGAAAGTTGAAGACGGGTATATGGAAGCATTTAAAGGGGCGGATAGTATTAAAACCAAAAAAAGTTTTGGTAATTGTCAGCTGCATATCGAATGGCAACCGCCGGTTAATCCTGAAGGGCCTCACGGTCAGGGCAACGGTAACAGCGGTGTATTTCTGATGAATACTTATGAGGTACAGGTGCTGAATTGCTATCAGAATAAGACTTATGCAGATGGGACTACCGGGGCGATTTATGGTCAGCATCCGCCTATCGTTAATGCGTGCAGAAAGCCGGATGAGTGGCAGAGCTATGATATAAGTTTTTTAAGACCTATATTCGATGAGAATGACAAAGTTGTCAGGCAGGCCAGGGTGACAGTTTTGCTTAACGGCGTTGTTGTTCAGAACAATATTGAGATCAAAGGCCCTACTTTGTGGAAAGCAAGAACCGAGTACAGAGCGCACAGCGATAAGCTGCCGATAAGTTTGCAGTATCACGGCAATGCAGTTCGCTATCGCAATATCTGGATTCGCGAGCTGGGCGAACAATTATATGAGGCTGACTGATATTTATGCCGGTATCAGCCTTAAGTTGATGATCTCGTAAGGCTTGACATAAAGTTTTACGGTATCGTTCTTGACCGGTATTTCTTGTTTGTTATTTTCCAGCAGATTAGTTTTATAAACTTTTTTCAGCTTGAAGCCGGCGTTTATGGTGACGGGGCCTCGCTGTCTGAAGTTTTCATATAGCCTGACTATCAGCCCTTTACCATCCTGGGCTTGTTTAATAGTTTCGATAACAATATTGTCACTGTCTGTTTTTATTATTGGACAATTTATTTTGTCTTTATCAGCTGATGCAGATTTTTTCTCAGGCTTATATACTATCACGGGATCGTTTAGGCTGTATGCCTGTGTGACGGTGTCAAGTGCCCATTTGCCTTTGTGAGGCAGCAGAGAATATGTAAATTTATGTTTACCTTCATCGGCGTGGCGGTCAGGATTTGTCGGGCTTCGCAGAAGAGAAATTCTCATTACGTTGTCTTTGATATCATGGCCATATTTGCAGTCATTGAGCAGAGAAACACCATAGTCATTTTCGCTAAGGTCTGCCCATTTCTGAGCACATACTTCAAACTTTGCCCAGTCCCAGCTTGTACTTCGGTGGGTGGGACGTTCAACATTGCCCCATTGAATCTCATAAGTTGCATTCAGGCTGAAAATATCCACTTCGAAAGCTGATTTCAGCAGGATGTGTTTTTCTTTCCAGTCGATATCAGTTTCAAAGTCGAGACGATTGCTGTTATGATTCAGCGAGATGATCTGCGAGTATTCGCTGTTTAATATTTTTCGTTTGATCTGAAGAGATGCTCTGAGCGGGCCTGATTCTATTATTTTAACAGAAGTTGCCGGTTCGCTTAGCCACATTTTGTCTTCAAAGAAAATATCAATGTCCCATGCGTCATTTTCAAGAGGGCGATCCTCGAAAGCCTGGAACTGATTGGCTTGGCCTTTGCTGGTCAGGACGTCTCTTTTATTTGCTTTGTCGAATATTTTTACGATGTCACCTTTTTTGTTGAACTTAACTTTAAGCAGGTCATTTTCCAGAAGACTTTCAGTGACTTTTAAATTTGTCTTGAAATCATTCTGCGGCGAGTCGACTATTTTAAAAGTGTTTATGCTGTAAGGCTCCAAAGTACCAGTATCGATCCATGTGCCGTTTTTAGATTGCTGGGTTGGCAATGTTGTTCCATCTAATCGCTGAATTGTCTGTTTTTTCTTCAACTTGCCGGGGTAAAATGCCAGATCGTTTCTCTGGAATGAAGTTGGATTTATGGTCAGGATGTCAGCATTTGATTTTGATGCAATTACTAACAGGCTGTTGTTTTTGAGTTGATCGATGTTATCCTGAACCTGTTGGTATTGCTGCAGGGATTCAACGTAGACTTCGTTTATACTGCTTCCGGGTATGGTATCGTGGAACTGATTCAGGCAAACAAGCTGCCAGCAATCGTTTAGTTTTTCATGCGGGTATTTGAATTTTTTGTCGAGCAGTGAAGCAGCTGATGCGAGGAATTCGACATCGTGTAGGCCGAACTCGCATTTTCGGTTTGCTCTTTTATTCCTGCCCTGAGTGGTGTATGTGCCGCGATGATATTCAAGGTAAAGCTCTGCCGACCATGTGGGGAGTTTGTCACCGGCATCTTTTTCCAGTTTGCGGAAGAAGTCTATAGCTTTGCCTTGAGTTACTTTTGGCATCGCGGGGAAGTCTTCCATCTCGATAAGATTTTCGATCATTTCGTGTGTTGGACCACCTCCGCCGTCACCGTGACCGAAGGCTGTCATAAGATTTCTCTGATTACCTTTATGAAGCGAGTTGGTCCATGTTGTCAGTATTTGCTCCGGAGTTGCCTGGCCGTTATATGTGCAAGCAGGCCATTCATCGGGGTCTTTTGTTGAACCGAAATAAGTTAATACTTTTGTGCCGTCGAGTCCCTGCCACCAGAAGCTGTCATAAGGCAGACGGTTGTACTGATTCCAGCAAATTTTGGTTGTGTAGAAATATTCAAGCTCCGCTTGTTTTATCAGCTGGGGCAGGTTGTGAGCGTAGCCGAAAACATCCGGCAGCCAGAGTATCGGCGATTCAGCTTTTTTGCCGAAATGTTTGGCGAAGAATTCACGCCCGAGCAGAAATTGCCTAACCAGAGATTCTGCGCCTGTTATATTGCAGTCTGCCTCAACCCACATTCCGCCTGTCGGTTCCCATTGGCCTTTGGCGATGTATTCTTTTATCGATTCGAAAAGCTGCGGGTAGTCCTGTCTTACAAAGTCGTATAGCTGGGGTTGACTTTGGGTGAAGTGGTATTCTTTAAATTGCTGCATCAGTTTTATTACTGTATGGAAAGAGCGGCCGCATTTTAATCTTGTCTGGGCTAATGTCCAGAGCCAGACTACATCGATATGGCTGTGACCAGCGGCGGTTATTTCAACATCCAAAGCCGGCCCTGCCTGTTTGATGCCGTTTTTCAATACCTTATGTGCTTTTGGGATGCTTTTGTAGAAGTTTTGGTCGAAAGGTTCACACAGGTTTATTAATTTGAAAGCGTCCTCAAGAGCTTCAAGGATTATTCCCCTTGCGGGACAGTTTTCATCAAGGACTTTTGCAGCGCCCAAGGCAACTCTTGCGGCTACAATAAAATTTCTTGTTGGCTGATCGATTATTACTACTTGCGAGGGGTTCATTACCGCATTGAAGTTGTCATCGGTTGGTTTGTAGTTTGCTCCACCAGTCCAGCCGTGAAGTGCAAGTGTATGCTTCTTTCCATCGCAGTATTCTTCGGGCAGTATGATTTCGTCATGGAAGCAGTCTCTTGCTGCGATTGGTTTTGCGTTGATGTAAACAAGTGCCTCTGGGTGGCAGAAATTGTCGGCATTTCCCAGCGGCAGGTATAATGCTACAGGGCCTTTGTCTGAGAAGTCTTTGGGGACGGTAAAGCTGCTTCTCATTGTGAATATTTTTTTCCAGTCACCCCATGCCTTACCGTTTTTAATAGTTTTCCATTTGCTGTCGTCAACGTCGGCGGTTACCAGCGGATTATCTTCAGGGGTTTTATGCTCAAAGTATTTATAGTTTTCGATTGTCAGGCGATTGCTATAAACCAAAGGCTCAATCGTTTTGATTCTTCTTGTTATTTTTTCAATTGTCAACATTTTGTCGTGAATCATGTTTTTCTTTCTTGATTTACAAAAACATTATCAAAGTCCAAGTTTCTGATGCCAGATTGTAACTTCTTTGAGCAGCTTTTCAAGTATGCTGATATCTTTTTCATCGAGGATGTGGTTACATGCCCGGCAGGTTGTGTTTATGTCAATGCCCCTGATTGAGATGAATTTTTTTGCCGAGGTCAGATATTTGTGCTCTATGATGGGTTTTTCGTTATTAATAAAAAATTGCTGTAATTGCTGAGCGTTTTCTTTTTGATCTTCGAAGTGATTACAAATCCAGACAAACAGCTCCGGGTAAAAATTGGCAGCTATTCCGCAAAAGCCGTCACCGCCGCATTGCAGACTTTCAAGGATCGAGCCGCTGTGAGCATTGAAAAACGACAGTGAACTGTTTTTGGAAATTGAGATTTTTTCTTTGACCAGGTCGATGTTTCCGGAGGTTTCTTTGAGGAATATGAATCTGTTTGTTGAGACTATCCATTCGAGCAGAGCGGGGGATATTACCCTGTGGTATGGATCTGGGCATTCATAAAGCCCAAGCTTTATATCGCCGGTTAAGCTGAGCAGTTTTTCAGCATTTGCTTTCCACAGGTCATCGCTTTGGTCTTTATCTGCGATCTGATTTACCAGGCACACGACAGCAGTAACTCCGGTATCGGACATTTTTTTTACGAACTCAGCCTGATTTTGTATCGGCCCGCCAAAGGTGCCGGTAGCTACAACAGGGACTTTGTTTGCAGCTTTTGCTAATACACGTTTGGCCATTTCGATTCTTTCGTCGTCAGTAAGCGTATACATCTCACTTGAGCCGCAAACTGAAAAAAGACCGGCAACACCAGAATCGATATACCATTGAGTAAGATTATCGAGGGCTGAAAAATCTATTTGTTTATCTTGTTTGAAAGGCGTTAGCATTACAGGCCAAAGACCTGAAGGTATTTTTTTAGGTTGCATTTTTTTACTCCATTTACTCTAAAGGCAGTTTTGTCTGCTGCCATACGGTAAGGTTTTTCAAGTCGCGTTTTTTGCCCGGCAATATCGTACCGATAACATAGCCCACAGTGAACATTACAAAGTTGGCCCCAATGCCGGCATAGTACAGATGAAATGGGGAGCAAAGGGCATCAGGTAGTATCTGTTTATCAGAAAGTATTATCCATGCGGTAAATGCAAGTGTGAAGATTATACCAAAGCCGACGGATCTCGCATCGCCTTTGTTCGTGAAAAAGCCGAGCATGTACAGACCAAGCAAACCTCCGCCGAAAAGCGAACCTAAGATAATAGCGGTATCCTGAAAAGTTTTTGAATCGCTTTTGGCCAGCAGAACAGCACCGGCGATCATAAATACCGCAGCGACGGCAGCGGATATCCAGGCGACTTTTAAATAGTGTCTGTCAGATTTGCCTTTTACAAGGTGTCTTCTGTAAATGTCCACTACGGTGACAGTTGAAATTGCATTGATAGATGAATCCAGCGAAGACATACCGGCTGCAAGAACTGCTGCTATCACCAGTCCTGTAACTCCGGGGGGCATATAATTGACAACGAAGAACGGCAGTATCTGGTCGGCTTTTCTTACGCCTGTCAGCATTTCAGTTGCTTCGACAGAAGGGTAAACTTTGAAAAAGACGTAAAGGCTCGTTCCTAAAAACATATAAAACGCCCAGATCGGGACGCTGGTAAGCGCACAGACGTACATGGCTTTTCTTGCTTCTTTAACACTTTTTGAAGCACAGTATCTCTGGATGGTATTTTGATTCGCACTGTATTCATTTAGCCAGACCGTCAGTCCTATTATAAGCATCATCGCTGCGGTTTTGTTTTTCAGTGACAGTGCCCATGACACAGGTTCGACGTTGCCGTTGGTCCATTCGGCAAATGCAAATTTATGCTCCTCTATCGCAACAGAGAATATCTGTCCTAATCCGCCGGGAAGTTTGTTGACAATAATTACCAGAGTTATTATTCCGCCAATAATCAGGACGATGGTCTGGACGACATCTGTCCAAATGACCGCATTTATTCCGCCGATGATTGTGTAAACAGCAACGAATCCGCCTCCTATTATTATACACATAACCGGACTAAAGCCGGTCATTTCATAGATGACCAGCGATATGAGATATAATATCATGCTTACTCTAAGTATCTGGCTGATGATAAAAGCAACAGAGCCGTAAATTCTTATTGAAGGACCAAATCTGCCCTCAAGATATTCGTATGCTGATGTGATTTTTCCTCTGCGGAAAAATGGCAGGAATACGTAGGCAGCAATTATTACGCATATCGGCAAAGTCAGGTTTGGGAGAAATCTAAGCCAGGCTGTTTTGAAAGCATCACCTGGATAGGCGACAAATGTCACTGAGCTTATAGAGGTTCCTACCAGGCTCAAGCCTATTACCCAACCATTGAAGGATCTGCCGCCGACAAAGTATTCTTCAGTGCTGACATTTCTGCGGGAAAGATAAATACCCATTATCGTGATGCCGAACAGGTACGTTAGTAAGGTAATAATATCTAACCAATGCAGGTGCATAGGACCCTTTCGTAATTTATTGAAGTTTCAACACAAAAATATGTGTAAACTGCCCGCTTTTATCTTTCATTTTCCGATTATACGCAATAATTTTGCTGTTTCCAGCCCAAACTAGCGAAAAAGGTGTATCTATGCTTTTTTTTGTCTTTCGGCTTCCTTTTTCACTGTCGATATCATAAATAAAGATGCTGTTGTCACAAACATAACAGAATTGAGCTGTTTTAGGGTTCCAGCGGAGGTTGACTTGTATGTCTGTTTTGTGCCTGGTAATTTGTCTGATATCATTGCCAGTCGGTGACATTAGAAATGCCTGTTCAATTCCGCTATTGTCTTTTGCTACAAAACTAATGTATTGGCCGTTATAGCTGCTGCTTACAGAGATTATACCGGGGTGTTTTTTGTTTTCGGTATAGGTAAGTCGTTTTTGAACAGTTCCTTTAGGCGGGGCAGGCATTTGGTTTATTGTGCCTTGCAATGGGCCTTGATTTGACGGGATGTTTATTTTTTCAGGGATATCGACAATGAAGGCTTCGGTTAGTTTGTTGTTATTGCCGTCGTGGCAGTCGCCGAGAAAAACTCTTGCTCTCTGGTAAGAACCATCGGGTTTTAGATATCCTTTTGAGCCTATCCATGTGTCGCCGTAAGCTTTTGAAATTTCATCAGAGTCCGGCTTGGGTTCAGGTACTACTTTTACAACCAAAGCTGAAAACCATTTTCCGTTGATATTTTCGCCGGCATTGTCGCAATCTACTTTGACTGGCCCAAGGGTTGATGTTGAGACGCCTATGGTTCTGAGGTTAACTTTTTTGCCGGTCTCTTTTTCTATCTGAGCCATTATAGCGTCGTTGTAGGTGAAACCTATCCATTGCCCATCATCTGAGAATTGATGACGATGTGTACCGCCCCGAAGTGCCCCTGGTGTAAAAGGAAAAGTTACGTCCCTGGCATCGATGAATATTGGTTCGGCTGGTTTGGATTCATCTATCATTACGCCGGTTCTTCTTGAAAAGTCATAAGGCCGATTTTCATTACAGTTAGTCAGACCATGAATAAAGATAACTTTGTTTTCTGCAGGGCTGTAACTGACAGCGCCGACGCCGGGGCCTAAATTAGTTTGGTTCGGGCAGCGATATAAAATTTTCATCTCAGAAGTTTCGATGTTCACTTTTTCAATATTGCTGTTGCCACCAATGCCGCCTGTGCTTTTTCTCGTGTCATAGCATAACCATTTGTTGTCTGGTGAAAAGTTGTCGTTGTTATCCAACTCATGGTTTTTATTGCAAAATGTGATTTGCTTTTCTGTTGAGATGTTCTCAGTTACATACCAATTAGAAAATTTGCGGAATTTTTTTATGCGATGAAACGTCAGATAGTTAGCGTCATGAAAGCTATGTGGACCGGTGAGTTTGTCTTTGTAGGCTGTTCTGGAAGTTGCGATAATGTCATTGCCGTCGAATATCCAGTCGACATATTGAAAACCATGGTTTATATCCGGGCTGTAAAGTATTACAGAGTTTATTTGCCAGTTAATCAGGTTGGCAGAGCAGGTCAAAGCCAGGCAGTTTCTGATATCGCCTGAACGTTTTTTACTCAGGTATTTTGGATAGGTGTAATTAACCAGCGACCAGTATTTTTTTGAACTTGGGTCAAAGCGAATAGTGAATTTTTTAGCCCCGCCTGGAAAATCAATAAAGCCGGTATTTGGGTCGAAAGAAGCTTTTTTCCCGTCATCGCTGATATTTACAATTGCAGCTTTATTTCCTTTATCCCGATCAACTCTGAGGATATCAACGATAGTTCCCTGCGAAGTGACAACAGCGTTTCCCTCTAACCAGCCTTTAAAACTTCCGTCAAGCCAATTGTTGTCGACGTCCAAACTGTTGCTGTGAGTCCAGCTGTCAGCTTTTAGCAGGTCAGCATCAATGTCGGTGGAAAGCATGAAAGGCCTGAGGTGTCCGAGTTCTTTTCCAGAGCCTTTAGTGTCCTCCATTGCTCGGAAGATTCTTCCATTGTGAAAGACTACGGGCACAGGGGCGCAGTGATAACTATTATCCTTTAACAGCAAACCTGTATTTTCATCTATTGGTTTAGTCCATGTTTTGCCGTTGTCTTCAGAGCGGAGAATTACAACTGGGCCGTCATGTTTATTTGTTCCTATTAAATAGACATTTTTTTTGTGGGTAAAAAGTGTTGCCCAGAAAAGTCCTTCGATTTCACTGTGAAAGCTCCATGATTTGCCTTTATTATGAGAGATAAAAATTTTCGTTATCGGATTAGTGAATTCGTTTGAGTTTGGTCCGAACAGATCGCATTTTGCAAGATAGTCATCATTGGTGAGTTTCGCAATGCCGGGTGAACCAACATAAGTTTCCGTAGATGCAGGGATGTGATGAATTACAACCCCTCCCAGCTCAAAGTTGGATTCTCCATAAGTAAGATTTGCTAAAACTATCGCCAGAAAGAAAAAAACTTTTGGGAATTTGTTCATGAGTTTAAATCCATCTTTTAATCCACGAGCTCATACCCTGGCCTGACTTTGTGATTATCATTGATTTGTTACATCGTCGGGCGATCTTTTCCGGGAGGCTGGCTCTCATTAGCTGTGAAAGCAGAGGTTTATTGGTAGTTCCCATTACGACAAGGTCGTAATTTTTGACAGTGCGGAGAATTCCAAGCACGGCGCTTTTACTTTTTATTGTTTTTGTTTCAAAAGTATCTGTCGGCAGGTTAAGTTTTTCAGATGTTTGTTTTACAAAAGCCTCAAGGTCAAACTGTCGTCGGCCATTGTCAATTGTTATTACGGTGATCTTGCAATTATCTTCAGCAACGATCGAAGCAATTTCCATCGCCATAGCGGCATTGGGCCCACCTGCGATAGGTACGATAATCTTATTGAATTTTTTGTTACCGCCGCAGTCTTTTAACACAACAACATCGCAGGGTGCCTGTTCGATGATCGGGTCGATGGTTGAACCGATATTGAAGATACGCGTTGAAGGTTTGCCGTGCCAACCGAGTACCAGCATGTTTGTTTTCTTTTCTTTTACCGCTGAGACAATGCCCCGTGCGATATTTCGACAGTAGCGGATTGTGGTGTTTATCGGGAAATATGCTGATAGTCTTAACATAACCTCCATCAGAGCTTCTTTTGCGGGTGTTACGAATTTGCCGAGGTCCTCCAGCGGTATCTGGTCCGGCAGTGATACCATGTGAATAAGTTCGACCTGGGCATCTTTAGCACCGCAGATATGATATGTTCCCTGGATGAGCTTTGTTGCATTTGTTGGGTTCGCAACCGCTACCATAACGTTGTATTTGCCGGTTTCATGGCGAATGTCTTCTTCGATCACCTGAATTTCATGCTCTGCTGTTGTTGCTCTCTTTCGGGCGTAAAAGAAATATGTCCCCAATCCGACAGCTATCCATATCGGTGCGATGATCCATGCGATCAAGCTCATATGTATAAGCCATACCGCCAGAACTATTTGACAGATAATTGCTGCTATAGGCGGAATTGGGAAAAATGGCAGCATGAAACCATACTGCAATTCGTCTGACATATTACGTCTTATTTTTATTACGCAGAGATTGACCAGAAAGAATAAAAACAGAAACATAATGCTCGCGCTGGATGCAACATCAGCTGTCGGCAGGGCGGTAGCCACAAGTAGTATTATTACCGAGGTTGCTAACAATGCGCCGTAAGGCGTCTTATTTTTTTTGTGTATCTTTGCAAAGAAAGACGGCATCATAGCGTCTCTGCCCAGGGCATAAGAAGCGCGGGTCGCTGAATATATAGTTGCGTTAAGAGCTGAAGTCGATGAAAAAATAACCGCTAAAGTCAGGATGAAATTGCCGAAGGGCATCAGCTTTGTCACAGCCTCGCCGAAACCTTTCTCATTGTATTGACCTATCCACATCCACGGAGCTTTATCAACACCCGGTGTAGTTGCACTTACCGAAACAACAGTCGCAAAAGCTACCAGTATATATATACATGTCACGATCACGACAGAGTAAATCATTGCTTTTGGAAGGTTTTTTCGCGGGTTTATTGCTTCGTCACCAGCCTGGGCAATGACCTCGTACCCTTCAAAAGCTACATAAGTAAACCCCATGGTGATAAGTATCTTTGACCAGCCGTTAGGGATAAACGGAACAAAATTCTGCATTCTTGACGGGTCCTTGATGACTGCAAAAATCCCAAAGATGCCGATAGTTATAACGAAAATAATCTGTCCCATTGTGATAATGGCGCCGATCTTTCCGGTTTCAGATGAGCCTTTAAAGTTAATGTAAATAAACAGCATGGCTGTGCCCACCGCCAACACTTTTTCCATGAAAAGTATTATCTGTTCCGGAGGATAGCCAGGCATGGCAGCAAATATCGGGTTAAACCATCCGATAGTTTCAAAGAATCTTATTGTGTAGATAGCAAATGTCAAAGCGTACATACTACCGGCAACGCTTGATGCGAACCATTCCATCCATCCCGCAAGAAAGCTTGTGCCTCTGCCGAAAGCGATCCTTGCGAAGTTGTATACGCCTCCAGCCTTTGGAATAGCGGAGCTAAGCTCGGCAAAAGACATCGCGGTAAGCATTGCCAATAAACCATTTAATCCAAAAGTCAGCAGTAAACCACCTGGGCCGGATCGTCCAATAGAAATACCCATTCCCAGAAATACCCCTGCACCGATCATCATACCCAGGCCCATCATGGTAATCTGAAACAGTGTCAGTTCTCTTGATAGCTCGGTCTGCGGAGATTTATTTTGGCGTGTTTTTTCCGGCAATAGTAATGTCCTTTACGGTTTCTCTGGCTGAACGATAACCTCCGCGGGCAATTTTTTCAATCGACATATGGCCCCAAATTGCGAGAATTATCACCAGGCAAACAGCTACAAATAATAATATCGTTCCAATCATGATATCCATATATAGGGGTTATATCAAAAATAACAAAATAATTCAACCATCTA
>CAYZEH010000004.1:17067-27586 GCA_964477135.1 uncultured Pirellulales bacterium | reverse complement strand
TTTTTGTCAAAGAATAAGGATATTAAAATTGATTATGCCGGCCCAGCAGAGAAAATTATCGACTGATGACAACAGCGATGAAAAATTTATGAAGGCTGCTATTGATGCCGCTTTTATTGCGGAAGAAAATGGTGATGTGCCGATCGGGGCAGTGGTGGTGTATGAGAATAAGATAATTGCGAAAGGCTACAATCAGCGCCATCAGCTCAATGATCCGACAGCTCATGCTGAGATTATTGCATTGACCGCTGCGGCAGAGTTTATCGGTAATTGGCGGCTGAATGGTTGTGCTATATATGTCACCCTTGAGCCTTGCACGATGTGCGCGGGGGCTTTGGTTAATGCGAGAATGGACAGATTGGTTTATGGCTGTGATGACCCCAAAGCCGGTGCCTGCAAGAGCCTTTATAATATTGTCCAGGATGAAAGATTAAATCATCGCCTTGAAGTTACCTCCGGTGTGATGGCACAAGAGTGCTCAACAATTCTAAGCGATTTTTTTCGCAGACGCCGAATCGAAAATAAAGATCAGGCAGACTAAATTATTTATACCCTTAAGGGTATAAATGTCCGCGAATAAATCCGTAACTTGTTATTTTTAAGTTATTTATCCGCGGATAAACGGACAAATTCAATTGGGATCAGTATAAATGCGTTGCCTTGGGGTGTGCAATAACATTCTTCATGTAAATTGACGCTTTAAGCTTATTGTTGTTTTTTTTTATTTTTTGTGGTAAAATCAAGGGTTATTATTATTCTGACTTTAGGAGATAGCTATGGATAAGCAGATTAAGATTATGCCTTGTCTGGATATGCAGAACGGCAGGGTGGTTAAGGGTGTGCATTTTGTTGATATCAAAGATGCAGGTGACCCGGTTGAATGCGCAAAGGCTTATTGCCAGGCCGGTGCAGATGAGATCGCTCTTTTAGATATAACCGCGACAATCGAAGGCAGAGCAACAATGCTTGATGTTGTCAAGAGAGTTGCCGAAGCAGCCACAGTTCCATTTACAGTTGGTGGCGGCATTTCGGATGTTTCAACAGCAAAGGCAGTATTGGACGCCGGTGCAGATAAGATATCGACCAGCAGCGCAGCATTTCGAAGGCCTGGAGTTATTGAAGAAATGATAAAAGAATTTGGTACTGATAAAGTTACAGTTGCGATCGATGTTGATGTTAATGCGGCTTTGCCGAGCGGTTACGAGGTTTACATTGACGGCGGACGCACAGCTACAGGTGTAGATGCGGTTGAGTGGGCTAAGAAAGTTGATGGTTTTGGAGTAACGACTATATTGCCTACCAGCAAAGCCGGCGACGGGGCAAAGACCGGTTATGATCTGCCGATAATAAAAGCGATGGCAAAAACTACCAATGCAACCATCGTTGCTTCAGGCGGCGCTGGGACTCTTGAGCACTTCTACGATGCTGTTCAGGCTGGTGCGACAGTACTGCTGGCGGCGTCGGTATTTCATTTTAACATGATATCGATCCCTGATCTTAAAGCTTATCTCAAAAATCGCAGCGTAAATGTGTCTTTGTGATTTGAAATTTGATTTTAGTCTTGAGTTTTTACCGAGATTTGCTTAAAATCCCGGTTTTATTATTGAGCTTTTGGAGAGGTGTCCGAGTGGCTTAAGGAGCAGCCTTGGAAAGGCTGTGTACGGCTTGTCTGTACCGGGGGTTCGAATCCCCCCTTCTCCGTTGTTTTGTAAATGTTGTGAATATTTACAAAAGTTTGTTTTAAAATTGAATATTGAAATTATAAGCGGGATGAGAACACGCATGGAGCGCCAAGCACCATCACGCGGGTTTGACGCCAAAGGCGCCGCGCAGCGAATCCTGCTTTCTCCGTTTTGTGTTGGGGCAATGGAAAGGGCCGACCTATAGTGATCGGCCCTGATAGTTTACTCTCCTTTTTGAGTTTAAGTGTTTATTTTCCTTCAAGCCAGTTTTCTGCTATTACGTTGAGGTCGTTTGCATCTATGATGCCATCGGGCGGCAGAGCTATATCGCAAAGGGGGTCAGCAGGTAGTACTTGCCATGCTTGTGCGAATAGTGAGTAGTCGTAGAAATCAACATCGTTGTCGCCGTCAATGTCTGCGGGTAAGTCGTCTGAAGTCAATGAGAAAATCACAAAGGACATATCCTGGCCATTACCCATTGAGTCGGAGAGGGGATGGAAGTCCCATGTTCCATTAGTTTTTTCGGGTGCTGCTACGGCGTAATCATTGAATATGTGTTTTCTGTTTGTCCAGCCCCAGTAGTAGTTTCTCGTTTGTGGTGGGTATACTGCGACGATACTGAGCCAATATATTGCCTGGTCAGAGGTTTGTTGGAACTGGTTTGCATCGGGTATTGCGATTGAATATCTGAAGACAGCTTCTCTCGGTGGTTCTGTGGTGTTGCCAGGATTTTTGTCGAAGCCGACCATGTTTTCAGTGTAGGTATATGCTTTGTATGTCCAGATGACATCGTTTGGATGGCTGAAAGACTGATCGATTCCGGCTGGTATATCGTCGAAGATCTGCAAGAGGAAATAGGCAGGCGGGACAGGTTCAGGCATCAGATTTGGATTAGCTGGATCGTATTTATAGTTAAGATATGAACCCCACCAGCTAAGGGCGGTAATTGGTTTTTCGTCGCTGCATTTGAAATCGTCGGCAACAATTCTCTCAATATTTGGATCGGCAAATTCTTCTTCTGTTGCTATTGATTTTTCATCGTGATAGAGTTTCCAGCCTGGGAAGCGGATGTCGAAGTAGTGGAACCCTCGCCAGAAGTTGACGAATGGCTGCTCCCACTTGATAATTTGATCTCGGTCGCCGTCGAGTTCGAATGCCATATCGTATGAGTTTAGTAGCGGCGTGGGTGGGGTGGTAAGCGGGACGGCAATGCTGGTTTGCATTGGGTCTGTTAGCTGGAATGTGACTGCGGGTTGCTGCCATGGTTTGGGGCGTGTATTCCAACACCATGGGAATTCAATATATTGGCCTTGTGGATATTGGGCTACGATGCTGATCCAGAATTTTCCATCCTGAGTTGAGTCTGTGTGGTGTGTGGGTTTGAACTGCTGGTCATCTGGCAGTTCTACAAGGTACATGAAGCTGATCTGACCTGATCCGGTTTGGCCTACAGTTGTGACTTTTATCTGGCTGATATCGACGGAGATATCCCAGAGCAACTGGCCCGGCAAGAATTGCTCCGGCATGGTAGTACTTTCATCATTGCTCCAGAAACCTATTCGCCAATTTTGTGGAGTGCTACCTATGGGTGGGTCGGGATGTGGCCAATTTTGATATGAGCCCCACCATCTGACTGAGGTAACTGGGATATTGTCAATTGGTGCAAAGTCATCGGCGACCATTTTCCAGAATTCTTCTGTGTTTTGAGCTGCGCAGTCACAATCGGGTGGGTCTTCTTGCAGGTACCACCATGTTAATATGTCGAGGTCATCGCTATCGACATCGCGGTCGCGGTCCAAGTCGGCACGTGCGTCGTAGTTTGTGTCTTCTGGAGTGCTTGGCCAAGCGAGGTATATAAGTTCTACATCATTGTCGTCGACAAGGGAGTCGCCATTTATGTCGCCATGACATTGTGTGATGGAATTCCATTCGTCATCCCAGTCGACATCGTTTGGATAGTTTCTTGCTTCTTCGCCCCAGCCGTTGTAGTCGGGGATTTCAGGCAGGTCGATGTAATCGTTGGGGTCTATTGGGGGTTGCTCCCATATTGGGTTTGGGAGATTTATGTCACTGCTTTCGATAGCAAATGCCATATCTATTATATTTGGGTCGGATAGTTCGAATGGGTGTCCTTCAGGGTAGTGAAGGTGGGTCCACTGGGTGTATGTATCTGACCATGATACTGCGGCGTTTTGGAAATGGCTTGGTGAGGATTTCCAGCCGAAAAGGGGATCATTTTGATCTGGTATGTTTGAGTCGGGTTGGGTGACAACGTGAATGCCAAGCCAATATGTATTTGGATCACAGGGGTCGTCATCGTGTACGAAAGTGTAGTATGGATTTATTCCAATTTCGTATTGCCAGAGTTCGATATCGCTTGATATGCATGGATCTTCGTTATTTGCTGGGTCCCAGAACCATCCGCTATCGCTATCGAAGTATGTTTCACTGAAATCAGCAGGTGTGAAATCTCCGGTCCATAGAATCATTCCGGGTTCATTTGGTTCCAAGACATCGACATCATGAATGTCGATATGTATGGAGTCTATTTGGCCTTTGATGTTATCTTTCCAACCACCCCAGATGAAAATTTTGCTCAGTCTTCCGCGACAGTTACGCTGGAAGTCATCTACTATCATTCGGTTTACGGTTGGTGTTGTTGCGTGATCGCGGTCGCATCTTATGTAAAGCCTTGTGGGGGTGGCTACGTTTACATCGGCAGCGAGGTTTATGGAATCATTGCCACAGGATGCGGATATATGTGCTAATATCGGATCTTCTTGTTCGAGCACATCATTGAAAGCAATTCTTGGGGCAGCTACTTCGAAAATAGTTGTATTTCCATTTCCTTCAAGTGAGTAGTCATATTCTAATATACTTACTTGTGCGTGGCCTATGACAGTTCCTCCTGTGGCTTGTCTGGGGGAGCCTTGAAGGTTCCAGGTGAACGACCAAACTGGGGTGGCGACAATATCTCCGATTTGGCCGTAATCAGAATCGCGAAGCCTGATAGCATATTCCAAATTACTAACTTGGCCTTTGCCGGTGATTTCTGCATCGTTGTTAAGGTCGATGCCCAGGTCACCATCACCAGATAGATCGCGGCTGGTTACACAGGCGAAGTAAAAGTATTCGACATCATCGTCAAAATATAGTGCTTCGAAGTCATAGCTTTCGCCGTATCCGTATGAGCCGTGATTGTTTTCATTGTCTCCTATGTTACAGTCAGCGGTTAAGCTATCTGGCAGCCAAAGCTCGGGGTCAAAAGGAGTGACTCCCCAATCGGCCAGGTTTGCATCGATGGTGTAATTTGCCAATGTCATAGAATTTAGAAACAAAATGACAAAGGCGATTGTTAATAGATTTAATTTATTCATTTCAGCTCTCCTTCATAAAAAATTTTATGGGTAGACGGATATTTTCCGTGATTATTTAATTTAAAGAGACTTCCCTGACATAGTGTACAATATGAATGTACAATGTATTCCCCGGCATATAAGAAGTAAATTTGCATTTTCTTCTCCAAGCCAATAACCGCATTTTTCAGGATAATGTGTAATTTGTTGAAATGCAAGGAAAAACTTTAAGGGAGCTGTTGTGTGTGGTTCAAAAAATATTCGACTAAGGTTAAATTTATTTACTTTATCACGATTTATTTCAAAAAAAGAGTGGTAATTATTTAAGTTTATTCTTTTTGCTGTTCTATATTGTAATTAAGTTAGAGGTGAAAATTTTGAATTTCAGCAATTATTTTTTTAATCTGACTCATTTTGGTTAAAAGTGTATGCGAATTTTTAAAGGCTTGCTATTGTTTGGATTTAGTTGTAAAATCCATGTTTTTAGAGTTTTGGATAGGTAAGGGCGGTTTAGCCTGTTTTTTTGAAAAAGAACTTTATGACAGATATGGCAGATAGTGAAATCAGGCTTTCAGATAGTGTTGCTCATATAACAGTTGATGGCAGAGAAGTTTATCTTGTCGGCACCGCTCATGTTTCTAAGGAAAGTGTTGATGATGTTCGGGAAACAGTCGAAGCGGTTAAGCCTGATTCTATAGCAGTTGAGCTCTGTGCGGGCAGGCACAAGGCTATGATGCAGAAGGATGCCTGGAAGAATATGGATATCTTTAAGGTGTTCAAAGAGAAGAAGGGCGTTTTTCTGATTACTCAGCTTGTGATGGGTGCTTTTTATAAAAGGCTTGGTGATAAGCTCGGTGTTAAGCCTGGTGCTGAAATGTTAGAAGGGATCAAGCAGGCTGACGAAACCGGGGCTGAACTGGTGCTGGCAGACAGGGATATTCAGATAACATTGAAAAGGGTTTGGGGATATCTGGGCTTTTGGAACAAGATGAAGCTGGCTGCTCATTTGATGGCCAGTGTTTTTACTAAAGAGCAGATCGACGAATCTATGATAGAGCAGATCAAGAGTCGGGATCAGCTTGAGAGCGTTATGGCGGAATTTGCGGAATCATTTCCTGAAATTAAGAAAAGACTTATCGATGAACGTGACATATTTCTTGCTCAGAAAATTCGTGAAGCCAAAGGCCCGACGGTTGTGGCAGTTATCGGGGCAGGGCATGTTAATGGAATTAAGGAACATATTCAAAGGGATAATGACCTTGGGCCTTTGATGGAATTGCCGAAGCCTTCTATTTGGCCTAAGCTTTTTAAATGGGGCATACCTGCGGCAGTAATAGCATTGCTGGTTTATGGTTATATTGCATTTGGTGCTCGGCATTCGATGGAATCGATATGGCTTTGGGTGCTTATTAATGGTATTTTAGCCGCTTTGGGTTCTGCTATTGCCTTGGCGCATCCTTTAACAATAATAGCTTCTTTTGTGGGGGCGCCTCTGACATCTTTGCATCCTATGGTTGCTGCTGGTTGGGTTGCTGGCTTAGTGCAGGCATGGGTTCGCAAACCAACGGTTGCTGATTTTGAGGATCTGTCTGAAGCGGTTGGGTCGGTTAAAGGTTTCTGGAAAAATTCAGTGACTAAAATTTTGCTGGTAGTTGTGCTGGCAAATATTGGAAGTTCACTGGGGACGATTATTTCGGGTTGGCTTATCGTCCGGAGGACATTCTAGCCTGGGTGAATGATAATTTCAGTACCAATCTCTCGATGGCAACTTTTGCAGTGGTCTGACCTGTTTTTATTTCAAAATCGGTCACAGCCAATTTCTGGATCATATCTCCGATTTGCTTTTGAGATAATTTGCCAACGATTCTAAAGAAGTTATCTTTTTTGCCGTAGATACTAAGCTTTGCTGCTATTTGCATGGGGTTTTGGTTGTCCTGAAGCATGGCTTTTGCTTTGAACATTTTATTCAGCTGATATTCAAAGGCACCAACTGCGGTAAACTCTGCGGATTTGTCTGATGCGAACATATTTCGCAGTCGGCTGATAGCTTTGTCGATTTGGCCTGTAAGAGCGGCATCGATGACACCAAAGACATTGAATACCCTGTTACGTCCGGTCAGTGATTCGATATTTTCACTTGTTATCGAATTATTCTCACCGACCAGCAGAGCAAGTTTGTCAACTTCATTTTGCAGGATCGGCAGATTATCGCCCAGCAGTTCCACAAGTAATTGGGCGGATTGCAGTGAGAGAGTTTTCTTGTAGGTCTGCTTTGCGTATTTAATCATTTCAGCGGGCAGATGCCAGGGTTTAGGCGACTCAGCGTTTATCAACTCACCAACATTGATCAGTTGTTTAGCAAGCTTCGTATTGCTTCGCCAAGTGCTCACAGTCATAACTAAAACAGAACTTTTGCACGGATTTTTGAAGTAATTTTCAAAATAAGATCTGTTGTCAGTTGTAATAAATTTGTCAGCATTTTTAAGCAGGACAACCCTTTTGTCCGCCAGAAAAGGAAGTGTTCTAAGTTCATCAAAAATCTGCGAAATTGTAACCTTCTCCGGGTCGGCATCAAATAAAGCCATAGACCTATCCTGGTGCGACAATAAACCATCCATGAGTTTGTCACATTGCATATTTACCATAGCAGGATCTTTGCCGGCAATTACATATATTGGCTTAAAATCTTTTTTTAAATTAGTCTCAGCCATATTTTTTTAAGCTTTGCCCAGTTGAGATCACTGCTTAGGCTCTGTATCGTTATCACCTTCTATTTCGGTTTTAGTTTCACCTTCAGCCTTGGTTTGTTTTTCAGGTGCAGGCTCTGCTTGTTTTTCTTCTATTTCTTCGTCAGGTGCTATTTTTTCAGCTGCGACAAGCAAGTCACTGGCTTTAAGCTTAATAAGCCTTACACCCTGAGTGTTTCTTCCGATAGAGCGGAGCTGATCAAGCCCTGTTCTTATGATGATGCCGTTAGCAGTTATCAGCATAAGTTCATCGTCGTTATGGACAGCCTTGAGCGCAACCACTTTTCCATTTCTTTTGGTGGTTTTAATATTTATCAGCCCAAGTCCGCCTCTCGACTGGACTCGATAATCATCGAGATCGGTTCTCTTGCCATAACCCTTTTCGCAGACGGTGAGCAGTGAAGAATCCAGCGTTGGTATTACCATGTCGACGACTTCGTCGCCTTTGCGTAATTTAATACCTCTTACACCTCTGCTGACACGTCCCATCGAACGAGCCTGTTTTTCATCGAACCTGATGGCCATACCATCTCTTGTGCCGAGCATTATTTCATCTGATCCGCAAGTCAAAGCTACCCCGATAAGGTCGTCATCTTCATCGAGTTTTATCGCGATAACGCCGTTAGTTCTCGGATTGCTGTAAGCGTTTAGGCTGGATTTTTTGACGACGCCGTTTTTGGTTGCCATTACGAGCTGTCTTGGTGAGTCTGCGGTTTCGTTAATCAGACCTGCTACATTTATAACCGATGTAACTTTTTCATCACCAAGGCTAAGCAGGTTAACAATATTTCGGCCTTTGCTTTGTCTGGACAGGCTTGGTACATTATAAACTTTCAGCCAGTGACATTTGCCTCGATTAGTGAAGATCAGAAGATAATCATGCGTAGAAGCGGTAAAGAGATGTTCTATGAAATCACCTTCTCTTGTATCTGAGCCGATAATGCCTCTTCCACCTCTGGCTTGTTTTTTATAGGTGTCGGTCGGCATACGCTTCACATAGCCTGCATGGCTTAAAGTCACAACGACTTCCTCATCGGCGATAAGGTCTTCAATGTCAAAATCTTCAATCTGCTCAATGATCTGAGTTCTTCTTTTATCTTTGTACTTTTCTTTTATTTCATAGATGTCTTCACGAATAATGTCAAGCAGTACCTCGTTATTTGAAAGTATTGCCTGATATCCTTCGATCTTTTCCATAAGCTCAGCGTATTCTTTTGCGAGCTTTTCAATTTCCAGACCAGTAAGTTTCTGTAGCTGCATAGTCAATATTGCATCTGTCTGTGGCCCTGTCAGGAACTGATCGGCGCCGGCTCTCTGCGTGAAGAAAGATTCAGGCAGGAGTTTCTTAAGCGTTTCAGACTCGACGATCTTCAAAGGCTTTTGCATAAGATTTTTCTTAGCGGTCGGTGCATCGGGAGATTTTTTGATAAGCTCTATTATTTCATCGATGTCACTGACTGCCAGTATAAGACCTTCAAGGATGTGCGCACGGTTCTGACATTTTTTGAGCAGAAACTGGCTTCTTCTTCTGATAACAATTTTTCGATGGTTAATGAAGCTGTCAAGCAATTGCCTGATATTTAAGACTTTAGGTCTGCTATTAACCAGCGCAATGTTATTTACAGCAAAAGTCGATTGCAGCAAGGTATATTTGTAAAGCTTATTTAATACGATCTCACTTTCAGCGTCCCTTTTAAGTTCGACAACTACTCTCAAACCGTGACGGTCCGATTCGTCTCTCACATCGGATATTTCAGGAATTATACCTTCATGTACGCAGTCCGCGATTTTTGAAACGATGGTAGTTTTTATTACCATATACGGTATTTCAGTGATAACGATTTTTACCCTGCCTTTTTTGTTCGTCTCAACAGTTGTTTTCCCGCGAAGTTTAATATGGCCTTTGCCGGTGGTATAGGCATTTACAATACCTTTTCTGCCGCAGATAATACCGCCTGTAGGAAAATCAGGCCCAGGCAAAACTTCGAGTATCTCTTTGAATCCGCAATCCGGATCATTGACTACCAAAAGCAGAGCATCGCAGACCTCGGATACATTATGCGGCGCCAGATTAGTCGCCATACCAACGGCAATACCTGTTGAGCCGTTGACAAGAAGGTTGGGGAATTTTGCAGGCAGAACAGTTGGTTCCATCCTTGTTTCATCATAGTTAGGAACAAAATCAACGGTTTCACATTTTAAGTCTTCAAGCAACTCCGTCGAAGGAGAAGTCATCCTTGCCTCGGTGTATCGCATAGCTGCTGGTGGGTCTGCGTCAATTGAACCGAAGTTACCCTGTGGATCAATCAGGGTGTACCTCATGTTCCAGTCCTGACCAAGTCTTACCAGTGTGCCGTAAGTTGCCTGGTCGCCGTGAGGATGGTAGTTACCACCTGTATCACCGACGATCTTTGCGCATTTTCTGTGCTTGCTTCTCGGGCCGAGGTTAAGGTCGTTCATCGCGACCAGAATTCTTCTTTGCGAGGGTTTGAGACCATCACGCACATCCGGCAAAGCACGAGCAACAATGACGCTCATAGCGTAATTCAGATATGAATTTTTAAGTTCATCGAGGATTCTTTTGTCCTCGAATTGTTCCTGTGGCAAATTGGCTTCTTCCATAAAACTTTCACTATCCTTAATGTAAAGCGGGTGTAAAAAAAGAGTACAATTACAACGCAGTATTGTATTTGAGAATCAGGGTAAAGTCAAGCTATAGAACGCCTAAATATCG
>CAYZEH010000004.1:9804-16967 GCA_964477135.1 uncultured Pirellulales bacterium | reverse complement strand
TAAATATCGTAGTTTTATTACTATTTGAAGCGAAAATCACAAAAAAAGCCCCAATCTCGCATAGCTGCGAAATCAGGGCTCAGAAAAGGGCATTTTATACCTTTCAGGGTAGTAAATCTCCGCTAATAAATCCATAACTTGTTATTTGTGAATTATTTACCCGCGGATAAACGGCAAAATTAAATTGTGATCAGTATAACGGCTAAATTTCAGACTGGAACCGGTATTTTCCAGAGCCTACTTCAAAGACAGCAAAGCCGGCTTCGGTTCTGACGAATTTCACAAACTCTTTGTTGCGGTACATTTTTTCGATGTCAGCTTCATTTTCGATCTTTGCAGTCGGAACATAAATCATAGCTGTTGTGTTAGCTGGAATAGTAATATTAAGTTCGAATTTACCATTTTTAATCTTCCAGCCTGATTTTATTAAACCATTGATGGAGTCATAACTTGCTTTTGCATAGGTGAGGTCATTGCCCGGCTGAGGTTTGATGATAATCTTTTTAAATCCATTGCCAATGGTGTCAATTCCCGCAACAGTGCCCATCATCCATCTTCCGACAGCGCCGAAAGAGTAATGGTTAAATGAGTTCATACCAGGTGTCTGGAATCCTTTTTCTTTGGTCCAGCCGTCCCAGCGTTCCCATATTGAGGTTGCGCCGTTTTTGATGCTGTAACCCCAGCTTGGGAAGGTGTCATTGAGCAGGAGTTTATATGCGACGTCCAAATTGCCGGTGTCAGTTAAAGTCGGCAGCAGATAGCTAAGGCCGACAAATCCGGTTGAAAGATGCCAGTTTTTGGCTTTTACTCTTTCGTATAGATGCCTGCCTGCTTTTACCCTGTCGGGGTCGCTGAGCAGATCGAATGCCAAAGCCATTGCATAACAGGTTTGAGTATTACCCTTGATAGTTCCGTCTTCTTTTACATACGCATTGTTGAATGCTTTTTTAATTTTGTTAAATAGCTTTTCATACTTTTTTCCGTCCTCAACGAAACCAACGTTGTATGCCATTTTGCTGACCAGCTTTGTGCTGTACGCGAAGTAGGCCGTGCCTATTACGTCTTTTGGTGTATGGGAATCGATCGAAACCCAGTCGCCATAACCTTTATCAGGTCTGAGCAGGTTTTTGCTGTTTTTCTCGCAATACGCAATCCACTTTTTCATTGATTCGAAATGTCTGATCACGAGTCTGTCGTCGCCATATACATGATGGACTGTCCACGGGCAGATAACACCGGCATCGCCCCAGGCAGCAGTTCCGCCGCCCATAGCACATTTTCTCGGTGCAACATCCGGGAAATCACCCTCGGCGCCTTGTGCGTCATCGAGGTCAACCAACCATTTAGTGAAGAACTCGGATGTGTCCATATTATACGTCGCTGTTCTTACAAATATCTGAGCGTCACCAGTCCAGCCGAGCCTTTCATCACGCTGCGGACAATCTGTCGGGATGTCGATAAAGTTACTTCTCTGACTCCAACCGATATTGCTGTAAAGCTGATTAACCATAGGAACAGAGCATTCAAAGGAGCCGGCAACAGCAGTGTTAGAATATATTGCCAACCCTGTAATCATATCCAGACCAGGTTTGCTATCAATGCCTGTAACTTCGACATATCTAAAGCCGTGAGAAGTAAACATAGGCTGCCATATTTCGGTACCTTTGCCTTTGCAGATATACGCATCTGTGCATCTTGCACTTCGCAGATTGTCTGTGTAGATATTACCGTCGGGCTTGAGCACTTCCGCAAATCTCATAGTAACTTTTTGTCCCTTTTTGCCTTTTATTTTTAATCTTGCAAGGCCGGCGAAGTTTTGCCCCAGGTCAAATACATAAGCTCCTTTGGTGGGTTCGTTGACCGTTTTAGCAGGTATTTCCTCTGTAAGCCTTACCGGTACACCTGGGTATGCCTGGAAGTTTTTTGTTTCAACTTTATCCTGCGTTGCAACCTTATCCCATTTGCAATCTTTAAAGCCTGGTTTATCCCAGCCTGTCAATTCTTTGTTTGCGTCATAGGCTTCGCCCATCATCCAGTCAGCTTCGATAGTGGGGCCATAGTTTGCCTTCCATAAACTGTCAGTAAAGATTGTTTCTGTTGTTCCATCTGTGTATGTTACCTCAAGCTGGCAGATATATCTTGGATTTTTGCCGTATTGTTCACGATTGAACCCAAAGCCGATATGCCCGGCATACCAACCATCGCCTAAAAGAGTTCCTATGGCATTGTCGCCTTTTTTAAGCATGTCAGTGACATCATGAGTAAAGTAATAAACCCTTGTCGGATAATCGGTCCAGCCCGGTTTGTAAAATTCGTTGCCTACTCTTTTGCCGTTGATATTTGTTTCAAAAATACCCAAAGCAGAGCTGTATAAAAACGCTTGCCTGATCGGTTTTTCAAGTTTGAATTCTTTTCTAAGGTATGGCGGCGGGGGAAGTATAAGCTGACCTGTGGTTGGTTTGCCGAATGGACCTTCGCCCCATTTGGCGGTCGGTTTTAAGTTTGCCCATTTGCTGGTATCGAAATCAGGTTTGGTCCATTCTGTACCCTCACGCCAGACGTTGTCAACTTTCAGACTTTCATCGAGTTTGAATGTTTCGGCTGTCCCGTCTTCGTAGACAAGCTCAAATTTGCCAATTATGCCGGCAGGGTTTGGTGAATCGCCATGGTTTATTGCGTTGATGGCAATGATATTTTGCCCCTGATTTAAAGCCTTAACCAGGTCTGTTTCATGTCTTTTGCCCATACTTATACCATCTATCATCTGGCTATTAACGAAGAATCTTGCCTCGTTGTCGACGGCAATGCAACTGCGGGCACTTTTCAGCTTGCCTTTAACATCAATAGTTTTTCTGAAGTAAATATGGCCGGCGGGAGGACTTGTTGGATCACCAACACCTGGGTACCATAACCACATGCAATCTTCAAGGCTTAGTGGTTTTAGTTTGTCTTTGTCTTCATAAGGATTTGGCGCATCGTAGCCTATCCATTTAGCATTCCAGTCAGATTTGTCCAGCAATCCCATTGTCCAAAATGTCGGCTTGGACCATTTTGAAGCTTTACCGTTCTTATCCCAGACCATCACTTTCCAGAAGCATTGCATACGTGATTTTAAAGGGATGCCTTTGTATTCGATCTGGTTGGTTTTGCAGGAGTTAACTTTGCCGCTATCCCATATATCAGCTTTTTGCTTGTCGAGATTTTTCTGTGAGCTGGAAACAAGTATCCGATAAGCTGTCTGAACCTGACCTTTTGCACCGGATTCAATTATCCAGCTGAGTCTGGGGTTGGTAATATCGATGCCGAGAGGATTAACATGATACTCTGTGCGTAACTTCACAGCTGTAATTTTGCTATTTTTCATAAATAGTCCGCCTTGTGCTGGTAAACAAACACCCGCAATTAGAAATGATGTTAATAAAAGAATAGTAAAGATGCGCTTCATTATGAACTACCTCCTTGTTTCATTAGTAACCTACTGATTATTTTACAAACCAACAATAACAGCTATTACTGGTTAAGACTTTTATTTGTTCAGCACAATTAAAATTCTTTGTCACTGCCGCCGTAGATAAGTCTTAATTGACCAATGTTGGGAATAAGACCAAATCTTGAATTAGGGAAAGGTCTGAATCCATTTGGCCAATAAACAAAAAGTGCTTTACCTACGAGATATTCTCTTGGCACAACACCTTTTCTAAAAAATCTTCCTTTGTTGCCGATTCCCTTATCTTTCCACAATCTGCTGTCATAGCTGTTAGGGCTGTTGTCGCCGCAAACGAAGAACTCATCTTTGTTGAGCTTAAATGGCCCACAGATAGCTTGGCCGTGCGAATTGTTTTCGCGATTTTTCCCAGTGACACTGAGGTAATGACTGTCTCTTGCAATACAAAGATGTGATAAGGTAAGTTTTCCGCTGCCGTAAATTTTCAATTTTGCCTGCTTTTGAGGTTTTATTTCACCTGTACTGTTGGCATCTGTCCCCAAATCAAAAATTAGTTTATCGTCAGCAAAATTGAATATAAGCTTGTGGTCAATATTAATAAATTCAACCGCCACAGCTTTGCCCACAACCGGCATATTAATTTGTTTCTGTATAAGTATTTTTGTTTGCCCGTCAATATCAGAGCTGATAGTCATCTGACCATCACTGGTAACCATTGCTTTATAGCTGGTGTCATATTTACTCAACCCTGCACCGACAGAAGCGTTCTTATCGTGCAACTGGGCATATAAGCTGACTTTCAAGTCACTGCAAAATTCCATATTGCGGTAATCAGATATATTGTTATATGCGTATGTACACCTGAAATCATTTCCGAGATCAGTATCATAAAACAAGGTATTAAGCTTATCAGCAGGGCTGTCTAATGTAAACCGTGTCGGGTTTTGCGGGTCGATCTGCCAGTTGGAACCTTCTGATGATCTGAAGGGCTGCTGCCATCGATGGCCATTAAAAACGCCATGGTTCGGCTTTACGGGTTGCATGTCATTATTATACACAGGCATCCATAATTCCTGTTGGACTTTTGGCGGTTTCCTTGCTATTTTGCCGTTGATATAAATATCACCGTCAATTATCTCAACAGTTTCTCCAGGTTTGGCGATGAGCCTTTTTATGTAGTTTATCTTAGGGTCAAGCGGGTCTTTGAATACGATCACATCCCATCGTTTGGGTTCAAAGAACTGGTAAAGGCATTTAAGGACGAGTATCCTGTCACCATTGCCGATCTTTGAAGTGCCATTGCTTATATTATAGTAGCCGCAGTTAGGACATCTTGAAGTGCTTTTTATCTGCAGGCTTGGATGGGGCAATGAGTCTTTCCTAAGACCATAAGATTCAGGAACAAACCCGTAATCATACTGCTGGCCGCACTGAGGACACCTGAACTGAAAGTGTGCACCTTTTAACGTGTCAGCCATCGAACCGGTAGGTATCCTGAAAGCCTCCATCACAAAGGCTCTGAACACAAAAGCCAGAATGAATGCAGTAACAAGCCATTCGATCGTATTTACTATTTCCGCTGCTCGACTTTTGGGTCTGATATTTTCTTTTTCAGTTGATTCAAACATAATAGGTCAAAAAAACAAAATCCTGATAAAAACATCCAATGAACATAAGTTATACACTACTCACAACTGAGTTTGCCCATTGTTCGCGGGTATCCCGATATACATCGGGATCTTACCCTGAAGGGTATAAATACTGCTGGACAAATCAAAAGTGCAATTATGCAGATGAAAACAGTATTGGTCAACGATAATATTACGTATTAAAGTTGTTTTTGTTTAAAATCCTGTTTAAAAAACTCCATATGCAAAAAACTCTGATTTTTGACTACAGACAGGCCTTTCAGAGTAGGATATCGCGGAAAATAAATGTTTTTTTGACTAATTGCAGGATTAATAAAAATTTTTGATAATTACCTCAATTTTTTTATTGAAAATTGCTTGCTGTATAGAAGTCTTTACAATATAGTGGGTTGCGATGGTTTTATATTTCTCTGCTTTGTCGCAGGCCAGCAGGAAAAATGAGAAATGGTAATAAAATAATGAATTCTTAATTGTTTCTTTATGAAATGAGGTAGCCTATGTCAACAGTTACAAAAAAAGAACTTATTGGTCGGATTGCAGAGCGCACACAGGCAAAAAGAATTCTGGTTAAAAACATCGTTCAGTCTTTTCTCAACGAAATTACAGATGAGTTGTCTAAGGGCAATCGCCTGGAGTTCAGAGATTTTGGAGTTTTTGAGACCAGACAAAGAGCTGCCAGGATGGCCCAGAATCCCAAAACACTTGAAAGGGTAGACGTACCTCCAAAACGTACTGTTAAATTCAAAATGGGTAGGCTGATGCGTGAGAATCTTGCCTCTGTAGTAATCGAGCAGGCAGACAGCAACAGCTGATAAGTTTAATATATCCAAAAAAATTGTTTAATTGCATTGTAGTTTTGCGTTATTTTAGTTTGGGTGGGGGAAAAAGTTTAATGAGTGTTTGTTGTTCTCAAGGAGTTTCTTATGTCAGAAGGAACAGTAAAGTGGTTCAATTCTAAAAAAGGGTACGGTTTTATCGCAGCAGAGGATGGTCGCGATATTTTTGTCCATTACGGAAGTATTTCCGGCGAGGGATTCAAAACCTTAGTAGAAGGTGATTCTGTAAGTTTCGACATCGCAGAAGGAGAAAAAGGTCCCAGAGCTGAAAATGTTGTACAGCAGGTTGAGACTAAGTAATTCTATACTGAAAGTTGTTCTTGTTTACTCGTAGTCTTGTTTTCAGTATTTTGTTTTACGATCGGGGGGTGCTGTCAGGTTTGGGAGAAGTGGAGTTTAATATCTGGCTATGCAATTAAAGAAGGGCTCTGCAAAAAAAACACATTCTTTTTTTTACTCTTTCCTGATAAATTGTTTATATTCTTATGCTAATAAGTTACAATATTGGCAAAGCTTATGGAATATGCTAAAAAGGCTGTAAAATGTTGACGGCAAATATACAATCTGCTTTGGATTGCAATGTGCTTGTCCTGAATAGAAACTACATGGCAATCAAAATAGTCAGGGCGAAAAGGGCGTTTTCATTTCTTTTTCGTCAGATGGCAGAGGTTGTTTCCTGTGAGGACCAGTTTTTTTCCAATTATGATTTTCAGCAGTGGTGCCAGTTAAGCCAACTCAGGTGTGATTTTGAACGGGAAAACCATGATTGGGTCGCAACGGTTAACTTTCATATCGCAGTACCCCGCATAATAAGACTTCTGTTTTGTGACCGTCTGCCCAAAAACAAAGTTAAATTTAATCGAAGAAATATATTCGCCCGCGATAAAAATACGTGTCAATATTGCGGCCAAAAATTCCCAACCAGCGAACTTTCCCTTGACCACATAATCCCCAGAAGTATCGGAGGAAAAGCAATCTGGGAAAACATTGTCTGCTCATGTGTCAAATGCAATACCAGAAAAGGGGGCAGAACACCAAAGCTGGCTAACATGAAACTGATCCGGAAACCAGTGAAACCAAAACACAATGTACTGCTGCATACTCATCTGGCAAACCCGAGATATAAAAGCTGGAAACAATTCCTCGACCACGCTTACTGGTCGGTAGAGCTTAAATAAAAGCATCGTTGCACGGACATGCTGAAACTTTGAAAGGTAAATATGAGTCCAAAAG
>CAYZEH010000004.1:6641-9704 GCA_964477135.1 uncultured Pirellulales bacterium | reverse complement strand
CCACGTTGGATATGGTATCTCAACGAAGGAATGGGTTTTGTCATAAATCCGTATAAATATGACAGTGAAGCAGATTTTCAGGCAGCGTTGGAGATGGACAACGATTATTATATTTGTCCTTCTTTGAAAAATTTTGAATATGTTCATAATATTCGTAATGGTGCTTATGGATATAACTATCAGTACCTTGCTAATACTCGTGAGCTTGAAGGTGTTCGTAACTATGCAAATTACCCAAGCTCTTTCCTGCAGATTAGAAGACCAGGTGAAACAGTTTTATTTTGTGACAGCAGGGGGTCTGACATTCCACATGGTCAGCACGCATATCTCGTTGATCCACCTAAAATGGCTTACAGCAAAGGTGCAAGGCATTTTTCCCCTAAAGCCAATTCTGTTGGGCCTTTAAAGTATTCTCCTGCAGATGCAAGGCATTACGGAAAGGCAAATGTGGTTTTCCTTGATGGCCACGCACAAAGCATGACTTACGAGCAGCTTGGTTATGAAGTTGACCCGGCAACTAAAAGGCCTGACGAAAAAACTCTGACAGAAATCGGAGGCCCAGGTAAGAATAACTTATGGACCGGAACAGGCAGAGATGAACCTGATGTAAATTAAGCTTAAATTATTAGGCAAAGGTTTTTAACGAAGCAACTCCCCAGCTATCTTCGCCGGTGCATTCCGCGACGGCAAAACCATCAGGCCTCAAATGTGCTACCGTGAATTTGCCCATATGGAATGTCCCCACGTTATACACATCAAAGCCTTGCCACTGGCTTATCTGAAGTTCTGGAATATGTGCATGGCCATGAAATATCGCAACGATATTGTAATTTTTGATTATATTATAAAAAGTGTTCTGATCCGCAGCCGGAGCAGAGCCAATATTATAATGAAAATATATGACAACCGGTCTGTCTGAGCTGCCGACATTTGCAGATAGATCGCTTGCGAGAAATGCCAAGCTGTTAAAAAATTCCCCCGATGTTCCCGGGCCTAA
Source organism: uncultured Pirellulales bacterium (assembly GCA_964477135.1). Taxonomy (GTDB): domain Bacteria; phylum Planctomycetota; class Phycisphaerae; order Sedimentisphaerales; family Anaerobacaceae; genus JAGLTN01. Next base: position 8,707 of record CAYZEH010000004.1, on the reverse strand, counting down.
ATTCAGACAGACCAAATGAAGCTGATCCCAGTCCCAGCTATAATGGTAGCCATTAGAGGATATATTATTTACACCTGTTCGAAGGTAATTTTGTGTTCGGTATTTAACTCTTTCTCTTGCGTAATTGCTTGTTCCAAGTAGTGATTCGACGTCATGATTGCCGTATCCTTCATAGAGAGGATAATTTAACGATTCGCCATAATCATCGATAAAGCCATCGTAGGCAGCGTATCCATTCCATTCGCTTTGCTCACCGAGATCGGTAAGATCGCCGGCAACTAACACTCCGCGAGGCTGCTGTACTAATTTGCCGCCAAGAAAAGCCGGGAAATTGAGATTGTCCGGTATATTATTCATATTGGCAATAATATCTTTGTTGAGTTGTTCATTATTTAAGACTTGCAATGTGCCGTAATGAGTATCAGCGGTTATAAAGAACGTAACATTATAATCTTTGCCGGTAGTTAACCAATGCGTTTTGCCTTTATATACTTTGGCTTTACAGATATTGCCGCCCATCAGGGCAGTACAGGCTGTCAAACCAGTGGTCTTAATAAATTGTCTGCGTGAAATTCTATTGTTGCTTCGCATGCTTTTGCTTTTTCTAAGTTGTAATTGTTTTTATGTAAGTCATTCCCCAGCTCGTTTCAGTTAGACACTCAGCAGCAAAAAGCCTGTTTTTGGTAATTCTAAAGACAGCAAATTTATCTGTTCCACATAAACCGACATCAAAAGTGTTTATACCTCTCCATGTGCTTGATTCAAAACTGGTAATATGTCTGTGTCCATGTATTATAGCAATGATATTATAGTCTTTAATTTCCTCATAATATGCGTCCATTTCTCCTTCTTGCCACCACTCCGGCATTATAAAATCATAATGATGATAGAGGATGACAGGTCTGCCTGAATTGCCAACATGGTTTGCCAAATCGCTAACCAAAAACCCAAAGCTGTCCTGAGCGTATGTCCCTGCTGATGGATATAGATTCAGGTTGACAAAATGAACGGTATCCCAATCCCAGCTATAATGGTATCCATTAGCAGAGATGTTTGCGCCAGCGGGTCTTTTGCCAGCGAGCGTTCTATCTCTGATTTGGTCCCTCGCATAGTTGGTTGAAGCATTTAGCCCCTGTACCTCATGATTGCCAAAAGCTTCATAGACAGGCCATTTCAGTCTTGCAGGAGTGTTATCGCTGCCGCAATAATCATCTTCAAAGCCGTCAACCGTATCGAAGCCGGACCATTGTGCGATGGTTCCGCTATTTACCACATCTCCGACGACCAGGACTCCTCTGGGCTCAGCGACAATTCCGCCATCCGGTTCTTGTGGGTAAGCGAGACTTCCAGGAATATAATTCATTTTATCAATTGTGGTTTTGTTTAGTCGTTCATTATTCAATGGTGTTTGATATCTTCCATAATGCGTATCGGCGACAGCGAAGAATGTTACATTGCAGTCTGAACCGGTAGTGAATTTACGTGTTTTGCCTTTATACACTTTGGCGTTACAGATATTGCCGCCCATCAAAGCAGCACCAGCGGTTAAACCGGCGGTTTTAATAAACTGCCTGCGTGATAGATTACCTTTGTAATTGATGGTTGAATTATATTTTTTCATTTTTTCAAGCTGTTATGCTTTTTATAGAAACAACTCCCCATGTGGTGTTACTAACACATTCGGCTACTACCATTGTACTGTTTGTAATATGAGTTACGGCAAATTTTCCTGTGCCGCATAGTCCTACATTGTATATGTTTATACCTCTCCACTGTCCGTCGAGTAAAGAGCCTACATGAGCATGGCCATAAAAAATCGCAATAACATTATAGTCTTTGATTATGTTATAAAAAACATCCTCATCCGCTTCGTCCCAGAAATCTTCTCTGTCAAAATCACTGTGAAAATATAATACCACCGCTCTTGCCGTGTCACCGACATTTGTTTGCAAATCTGATTCCAAAAATTCAATACTGTTTTCTGCATGTCCGGGCCCGGTAGGTTGTAAGTTAAGATTTACCAGATGCAAGGTGTCCCAGTTGAATGAATAATGGTAGCCGTTAGA
>CAYZEH010000004.1:0-6541 GCA_964477135.1 uncultured Pirellulales bacterium | reverse complement strand
GGGATATAATTCATTTTATCTATTGCTTGTTTATTTTTTAATTCATTATCGCCTGCTATCTGGTGTCTGCCAAAGTGGGTGTCGGCGACTGCGTAAAAAGTCACATCAAAATTGGTGTTAGTTGAAAAGCTGCGGGTTTTCCCTTTATAATTTTTTGCTTTGCAAATATCACAGCCCATCAAAGTAGTACCAGCGGTCAAGCCCGCGGCCTTAATAAATTGCCTGCGAGATATATTTTTATTGAGATTTTTCCCCAAGTTTCTTAATCCTAAATTAAGTCGTAATGGTTTTTGTAAAAGTTCTGCCCCATGTTGTATCGGTTGCACATTCTCCTGCAAAAAGGTGATTTTTTCTGATCCTGAAAATTGTAAAACGCTCTGGCCCATTTCTTGTAGCAACATTAAATGTATTTATACCTTCCCATGTAGAAGACTCCAGATAATCTATATGCCTGTGTCCATGTATCATTGCAACTATATTGTAGTCTTTTATTGCATTATAAAAAGCGTCTTGTTCTTTCGGCTCCCACCAGTTCAGCCTTATAAAATCATAATGGAAATACAAAACCACAGCCTTGCCCGAACTACCAATGTGCTTGGCAAGGTCATTTATCAAAAACTCCAGGCTGCCTTGAGCATAGGTACCAATCGCTCCCGGGTATAAATTCAGGTTAACGAAATGGATGTTATCCCATGTCCACGAGTAATGGTAGCCGTTGTCCGATATATCAAAAGTCCCCGGCCTTTCACCTGCTAAGGTTCTGTTTCTTACCTGCTCTCTTGCATAATCACTTGAACCACTTTCCTCATCTATATCATGATTACCAAAGCATTCATAAACAGGCCAGTTTAGTCTTCCAGGGGTCGCTCCGCTGCCAAGATAGTCATCTTCAAAACCCTCAAAGATATCGTACCCATTCCACTCCTCTGTAGTGCCGAAATCTGTTAAGTCGCCAGCAACTAATACCGCTCGGGGTTGGGGCACTATGCCACCTCCTGCAGTAACAGGGTAGATAAGTTTGCCCGGAGCAGAGTTCATTTTGTCAATTATGTTTTTGTTTTCAGCTTCGTTGTCGCCTATTTCGAAATGCCTGCCGTAATGGACATCGCTTATAGCAAAAAAAGTTACATCACAATCGGTGTGAGTAGAGAATTGACGAGTTTTGCCTTTATAAGTTCGCCCCTGTACAAGCGACGATCCCATAGCCAATCCCGCAGCCGCGGATGTTGCCTGCTGCAAAAACTGACGTCTGCTGATAGGTTTATTGTTTTTTGCGGGGTATTTTTTCATTATTAAATCTCAACTAACCAATTAATCATCAAGGTCATTAACTTCATCTATACGCCAGTAATAAGTCATTTCATACTCGAGGTCAGGTGGTGAAAAGCTGTTTGCGTCAATTAGAAAATTGCCAAAGTATTCATTGGAATCATGCATCGCATTATCAACAGAATTAAAATCGGTGCCGAGATAAATGTCGTGGGTAACGGCATATCTGCCTGGATTCCACATTAATGTTAAATCGGTTAATTGATAAACAGCATTATCTGCCGGTTTGGTGTAATGAGCTGTTGCAAAGTATTCATCTGCAATAGCCCTTATTCTTTCAGCAGATAAAGCCCGGTTATAAATCCGCGTTTCATCTATTACACCTTCCAGTTTCTGTACGGATAAATTCTCATCTGAAGCAATTGTAACTTTATAATCATTAGTGGTTATTAGTCCGGAAGAAATTCTTGAGCTGTCGAAAACACCGTCAATATATATATATTTTGTGATGCCGTCATAGACCGCCGCTACATGATGCCACTTGTTATCGCAGATATTAGTGGTGCTGGTCACAGGTCTGCCTGTTCCATCACTGCCAAACGTTATCCCCGTTGAGAGTTCATCTATATAAACTTTAAAAGAATCAGCCTTGGAAACCAGACAACCGGTCTGGTCGTTGCCGTTTTTCTTGATCCAGCAGGTGATAGTAATATTATTGGTAATATCAAAAAACGATTCATTGTCGATAGCGACATATTGATCGTCGCCGTTAAAATTCAAACTGTTACCAAAATCCCAGGCAACCCTTACAGGTCCTCCGATAAGGTTTGCATCATTGCCATTGCCGCTTGCATCAGAAGATATGCTTCCGGATGTCTCGTTAAATCTCCACCAGCCCATAAGCCCCGGGTCTTTTTGCCAATAAGCTGCCAAGGCTGTATAATCATCAAAATTAACTTCGCCGCTCTGATCAAAATCGGCATTATTGCACCAACCGTTATCCTGATTGCAGTCATTGAGCCAGAAGCCTGACATTATTTTCAGGTCGTTATAATCCACACAACCGCTAAAATCCAAATCGTATTCCGCTGATTTGGCGATATTGTTATTAAAGAAAAAACAGGCAAAACCGATTAAGGCTAAAAAAATAATTTTCCTTACCATCACTTATATTCCTCTAAAAATATAATTAAAAAGGCCGACCAAGCTCTTATAAACCTGTATCGACCTGATTATAACAAATTTAACTGGTAAAATCAACTTTTATTTGGCTATCTTAGCTAATTTAACAGCATCAATAGGGTAAGCATCACCTTTCTCAAATTTGCTTAAAGTTATGTTATGTTGTCCAACTGAAGGTATTTGAAAGATAATCTCGTGTACTTTGCTCCGATTGTCTTTTGCTGTGGTATAACTGCCGATTTTTTCACTATCAAGCAGAACATCAATCGTTTTACTCTGCCAGGTATTCAGCTGTCCGATGGTAAAAATATATTTCCCCGTTTGCTCAACATTGAATATTATTTTTGCTGAAGCAGCATGTTTTTGATTATCAGGCAAATGCTTAGGCATAAAATTGCTCCAGCTTTGCTCGTCGTGGTCTGCGTTGATAGTGTATGTTGTTTCTTTTGCAAATTTGTAGATATCTGCACCAAGTTCTTTATCACTGCCGTCAAAAACACCTATCTGCCAGATATTCTCAGGCAAGGTGTCAAAATTATATTGTTTAAGCTTATCTAATTTTTTAACCCTGTCACCAAGATGACCATCTTTGAATACACAGAATCCACCTTTCTCTACGACATCCCAAATCAAACCATCGCCCGCATGTTTTGCTATCATCTCATTTCTAAGCTTGCTGTTTTCACTTGCTTTTGTTATCAGCCCGTCAGCCTTGTTTAAAAGTTCGTTAAACTGTTTTTCACTTTCCGCAAGATAAGCATCTTCAATTGCCATATCTCCTTCGATAATCGTTTTTGTTGTTTGCCATTGCAGATTTGTATAGTCGAACGATATCTTAAATCTTTCCATTCGCCTTTTAACATCCGCATCTTTGACTTCGCTGAAAACTTTTTCCAGCTTATCCGAAGCTCGCTCAAGAAGCTTAGCGGCCTTGGCAACATAATCATATTCGTATATAAGGAATTTCTTATTGATGTTCTGGAAATAATGCAAATCAGGCTGAGCATCTTCGACAAGCTGATAAATTTCTCTCATCTGTTTCGCATATTGGCCATAAACTTTTTCAAAGTAATCCCGCATAACTGTATCAGTATCTGTATCAACATCCCACATCAATTTAGCAAGTACGTAAAAATTAAATGCTTTCGTTCGCCTTCCCATTGCCCCCATAGGCAGCTCAAAGCCGTCAAGCCCATTGTCCCTGAACCACTTCATCTCTGGTTTCATACTTTTAAGATACATCGGATGAAAACCCAACCCAAGATGTCTTGCGTATTTTTCGTGCAAAATAAACTTGCAGTTATATTCCTTTACGATCTCTCTCCATGCAGCGAACTCATCTCTGAAATCTTTTGAAGTTCCTTCTTCATAAAACAATTTATTAAAATCACGTCCCCAAGTGCAAAGAGATATTGTCATACCATTGATAGGCCTTTCCTTGACAGGGGGCTTAACATGTGAGCCATAAGCAAAATGCGCAAACTCAACATCAGGCACCTCGTTTTTCAGAACATTATGAACCCTCTTGCCGAACTGCATAAACCTGTCAGCCGATGGAGTATCTTTGCATAGCTCGCATTCGCACCATCCGCCCATATCGTTAGGCCAAGGCGTAAAATATTCGATCTCCGGATTCGCCTTCAAAAGTGCAACACAGTTCTTAAGATACTCTGTGACCGCCTCATCGTTTCTCGTACAGAATTGCCCACCTCTGGTCCTTTTGCCGTCTTTCAGGCATTGCCAGTCCATGTGCTGTTTAAGCTCTGCACCGGAAATAAATAAGAAAAAATTGTGCCCACCCATGCCGATAACAATACCCCGTTTTTGCATTTCAGGAAAAACTGCCCGATACCTGCTCCACAATTTATAACAGCTTATCCCATGGTCGATGCCGTACTGAAATATATTGGTTCTGTTCTTTGTCAGCCAGTCGATTCTGTCGAGAAGCGACTCTTTTGTAACACCATCTGCCAGAGCTTCGCCTGCTTTGCCGATGTCATAAGTAAGAAACCTTGTCATTCTTACCGAAAAGTCAGGTCTGGCTACTACGTTCAGACCCTTAACTTTTTCAAGAACCTCTTCGATAGATAGCTCAGGAACTATTTCATCTGCCGGATCGGGGTAATACCACCGACAGCCGAGCTTTTCCAGAAGATCATAAACTGCGTAAAGCGTACCTCTGTCGCCTCCTCCGGAAAAAATAACTCCATTAGCAGAAGACCTGATAATATATTCATCCTGCTGCAATTGCAGATCATCCACCAGTGTGTTACCGACTAAAAACGAGAATTGCATAAACTGTTTTGAATCTTTAATTTCGAAACTACTACCTGTGATTTTTTCTAAATATTTCTGCAATTCCTCCGCAGCAAACTTTTCAGTAACTGTTGCTTTTTCGCGGGTTACGATAGCAGCCTCTTTTGCATAAGTGCTTGTAAAAACCATCAGCAAAAAAACTAAAACTAAGATAACCCTGAATTTTCCTGACATAATTATTTCCCTTAAATTACTCTTTACCAGCCTTGACAAGTTTTATCGCATCGAATGCATATCCGCCGCCGGTTTTATATTCGCCCAAAGTTAAAACGTGCTTACCTTCAGATGCGATCTCGAATTCAACTTTATGTTCATGTTTTTCCTTTGGCACGGTAGTATAGCTTCCAACTTTCTCCCCATCAAGCAGAACATCAACTGTCTCAGCCGCACTGGTAGGCAGCTGACCTACGGTCAAAATATACTTTCCGCCCTGATGAGCTTTAAAGCTGATATTCGCACAGGCTCCATGTTCCAAATCCGTCGGCCAGTGGTGGGGCATAAACGCAGGCCATTTCTTTTTTTTGTGATTATCAGCAACGATAGCATAGTCAATACATTTTGGCAACTCTTTCATTGTTTTCGCGAAGTCTGCCCCATATTTACCCATTTCTGTATAGCTGCCGTTAAAAGTCCCTATTTGCCAGATAGTCTTGGCAAGGCTATCGAAGTCAGCTTTGTTTTTCTCGTCGATCTTTTTCTGCATCTTCTCAATATCAGGATCAGCAAACACACAGTAAGAGCCTTTCCATGTAACATCCCAATTAAAACCATCGCCAGGCTTTTCTTCCCGTATCACTTTCCGCTGCCGGCTGATACTTTTAACCTTGTCAAGCTTTTGTTGCGCGAGCTTCAGCTCTGTTTTATAATCAACCTCACTTACAGCATTATCAGCTTTGATAGTATGACTGATGGCCTTTGCGATTTCCAACAGTCCCTTATACTCAAGCTCAATATAATAAAGCGACTTTGCAAATCTTTTAATTCTGCCAGCGATTTTCTCATCACCTGCATTTGCGACAGCCTGCTCGATATATCCATTAGCTATGTCAAAATGCTTCAGAGCATTCAAAGCATACTCTAATTTTTTCTGCGAATATCTTTGCTCCAAAGTTACATAGTCCTGATGGAGCTTGTTGATCTCCTTGAAATACTTCAAATCTGGCTGAGCAAGTTCGACATTCTCATACGCCTGACGCATAACATTAGCGACAGGGCCATAGCACTTATCGAAATAGTCATTAACTATCGAATCAACATCAACATCGGTATCCCACAAAAGCTTGCATGTTGTGTAAAAGTTAAGCACCTTTGTGCGTCTGCCCATAAAGCCCATAGGCAGCTCAAAGCCGTCAAGTCTCTGCTGTTTAAAATATTTAACGTCCCCCTGAAGCATCCCCAAAGGCATAGGATGAAAACCCAACCCCAGATGACGCAAGTATTTCTCATGCAGGATCATGTCGCATTCTCGGTCATCACATATCTTTCGCCAGGTTGTAAAAGCATTTTTAAAAAGATTATTTTCATAGTTATCAACCGCACTCATCTCTGGAAATGTCAGGGCAAAATCCCTTCCCCATGTACAAACAGATATCATAGTCCCTTTTGCTGGTCTTTCTGTCTTTGGTGGTTTGAGATGGCTGCCGTAAGCAAAATGTGCGAAAGTGACACCAGGCACCTCTTTCGCAACTCTTTCAATTGTCTCTCTGCCCAGCTTCATATATCTGTCAGCAATTGTCGTATCATCGCCGCAAAGCTCACAATGACACCATCCGCC
>CAYZEH010000003.1:27461-40285 GCA_964477135.1 uncultured Pirellulales bacterium | reverse complement strand
CCCCGGTTCAGCAACAGAAGGAGCTTTTTATTAAGCATCTGGAAATTGCTAAAAAATTAGATATGCCTGTTGTGATACATTCCAGAAATGCATTTGATGAAACGGTAAGCGTGCTTGATGAGTTTGGCAGTGGTATTGAGAAGGTTGTTTTTCATTGTTTTGGCGGTGATGTTGCCCAGGCAAAGGTGGTTATCGATAAAGGCTATTATATTTCTTTTACAGGTGTGGTGACTTTCAAAAGTGCTGATATCACCAGGGATGTTGTACGTAATGTCCCGACAGAGCGGATCATGCTCGAAACAGATTGTCCTTATATGTCGCCTGCTCCGATGCGCAAGCAGAAAGTCAATGAGCCTGCCTTGATGGTTCATACCGCAAAATTCATAGCGGAGCTTAAAGGCGTCGATTTTGATTCTTTTGCCGAGTTGACCACTAAAACGAGCAAAGATTTTTTTAATTTACCATGACAGGTAGCGAAATTGTTTTTTTGCGGGGTTTCAGGGATTTTAAAATAAAATTTAATAGTTCCATTAACCATATGTCCAAAGGTGTATTGGATAGCGTTTACCAGTATTGAAACACGGTTTTTTTTGGGTTATTTGACTTTTTGACAAATCAGCCTATATTTAAGTGGTAGATTGTTTTTTGGCTGGCAGCAGCTGGGCTTACCTTTTGTCGGCCCTGTGTCTTCAGGGTAGCGAAAAGATTTTAAGTTATAAAGTAAAGCAATTGCGGCATAGTTATATATTGATGTTGTGTTCTATAAGTAAGTAATGCGTGAGAGGTGTTTTGGAAATAGTTTATGACAGGGAAGTTTGACAATGCAATAATAAGTCAGGTTCAGCAGGCTAACGATATTGTTGATGTCGTCAGTGAGCATGTGAATCTGGTTAAAAAGGGAAGAGAGCTGGTCGGCGTATGTCCGTTCCACAGCGACCACCGTCCCAGCATGTATGTCAGTCCGGTCAAACAGATATTCAAATGTTTCGCATGCGGCGCAGGCGGTGATGTTTTCAAGTTTATTCAGATGCGAGAAAATCTTACTTTCCCACAGGCAGTCGAAAGGCTTGCTGAGAAGGTCGGGATCAAACTCAAACCCATTAAATATACCGGCAAGGGGCAAAAGTCTGCTCCGGATGTTGACCCTAATCAGCTTGCGAGGGTTAATGAATGGGCGGCAAAATATTTCCAGGCTAATCTCAAAGACCAGCAGAAGGGCAAATCTGCTCGCGATTATGTTGTTCAAAGGCAAATCAATCAGGAAAGTATTGATAAATGGCGTATAGGCTTAGCAGTGGGCGGCGGCAACGATCTCGTAAATGCAGCAGCTAAGAAAAATATCCCCACGGACCTGCTCGGCAAAGCGGGTTTGGTTGTGGGTGGACAATCCGGCTATAAGGACAAATTCGTCAACAGGCTTATGTTTACAATTACCGATGTCACCGGCAGGGTTATAGGTTTTGGCGGAAGGACATTAGACAATGCACCGGCTAAATACATGAATTCTCCCGCTACGGTTTTGTTTGATAAGAGTAACTCCATGTATGGTTTGGAGCAGGGGCGATTGGGTATGGTTTCTACCGGTCAGGCGGTTGTGGTCGAAGGTTATACCGATTGTATTATGGCGCACCAGGCGGGGTGTAATAATGTAATTGCTACTTTGGGAACGAGTTTTACCGCGGGCCATGGAAGGATATTGAGACGCTATGCGAAAAATATCGTTATCTTATTTGATAATGATGTGGCTGGCAACGAAGCTGCGAATCGTGCTCTTGAAGTGTGTCTTTCGCAGCATATAGATATAAAACTTGCGACCGTGCCTGAGGGTAAGGACCCTTGTGATTTCGTACTTGCATCAGGCAGGGAAGAATTTGAAAAAGTTATCAGTAGTGCGACGGATGTTTTCAGCTTTAAATGGGACAGGCTTAAAGATAATTTTAAAAATGACCAGACGCTTGCGGGCAATAAAGCTGCTATTGAGGAATTTTTACAGACTATCGCAGTTGCTATAAGCAGCGGTAAACTTCCGGCGATAGACAGAGGTTTGGTAGTGAACAGGCTTTCAAGGGTCATAGGTCTGAATACAAAACAGATAAATGCAGAGCTTGACAAGAGAATTTCCCGGTCGGCTTCGTCGTCGGGTATTGTCAATAGTAAAGTTGTCAGTGCTGATCTTGGCAAAGGGCTTTATGCTACTGCCCAGCGAGAGATATTGGAAGTTCTGCTGAATGAGTCGCGGTTTTTTGATTCGATAAAAGAAAAGTTTTCAGTTGAGATATTTGATGTCCCTGTTTTGAGGCAGATAGCTGAGATATTGTTTGAAAAGTATAGCCAACAGAGAGATGTAACTTTGGCGGCAGTACTGTCGGCGACAGAATCAGCGCAGCTTAGCAGCTGTATTGTTATGCTGGCTGAGGCAGGTGAGAAGAAAGGCAATTATAAAAAGATGCTGAACGGGGCGATCGAGGTGGTAGAAAAGCAACTCGAAAAAAATAAAGTCGTCCAACCAGTAAATATTGAAGAACAGACCAGGTTTTTAAAAAGTATAACTAATAATGCTGGTAAGGATAATCGGCATAACGTTGGAATGGTATAAGTTACGAATTGTTTAAATCTGTTTTAAGGTGCCGATATGGCAGGAAAAAGAATTAAAGCAACGACAAAGCCGGATAAAAAATTAAAAAAGTCTGGACAGGAGCAGAAACCTGGTGAAGGAAATCTTGAGTTTGCGGATCGTAAGATAAAAGCAATCATCGAAAAGGGTAAGAAGCAGGGCTATCTTACTTATGAAGAAATGAATGCTGATCTTCCGGAAGATGTTATCAATCCGGCAAAGCTTGACAGGCTTTTGGCAACTCTTGATGAAATGGGAGTAAAGCTTCTTGATGAGAGCGATGTTCCTACTGCTGATGAAGATTTTGAAGCTGACGGATTTGCCGCTCTTGAAAATGCGGATGAACAGATCAAAGAGGACGAACTTCTTGAGAAACGGCTTGTTGGTTCAGAATCAAGGCGAATTGATGATCCTATAAGAATGTACCTGACTCAGATGGGAGAGATCCCGCTGTTGACAAGGGATGAAGAAATTGCATTGGCAAGAAAGATAGAACTTGCGAGGATGGCTTTTCGGCGAAGGATGCTTGAGAGTGATTATTGTGCGAGCAATTGTGTTGAGATACTCCGGCAGGTTGATGAAGGAGCATTGTCCTTTGATCGTACTATGAAGATAAGCACTTCTGAGAATCTTATAAGGTCGGTAATAAAGAAACGTATGCCTGATAATCTCAAGACGGTTAATGTGCTTTTGGATATGAACAGGAATATGTTCATCAAAACATCGAATGGCCAAAATACTCCTCAGGCTAAATCTATGATGCAGCGCATTCTCCGTAACAAGCGCAAGATCGCTACATTGCTTGAGGAGCTCAGCCTTCGCACGAGCAGGATTCAGCCTATGAAGAGCAAGCTTCACGGCATTTGTAATAAAATGTTTCAGCTGGAACGTATAATCGAGGTTGGCGCTAATGAAGATTATGTAGAGGAAGATATTGAGGTGATTATTCAGGAGCTTGACGGGCTTGAGAGGCTTATTACCGAGACGCCTGGTCAGCTGGACAAACGACTTCGTAATATTGAAAGAGTTTTTGTTCAGTATGAAGATGCCAAGAGAGCTTTATCGAGTGCGAATTTGCGACTTGTTGTTTCTATTGCTAAGAAATATCGCAACAGAGGTTTGAGTTTTCTCGATATTATCCAGGAAGGCAATACCGGTTTGATGCGAGCGGTGGATAAATATGAATACCGCCGAGGTTATAAATTCAGCACTTACGCGACATGGTGGATTCGCCAGGCTATCACAAGGGCGATTGCTGACCATGCAAGGACTATCCGTATTCCTGTACACATGATAGAGACGATGAGCAGGATTCGCACGGCAAGTAAGAATCTGCTGCAGAAATTAGGACGCGAGCCGACGATTGAGGAAATTGCTGAAGAAGCAAAGATGACAATTGAAGAGGCCCGCAGGGTTCTTAAAATATCAAAGCATCCGATCAGCCTTGACAGACCTATAGGCGAAAGTGAAGACAGCTATTTTGGCGATTTTATCGAAGATGATGATATTGATTCGCCAATGGCCTCAGCTGCGCAGGAAATGCTCAAGGAGAGAATCGATGTTGTTCTCAAGACGCTTTCTTACCGTGAACGCGAAATAATTAAATTGCGTTATGGTATAGGCGATGGTTATACATACACTCTTGAGGAAGTTGGAAGGATATTTAAAGTTACCCGTGAGCGTGTAAGACAGGTGGAAGCTAAAGCGATAAGGAAATTGCAGCATCCTGTCCGTGCACGTAAGCTCGAGGGCTTTCTTGATCATAAAGTAGTGTGACATTTAAAGGAGTGAAAGATGGCACTTAAAAAATTGTGGGCTCGGACGAGCAGTTGGTTCGCGGATCGCAGGGGCAATGACGGTTTGGGCAGTGGTTCTATGGTTGATGATAATGTAAGAGTTGAAGATTATAAAAACTCTTCGAGGATTGCTGTTGCAGAAAACAATACAAAGTCAGAGAAGACAGCTGTCAAGACTGTGCCGCTCAGACCGGAGATTGACAGCGCTCTAAAGCAGCAGGAAAGCTTTAATAAGCTGGTTGATAAGTTGCAGGGCATAAATGATAGTCTGCATCATCAGCTTGTTCTCAATGAAGAGCTTGTAAACAAGATGGATAAGCTGCCCGGGTTGCTTGAAAACATTCCGACGATGATGGAAAGTCAGCAGAAGTTTGCTGAGCAGCTGCTTGAGCAATTGGCTACCAATTCTGTTAAGAATCAGCAGTTTCAAGAGGCCATCGAAAAGATACCGGCTCAGACTGAGAAACAGACAGATGCACTTGCAGAGATGAATCAGCAGCTTTCGGCCTCAGCGGAGTGTGATGCGAGGCTGGCGAATAATTTTCACAGATTTAATGAGACTTTGACCGAACTTAATCAGTCAAGCCAATGCCATAAGGACAGTATTTTGCAAATGAGCAAAACTTTTGCCACCAGTGACAGATACCTGAAATATCTTATGACAAGGCAAAATAAGCGGTTTATGTGGGTTTTTATAATTGCTATGGCGGTATGTTCGGCATCGATAGTTGCGATTATCGCAATGGTTATTTATCTCAGGCCTTAAAAATTTAATTTATTTTTACTTGAATTTTTTTTCTGTTTTAATTATATTTGGTTTTAGCTCTTTGAAAAAGACATAGATTTGATTACAGGTCCCTGTTGTTGAGGGGATTTTAAATGGGAACGCGGTTAAATTCCGCGACGGTCGCGCCGCTGTGGGCGTCCGATCCAGCTTAGCTGGAAATCTCGAAGACAGTTGTCCCACTGTCCGTATTTACGGATGGGAAGGAGTCTTTGAGTAGGTCGCAAGTCAGAAAACCTGCCTGTAATTGATTATTATTTTGTGTTCTCGCGATTTGGAACATCGATATTCTGCTTGATTAAAGTAAGTTAAAGCTTGTGGTAGATCAAGCAGTGTTGATTGGCAAATATAAGCCTTCGTTCTTATCGTGAGAACGGAGGTTTTTTTATTTGTACCCTTCAGGGTAAGAAATTTCCGCGAATAAATCCGTAACTTGTTATTTTTAAGTTATTTACCCGCGGATAAACGGAAAATTCAATTGAGATCAGTATGCTTTGCTTTCGCGATTAAAGCAGGCAGGAAAGGAGAATATCTGATGCTGATCAACAGAAGTGGGTAATTGAGATGGCGGTGAGAGTTTAGTTTGAGATTTTATTATTAAATTATTGAAGAAATGAGGAATTGATGAAGATTAAAAATTTATTTAGTTTGGTAATAGTTTTAGCAGTGTTAGCAACAGTAAACGCTGATTTAGCGAATTTTGAGGAGACATCTTTAGCGACTGAAAGTCATTATGGTGGTGCAAATTCTGGTGTTAATGCTGGTTTTACAAGTGGCGATGCATATTTCGACCACACCTCTGACGCATATAGTTGGAGTGGTTTTAGCTATTCAAACGAAACCGACACAACTACCGCTGGTTATACAAATCAGTTTAGTGCTTATGTAACAGATGGCGATGGACACGCATATACCGCTGGCGACAATCAATATGGTTTATGTTATGTGCCTAATGATTGGGAAAATGGTTCCGCACAGATTCCTCAAACACTATCTTTGGGGGCGGTATCTGGTAACGATTACAACAAAACCGTTTCAGGCATGTGGGTTACAAACACCACTTATGCATATCTTTCTATGAGTGGTGGTGATCAGTTTGCTACACCGTTTACTGCCGGTGACTGGTTCAAGTTGACAATCAAAGGGATTATCGATGCAGGTAGTTACACTAACAACATTGTTGATTTCTATCTTGCTGACTTTACAGCAGGTAATTCCACTATCGTTGACCAGTGGACTTGGGTTGACCTTAGTATCCTTGGTAATGTAGTAGGTTTGGAATTCAATCTTACTTCAAGCGATGTAGGGCAGGATGGAATAAATACTCCTTCCTATTTTGCAATGGATAATTTCAATGGTTCAGCTTTACAGGCCCCTGTTCCTGAGCCTATAACGATCGTATTGCTCGGCTTGGGTGGTTTTTTTATCAGAAAGCGTAAGAATAAATAGAATTAGTTTACTTCGAAGATTGGGTGGGGCTGCTGCCACAGTCCCATCTTTTTATGAGTTTGATATGAAAATAAGAATTGAATTATTATTGGTTGTGTTAGTTGGCGGTATCGTCGTTGCCGGCCCTTATACGGAGATTGGTGTTAATGGCTATATAGGTGATGATTTCAAGCACGCTAATCCGTTGCCGATAGAGTATGGCGGCGACGTTGATGCGAGAGTGAATCCTGTTTTTCGAGGATGGGCAAGCGGATATCTAAATTATCTGCCTGCGGATAATGTCTGGACAGGAGGCGAGTGGGATAATCCAACTAAGGCACTTGGCACAGCGACCGGAGACTATACTGATATTGTTAGCCTGGGGGATCTTGATGATAATGAGTATCTTTCAGGTAAAAAGATTGGTGAGGTAACGCTTTTGTTCGGCGATCCTAATGTTGCAGATGACCCGAATCATATCCACAATGTTAATGGATACGATTTTGTGGTTTTTGGAAACAGCTTTGTTTCAAATTTTAATACTGCATATGGTTCTGTTTCAGGTGATATATTTGCAGAGCTGGCATACGTGGAAGTTTCTTCTAACGGTATTGATTTTGTCAGATTTAGCGGGGTTTCTTTAACTGCTGAACCTATGGGCGGTTATGCTTATATGACGACTGATATGACAAATATATACAACTTTGCGGGCAAACATCCCAATGGTTATGGCAAATGTTATGGCACGCCTTTTGACCTTAGTCAATTAGCAGATGAGCCAAACGTTGTTAATGGTTTGGTTGATATTAATGATATCTGCTATGTGCGTATAATGGATATTCCGGGCAGCGGTGATTTTTACGACTGCGCTATAGCCAATATCGACCCTTGCAGCTGGGGGCAGTGGGGCAATTATTCTCAGAACAATCGGATTTACGATGCCTGGCTGACGTGGGGCTCTGGCGGGTTTGATCTGGAAGCGGTTGGTGTGCTTAAAAATCAGAATTGTAAAGGCGATATAAATCTTGACGGTATCGTTGACGGCGAGGACTTCGAGATTTTTGCGTTGAGCTGGCTGAAACATTTTGGCGAGGATGGTTGGGTTGGCAGATGCGATCTGGTTGAAGATTTGCAAATTGATTTCAGGGACTTTGCTGTTTTCGCACAATCCTGGCAGCAGAAAGAAGTATGGCGAGATGAGTGATATAAAAATATTGGTAGTGTTCAATGGTTAAAGCTGAAAATAAAAAAGCGTTCACCTTGGTTGAATTGTTAGTGGTTATCTTTGTGATAGCACTTCTGATGGGACTTTTAATGCCTGCATTGTCGGCGGCAAGGTCGCAGGCAAGAAGTGTCGTATGCAAAGCGAATCTGCACCAGCTTCTTATTGCCAATATTGGATATGCTACGGAAAATGATGACTTTTATGTGCCAGCTGCTGAAGATATGTACAATCCAATGGGCGGGTTTTGTCGCTGGCACGGCAAAAGAAAAACGATCAATGATGAATTTGATCCGATGGAAAGTCCGCTGATAGCCTATCTGGTTAATGGGGATATAAAGGAATGTCCAGGCAAGCCTCGTTTGACCAAGGGCAACACCTGGGCAGAAAGTTTTGAAAAAGGCGGTGGGGGATATGGTTATAATATGGCTTATCTTGGCAGCAGGCTTTGGAAAAAAGGGATGGGTTGGCAAGACAGCTACCGGATGACGACTAAGATGTCGGAAGTGAGGATGCCTGCGAATACTTTGATGTTTGCCGATTGTGCGATGAGTATGGATGGACAACTAATTGAATATTCATTTGCCGAACAGCCTTTTGTTGTGATCAGCGGCATGGTTTTTGATGGCAACGGCACAATCAAAATGTCCAACAGTTCGCCTTCAATTCATTTTCGTCACAGAGGTCAGGCTAATATTGGTTGGGCTGATGGCCATGTTAACAGCATGAGGATGTCTGAAACTGATACTGGTAAAAATGCTTATGGAGATGATTCATTTTCAGCTAAGTTAGGTTGGTTTGACCCGCTTGATAATTCTTTATTCGATTTAAAATAACGGGGTTTATTTTTGAGGCGGCATTGGGTATAATCCCGGCTGTGGATGCAATAAATCTCAAATTTCTATTAGACAAATTAAAGAATAAGTCTGTTTCAGCTTCAAAGCAGGTTATTAATCTTTTATTTCCTAGTGTTTGCGATAATTGCCTTAAACCGATATCAGAAAATGACGGTGTTTTTTGCGATGATTGCTGGTCGCAGCTGCTCGAATGTGCAGGCGGTGATTATTGCAGGCGGTGCGGTAAGGATGTGAGCAAGTATGCGATAGCAGACGGCCGATGCGGGCATTGTCAGAGTCAAAACTTGTCATTCGATGGTATAGCAAGGGCGGGTAAATATGAAAAGACGTTAAAAAAGCTTTTGCTGAAATTTAAATTTGGGGATAAGACTGAATTTCGAAAGACTTTTGGTTTTCTTGCAAATTCGGCTTTAGAGGGTTCGGATTTTTATGATGATATCGATTATTTTGTGCCTGTTCCGCTTCACTGGCGAAGAAGATTGTCCAGAGGGTTTAACCAGTCATTGCTTATCGCTCAAAAGCTGACCCATCCAAAAGCAAAAATTAATAATGACCTTATTCGCTGCAGATATACCATGCCTCAGGTCGCTCTCGATAGTGCCGCAGCACGTAAGAAAAATGTTGAAGGTGCGTTTGCGGTTAGAATTGATCACGAATTTGAAAATAAGAATATTTGTCTTGTGGATGATATAAAAACCACTAATGCTACTTTGAATGAATGCAGCCAAACTTTGAAACAGGCGGGTGCTTTGAAAGTATATGCTTTAGTTATAGCCGTTGCCGACCAGAAAGACCAGCAGTGGTAATTACCGTTAATTGACGCTGGCGTCTTAATTATTCAGAGTTGATCTTTTCACATTTCATCACTGCACGGTACATGCCTGCAATATTGTTTTTGTCTATGGTCAGAGGCGGATACTTTTCATTTCTTGGTTGAAGTCTTATTTTGTTATCAGATTCAAAAAATACACGCTTGAAAATTGGCCCTGGTTTTTCAGTAAGAATAATAAAGCAGTCGCTGCCTTTGGTTATTTTCTCTTCAGGTGAAAATATCACAATATTATTTTGTTTGTATTTTGTTTCCATCGAATCATCAATAACACTTATTGCAAAAGCATTGGGGGCATGCAAATCCGGACAGCGAACATAGTCCTGAGCAATGGATGGGAAGTTTAGATATTTTTTTTCATCAGGGTATGGGTTTTGGGGCTTATTTATGATTGGGATAAGTTTACCTGCTGAATAGTCGGAGGCAGAAATATCCAGATTAATATTTTCAGTTTTCAGAACCCGGCTAATTTGTGTAGTGTCAGTTTTTTTACTTACGAGATTTTTTATGAACTGACGCAGCTTCTGATTTTCCGCTTCTACGGATTCATATTTACTCCTGATATCCGAGGGCATCCTCTCCATGTGAGCAATATGTACCAGCAGCCCAGGCTCGAAGCCGAGTATTTCTTCGAGTTTCAATAATATCTCGTCACTTGGCGGATTTTTTACTTTGTCCGTTTCGATGGTTGATAAATAAGGCTTTGAAAAGCCCGCTTTATGACACACCTCGTCCAAAGTCAACCTTAATGACTCTCTTTTTTTTCTTACTATTTGTCCTATTGACATATTTTTACCGTTACAGTTCCTCTCTAATTTGATTCAGAATAGCAAAAAAAGAGCAATGCTTAAACAGTATTTTTGAAGCAGCAGCAGGTGTATTTTAAGCAAAATGATACAAAAATTAAATTTCTGACTAATATCCCCATTTTTAAGCCATAAAAGCATATATAGCTGTAATAAAAATCACTTACGGTATAGTCGGGTATATTAGGCTGATGTGTTACGTTAGAATTATAATTTTTTTGTGGTGTATGACCGGCAAATTTTATGAATGTTGTAGTTCTGGATGGGCTCATCTATCGGATTTGTTTTTCCTGCATATTTGCATGGTATAAAACCTGTTTTTATGGCGAATTTTCATTTACAGTTAATTATTCCTTTTTCGGTGAGGTTTTCTATGATCTTTTGTCCTGGTTTTACAATAAGGAATTCGTCTTCATTCCAATCGCCATCAACTAACCTCTGCATCAAAGTTCTGTCAGCTTTTATCTCGTCATATTTCCAATTCATAAATTCCGCACATTTTTTTGTGTATTGCCTGTCCTGCTCAGAAGTGGCAAGCTGCCAATCGATATAGGTTGCCCAGTTGTATTCTTTCATCCAGTTTTGTTCCATTTCCATCAAATATTCAGCATTGTCTGGGCCATATTTCTGGATATATTCGTTTAATGTTTTTTCGTATCTTTCTTTTCCGGGCTGAGTGTTCGTAGCGATCCAACCGGAGCTGTACCAATATACACCCTTATGGAAATCGAAATATTGCTGGTATTTTTCTCTTGAACCTAAAAGCAATGTTATACAATCATGTGCTCTTGGTACAACAATTGGTATTTTTGCATTTAGCCCGACGATACCATTACAGCAAAGTCCATAGCCCAGCAATGTTGCATCGTAAGGTTCGCCCCTGGTGTCAGCTGTCACCTCAAGAGCTTTTTGTAATTCGCTGCGCAATTTGTCAGGCTCATTATGTAAGCCCTGAGGCAGGAAAACTATATCAACTATATTTTTTGAATATGCAGCACAAAGATAAGCTTCTTTCTGCATTACCTTGCAAGCTATAAATTGTAATCTCATATTGTCATTTGCCGCAATAAAACCAAACTGTTATTTGTGAAAATGTTATACTAAAGACATGTAAAATAAAATTTTTATTGCTGAATAGGCTTGGTGGGGAGATTTTTAATAACAGCGTTTACCGTTTCAGCCAGCTGAGCGTGTTTTTGCGAGCCTATCAGTATTTTTTTGCCGTTTTTGAGGACAAGCTGGACCCCTTTATTGCCTCTGGCGTTATATGCTTTGCCTTTAGAAAAGCTGCCTCGTATTCCCCAGCCGCCATATTCCAGAATAGGTTTATATTTTCTTGCGTAACATTGCTCGATCTGGTCAAAGCTGATTTTTTTGGTACGAAGAGGAAAAAAGCGAATATAAATACAATCAGGTTTAACTGTAGTTTGAAGCTTCATTAAAAAAATTAAGGCAGTAATCGATATCGGTAGAAAAAAACTTAAAATTATTACCGCAATACTATCGCCTTTAGATGATAGACCTTCAAAAGTTTCACTGGCAATGTTTAAATTGAGAATAAATACAAATATCACAATCGCTATAACGAGAATAAAAATCCATTTGCTGAAATGCTGAGTTTCATAAAACAGAAGTTCTTTTTTGTCATTCATCAATAGCTCTCCTTAAGGCTTACATCTTTTGCAGGGTCTTTTGCCGTCTTCAATGGCTTGTGTGCGACTATTATAGAATATTTTATTTGCGGATTTTATTCTTTTTGCATTGCTGCAATCGATTTTATGGAAAACCTTACTGTTTTTTGATGAGACAAATTTTGCTTTTGCAGCGGTATCAGAGGTATCTTTAGTTGTTATAACAGCAGGGCCTGCGATGCAGACTTTCAGGAAACTATCTACCTGACTTAGTATAGTTTCTTCTATTTCAGCGCGAGCGGTTTTTGTTTCTGTTATCTTTAGTGGGGCCTGGTTTTTCCATAAAATGATCCGCTGGACCGCCATATTTTTCGAAAAGAATGCTGAAGAGTAAAAGACCAGTTTTTGCTGGTCTTCGATCTTTAAGATATCGACGTGAACAGTAAGCCTGTCACAGGAGGACTGTTTATGCTTTACCCCCGGTTTTGGCGGTAACTTGATCGAGGTGGCTGTGATCTTTTTTTCTATTTTTTGCGTTATATTCCGCCAAAAAGCTTCGTTGATATCAGAAATATTTTCAGGGGAAATTATTTCTAATTCAAGCGTTTCAACCGGATGGAAAACCTGGGTTGCTAATACAGGGCTGATATTTAAAACAACAACAGCAATCGTTGTTAAGACTGCAAAGTATGTTCTTTTTTTCATTTTTCCTCCCTAAAATAATAATATTAAGCGATTAGAGCAAATGCTTCAGTTACGTTCATTCCTTCAGTGATGCCGAGTTGTCTGGCTTTTTCGTTAACTTTTGTTACTTTTCTGTTGGCAAAACGCTCTACTGTTCCGATTGGGTTGTCCGG
>CAYZEH010000003.1:13906-27361 GCA_964477135.1 uncultured Pirellulales bacterium | reverse complement strand
GCAAATTTTTCATCGAGCATTTCTTTGGTTTTTGCTTCGACATTAAGCCTTAACAAAGGCTCGGTATTGCTTGGTCTGCAGTTAAACCACCATTCTTTAAATCTGACGGTGACACCATCAAGCCAGTCGACATTACCCGATGAGTAAGTTTTAGCGAGCTCTTTCATTTTGTTTTTTTTGTCTTCTACCTCAAAGTTAACCTCACCGCTGCTGGAATACCTTCTCAGTGGGGCGATAAGCTCACTGACGGGTTTGTCTGAGGCACTTACTATGTTAAGAATATGTGTTAATGTTATCATTCCGGAATCAGTGGAAAAATTGTCACGGTAGTAGAAATGGCCTGAAAGTTCACCGCCGAAGATAGCGTGTGAATCACGCAGAGCTTTTTTCATGAAAGAATGTCCGACTCTTTCCCTTCTTGGTGTTCCGCCGTGTTTGATAACCTCTTCAGATACCACCAGAGAGCTTCTAAGGTCATATACAATGGTTGATGCTGGTTTGATTTCGAGGAAATAAGGCACCATCAATGCAGTCATAAGGTCGCATCCGATATTCTGTCCTTTTTCATCTACCATCATAAGCCTGTCAGCATCGCCGTCAAAACAAACACCAAAATCACATTTTTGTGCTTTGATAACTTCTTTAAGCTCAGCCAGGTTTTCTTCTATCAGCGGATTTGGTTCGTGTTTAAATGTTCCATCATGTTTGAAGTTTATAGGCACGATTTCAACAGGTAAATCGCCAAATATCTCGGGGATGGTTTTGCCAGCCATACCATTAGAAGCATCGATGGCGATCTTTAACGGTTTAAGAGTTGGTTTGAGGAATTTTAAGACGTGCTGCTTGTAATCCTCTATGATGTCGTATTTTTCAATGGAGCCGTCTTCAGTTCCTTTTGTGTGCAGCAGCGCCATTGAGATATGCTCAATATCTTTCAAACCGGTGTCGACTCCGACAGGTTTTGCGTCTATGCCGGAAATTTTAAAGCCGTTATATTTAGCTGGGTTATGCGAAGCTGTCACCTGTACGCCGCCGCATGTGCCGAAGTGATTGATAGCGTAATACATTTGCGGCGTATCGATCATTCCGATATCAATAACATTTGCACCGGTAGCGTTCATACCTCTTATCAGGGCTTTTGCAAGAGACTTGCTGTGGCTTCTCATATCTCTGCCTACGCAGATAGACTGGGCATTTGCCTGACCTCGGTCATAACCTGTAAGAAGTGACCTGAGAAAATTAGCAGCTGCATAGCCAATTTTCCATGCATCTTCTTCAGTAAACTGCTGCCCGTAAACGCCTCTGATATCATATGCTTTAAAAATTGCGGGATCCATATCGGTAATTCCTAAAAATCCTTATAGTTAATCTTATCTGCTTAGCTGTCATTAGATCAGCATAAATCCAAATATACTATATAACTATTCTTGAGGATATGTCAACAGGTTACTAATGTAAAGCGGATATGTGGAATGAATCACAAAATTCAGAATTTTTTCCGGAGCCTTGTGGTTGGGATATTCATTAATTTGCGGTATTTAGCGACGGTGCGTCTGGCGATATTTTCTATGCCCTTTTCACCCAGTTTTTGACGAATCTTATCATCATTTAAAGGCTTGCTTTTGTCTTCATCGTCTATTATCTGCTGTAAGATGCCCCTTACAGCTTCCCAGCTGTGGCTTTTTCCTTCGGTATCTTCGGTTCCGCCGCTGAAGAATTTTCTTAACGGCAAAACTCCCCAGTCGCACTGAATATATTTGCCTGCGACAGCTCTGGAAACCGTTGCCAGATGCACACCAACATCGTTTGCTATTTTGGCCATTGGTAGGGGTTTAAGGTGTAACAGACCCTTGTCGAAAAATTCTTTTTGGTGTTTGACAACCGCAGTTGTAACTCTGAGCAATGTATTTTTTCTCTGCTCAATCGCTTCAATTATCCACTGTGCAGAACGAATATTATTTTGCAGAAATTTGCGTGCGTTTTCATTGGTTTTGTTATTTTTTGAAAGCTTTTCGTAATAATTGTTTACACGCAGATTGGGTAGATTCGAATTTGCAGGTTTTATTATATATTCACCCGTTTCTTCATCCTTGTGTATGATAACATCGACAGAGATGGGATGGTTTTTTTCCTGACCGATCTGTAATCCTGGTGAAGTGTCGAGTTTGCTCATGTGTTTGATCGCGTGATTGATGTCATCAAGAGAGCAATTCATTTTTTTAGCTATTTCAGGCAGGTGGTTTTCGAGCAGCTCTTTCATATAATTTTTAACAAGTTTCTGCTCAAAAGTCATATCTTCGCCGTTCTGCGACATCTGTATAAGCAGACATTCCTGTAAATCGCGGGCACCGATGCCTGTTGGTTCGAGGGTCTGCACTAATACCAGAGCGTTATTGAGGTCCTCAATGGAAAAATCATTGCGGTCCTTATTATGCAGCTGTTCGAGCCTGACAGACAGATAGCCCCGCTTGTCAATATAATCGATAATCATTTCGCCGGCGATTTTGACAGATTCTTCAGCATCTATCAACCGCCACTGGTTGGAAAGATATTCGTGCAGTGAGATAGGTGCTGACTCGGTGTTTTTTATAGCCTCCAGCTTTTTGTCCACTTCTCCTGTTCGTGGCTTTCTATAAAAAGATTCATCCTGATTTATGCATTCTTTGAAGTTCTCGTCTATTCTGTCGAATCTGCTGAAATCCTCAGTTTTTTCAAGATAATCTTCTTTAGCAGGATCGCTTTCTTCGGTCTTAGCTTGTGTCTCGGTATCACTGTCAGGGTTTGAAGTCTCCTCAACTTCAAGTACAGGGTTGCTGTTAAGTTCCTGTTCTATCCTCTCCTGCAGTGCAAGTATAGGAAGCTGGAGTATTTCCATTGACTGAATCATATGCGGAGCCAGCTTCATTCGCTGTTCCATCCGCATTTGTCCTGTCATTTCCAGCTTCATTTTCGTTTTCTCCGGTTGATTATTATCAAAATTACTATTTTGAAACAAATACCATTTATATTATATCACCTCTTTTATATTGAGCGATTTTAATTTTATTCAAATTATGTCTATTCTTCAATTTCGGTCAAATTAAAGCATCAGTTCAACAGATTTTAAGGCTTATGGGGCGTTTGGGTCAGTCTATCTGCTGTCTGCCGAGAATGGCTTCGGTTAAAATTTTGTCGCTTGAGTATTCAATAGTACTGCCTGAAGGCAGGCCTCTTGCCAGTCTCGTAATTTTTACACCCATCGGTCTGAGCAGCGAACTTATATATAAAGCGGTACCGTCGCCTGCGATGTTGGGGTTGGTGGCCATGACAATTTCGCTTATCGAATCTTTTCTTACCCGCTCTATCAACTGGTCAATAGTCAAATCAGACGGTTCAATTTCTTCCAGCGGGGCGATATGTCCGCCGAGTACATGGTAAACCCATTTACACGAACCTGTTTTTTCAAGAGATATAATATCCCTGGGGTGCTCGACAACACAGATTATCGATTGGTCCCGTCGGCTGTCACTGCATATGTCACAAACAGGTTCTTCTGAAAGGTTGTAACATATTTTGCAGCTATGTATTTTTGTTTTCACATCGCTTATTGCCTGTGCTAATGCCATCGCGGAGGCGGAATCTATATTTAAAATATGAAACGCCAGCCTCTCCGCGGTTTTAGGGCCTATGCCGGGCAGTTTGGCGAATTCCTCTATCAGCTTATTCAAAGTTTCTGTGTAAATATTGCTCATGGTCCGTATATTAATCCATCCATCAGGTCATTTTGTCAAGATTCTTCTTTGCTTCTTATATCAGTAACAGTAGCTTCGAACTCCATAAGTACAGCTTTTACCGCGGGGTCATTTATTAATCCGTTTTTTAGCTGAACTCCGTTTTTTTGCGGCTGCTGTTCTTTTTGTTCAGAAGAGGCCTTTGGTTTGTCTGAGGCAGCATCTTTTTCTGTTGCAAAATCAATATGCCTAAACTGCTCTGATAAGGCTTTGAAAGCTCTTAATATATTTTCAGCTCTGCCGTTGCTTTTGCAGAGATCCATCGACATTTTATCAGCAGGCTTGAATTCTACGGTGAGATTGCCGCTCTCAAAGCTTACAGGCTTTGCCAGCTTTAAGAGTCCCAAAGTTGGTTTTCCGAGTTGTTCAGATATATTATCAAGCAGCTGGTTCCAGTTATCTTTTAAATATTGCAGATCGATGTCGCTATCTGGAATTTTAATATCAGCAGCTGGTGCTGATTGATCGTCTAAGTCGGCTGTTGTCGGCTGCGGAGGGTTAGTTAATTTTTTTTTTAATGTCGGCATCGACTTAATTTGTTTCAACAGCTGATCGACATTTAAGAAATGCTCACTCAACGCGAACCGAAGCATAGAGGCTTCAAGAAGTGCTCTCGCGGAATCGCTGTTTTTTATCGTCCATCTCATTTTTTCAAGAGTCGTGATATTATAAACTAACGCTGCAAGGTCGAATTTTTCCGCTAATTGGGCTATATGCTCTTTCTGCTTTTCAGTCAGGATAAGGATATTTGCTTTACCGGCGGTAGATTTGAAGACCATAAGGTCACGCATATTATCTATCAGCGAATCGACAATTTGAACTTCGCTCATCCCCGTTGTTATCAGTTCATCTGTCGACTGTAATGTTGCCACAGCATCGCTTGAGCCGATCTTTTCTATCAGATTATATATTTTTTCGCTGTCAGGACACCCCAGACACTCTTCGAGCAGATTAACTGTCAAAGTGCCATCGCATGTGCTTATCAATCTGTCCAGCAGACTCAGGGCATCCCTCATTGAGCCGTTAGCCATTTTTGAAAGATGAATCATCAAATCATCCTCAAATTTTATCTTTTCCTCTTTGAGGACGAATTTAAGATGTTCAGCTATTTGTACAGGACCAATGTTGCAGAAATCGAATCGCTGGCACCTCGACTGGATTGTCGGGATGACTTTGTTGGGTTCGGTAGTGGCGAAAATAAATTTTACATGATCCGGTGGCTCTTCCAATATCTTAAGCAGGGCATTAAACGCCGGCACTGACAGCATGTGTACTTCGTCGATGATGTAAATTTTGTATCGACTTCTGGCAGGGCGGTATATTGCATTTTGCCTTAGTTCTCTGACCTGTTCAACACCATTATTAGAAGCACCGTCGATCTCAATTACATCGATGTCTTCACCTGTGTTTATTGCGATACAGCTTTGACATTTACAGCAAGGCTCGGTTGTCGGCGCATCAGTTTTGAGGCAATTAAGAGCTTTAGCAAGGATTCTTGCCATAGTTGTTTTACCGACGCCCCTGGTTCCTACAAACAAAAATGCGTGTGCGACTCGCCCTGTTTTTATCGCGTTTTTTAGTGTCTGCGAAACGGGATCCTGTCCCACGACATCATCAAAGCTCTGCGAACGGTATTTTCTTGCGAGAACTGTATAAGCCATTGTTTTATATTCAAAAAAAGCGGCCGGGTTTACCACAGCACAACTGAGCGTTCGCTTATGGCTGCTCGGTTCCCCGCCTGACCAAATTCACGTGCTCGGTCTGCATGGGACCCGGCCATTATTATTTCTGACCTGTAATATTTACTGCGTATTTTAAGGATGATAATATAACACGAGAAATAAATATTTGCCACAAAAACATTTTAAATTGACAAAAATTGCGGAATCGCCTAACATTTTATTATGTAAGAGTTGACTGACATTATGGTATTTGAGGCGATTTTTTAAGGGGAGATCAATGAAAGTAAGAGTTGAAGATACGTGCACAGCTTGCGGTATTTGTACTGAAATATGTCCAAATATTTTTCGGATGGGCCCGGATATCGCAGAGGTTATCTCAGAAACAGTACCTGCTGAGTATGAGGAAGATGTTCAGCAGGCAGCTGATGAGTGTCCGGTGGAGGCGATTGTCGTAGAGTAATCCAAATTATGTCAGCCGGAGAGTTCTTTGCTTCTGTCACATGCACTTTTTAAGGCAGCTTCTACCAAATTGCCGAAACCGCCTGCTGCGAATGTTTCCAGTGCCGCCTGAGTAGTTCCGCCTGGAGAGGTAACTTTCTTACGAAGTATAGCAGGGCTTTGATTATTTTTGTCCGCTTCTACGGCGAGTATTGCAGAGCCTTTGGCGGTTTGCAGGACGAGGTCTTTTGCGATGTTTTCTTCGAGACCAAGTTTGACTGCCGTTTTTATCATCTCTTCCATCAGCAGAAAATAATACGCAGGTCCTGAACCGCTGACGGCTGTTACCGCGTCGATCAACTGTTCTTTTTCGACGATGACAGCTTTGCCGATAGCATCAAATATAGACTTTGCCTCATCCAGTCGGGGTTTTGCATTTTCATTTGCGTAAAGTGCGCTTGCCCCTTCGCCCACAAGAGCCGGGGTGTTTGGCATCACCCGCACGATTGCGGCATCGCCGAGATTTTCCGCAAGGAAAGCGGTAGTAATTCCTGCAGCGATTGAGATGAAAAGTTTATCTTTAGCAGCGGCCTCTTTGATATCAGCTAAGGCATCTGCCATAGTCTGGGGTTTGACACTTAGTACGACGATATCAGAATTTTCCACCAGCTTGCAGTTATTCTCGGCAACCGTTACGCCATATACGCTTTGCATGTAAGAAAGTCTTTCGGCGTTGATGTCACTTACCGTTACCTGTGACGGGCTGAATAATTCAGCGCCGATTATGCCTTTAATTATGGCCTCTGCCATATTTCCACTGCCTATAAAGCCGATAGTGCTCATTTTATTTCCTCATTTTTAGCCTTGATATTCTTTAAGGTCGTAATACTGTTTAAAACTTTTCGTATCCGCCAGGTCAACGTATTCATCGAACACAACCTCAACTCGGCAGCCTTGTTTTCTGAGTTTGGTAAAAAGCTCAATATATTTTTTATGATACTTTGATGCTGCTTCTTTTTCCAGCGAATCTCTGTATTTCTGAGAAAATCTTATACCAATAACAGGTTTGGAATTTATTTCTTTCGTTCTGTCAATAAAATCATACCCGTCTTTTAATATAACTTCTTCCTCAACAGCATTTTCCACTCGCACATTTTTGGAAACCCAGGGCCTGGAACCTGACTCTGATATGATATCGAACCATGCTTTTTTATCTTCAGGCTTATTCACATAAAATATTGTTATGAAAGGTTTGTTCATTTGTTTGGCCATAGAAGAAAATGCTGCCGACTCAGCGAGAATACCGATTTTGTCGTTAGGTTGTATTTTGTGGTAAACTTCGCGGAAAACCGCATCACAGTGTTTAAAGCTACGCTGAGCTGAAAAACCGACAGTCACCAGCCAAGGCGTCAAACAATCTGATGCGCAGCCCCACAAAGCTATATTGTCAGGCAGAAAATTTCTGACCCGCTTATAGTGCTGAGCGCTCCATTGATATCTCAAATCTATCCATTTCAGGAAAAGAGGGTTCTTTTTATTACCCCAGAAGTTTTTATCCTCCCAGTTGGGTAATGTGGAAGATGTTGCCTGATAAAATTTTTCCCTACAATGTTCGCAAGCGCATACATCGTAATCGGGGGAGAAATCCAGATCGTCACTCATCAAAGCGTCAAACCTGACTTTTTCGAGGTATCTTTTGATCATATCTTCATAGGCTTTTTGAAGATCAGGATTGTTCGGGCAAAAGCTTTCATAGCTTGTTGAAAAGTGTGGTTGTTTGCCTGTGGAGGCTCTGACATGTCTCCACTTGGCCATCTCGGAGCCTTTATAGTAAACATTTTCCCAGCTATCGGGATAGAACGATACACCATGGTTATTTTTTTTCCTTATTTCCCAGCGGTCTTCAATTGTTTTGGGTCTGAAAACCAGCGCCGCTGAATGATGTTCAACGACCCTGATGCCGTTATCATGGCAGATTTCGACGACTTTTGCCAGCATAGCGATAAGCCGGTCAAGAAGTGGCACAAAATCCCAGCGAAAATGAAAACCGAAAGTCACCACGCAGTTAACACCAGCTTTTTTAAAGGCCTTAGCTCGTTGATGCCATTTTTTCTCAACCTCATAGTCGGGCCAACCAAGATCTTCGATTGTAAACCACCACGAAGCCATTTTAGTATTGTAGAGCCATTCAAATGAATTTTTATTATTAACCGATGTTTTTATAACTTCCTCTGCCAAAATCATTTTATTAAGAGATAACCCTGCAGCAACACCAAAGCCATTTTTTAGTAATTGCCGTCTGTTTATTTTTCTTTTCATGTGATATTCCTTTTTAATGATATTTTCAACCAGTAAGTAGTTCGAATTCTTCTACGCTAAGCGATTGTCTTAGTTTTTGCAAAGCGATTAATTCTATCTGACGAACCCTTTCTTTTGTTAGCCCAAGGTGGTTGCCGATCTCTTTGAGTGTTTTCTTTTCTTTTTTTACTAATGAGCCTAACAGCCCGAAGTGATTCAGTATTATGTATTGTTCCCGCTCGTTGAGATTATCTTTTATGACCTGTGCAAGGCTTCTGTGGGCTCTTTCGACAGCTTCTACGCCTGGGATCGTTTTGGTTCGCATATCCTGCTGAATATCTGACATCGAGTCATAGGTTGCTTTGTCAAGCCTGGTAATTTCAGCGGGTATCTTTCTTGCGAAATCTTTCGCTATTATCCATGAGCAGTAAGTTGCGAACCGAAAACCTCTGGTATAATCAAATTTTTCAACCGCTTTCATCAGGGCAAAATTACCTTCACTGACCAGATCGAGCATATTGGCACCGCGGTGAATGTGTTTGTTAGCAATGCTGACGACCAGTCGAAGATTGGCTTCAATTATGATATTTTTGATAGTTTCGCCGCGCTGGAGGTAATCTTCGATCAGTTTAAGCTTATTGCCGGGAGCGTGCTGCAGTGAGATATCATTTTTATTTAAATCTGCCAGGTATTTCAAGTAGTTATATCTTCTAAAAAGTTCAAGCTCTCTATCTCTGTTGAATAATTCGATTTTTTCAATAGACTCGAGGTATTTTGAAAGCGAACCTGCTGACAATTGTTTCAGCGTTGGCGAATTGGAAGTTGTTTGTTGAACATTGTCGATTTTTTGACTTAGAATTTTCTCATAAGCATCAGCTGCGGCAAACTCATCGCTTGCGATAAATTCTATTTTGTGTGCAAGCAAAGCTTTGGCGCGACGCTGGTTAATTATTCTGTATATAGAGCTTTTGCTCCTGTTGAACTGGCTCATCAGCTCTTTTATTGTAACGCCTTTTTTGTGCGATCTATAAAGCTCAGCTCCCTGTTCAGGTTTTATAACGCCTGCTGCTCTGCTGAAGATCGGTTTGTCTGGATGTGTGTTTTCATAATTTATCAAAGTGTAGCGTATCGTCTCATGGGCATGACTGGTTTTATCGACTATTTGTTCTATGATCTGATGTCTTGAAGTCTGATGGTTGTCTCTGACAAGATGGCGGGCGAGTTCTGTTATCTTATACTTTTGTTTTTCAGTTAGTTTTTTAAAATTGGAAGCGTTTTCAATGAGTTGCGGATTTTTGCTGTGAAAATTTTCTATCGCTGAATCTGAGAAGCCGAACCGTTTTTTCCCGTCAGCAAAGATATATTTCCGTGCTAACAGCCCCTTGTTTCGCCAGCGGTTAATCGTTTTAGTTGAAACTTTGAGTTTTTTCGCCAGCTCTTCGATAGTATATATGTTTTCGTCTTGTTTTGAAACTTCCTCTGCCAGTTGGCTGCTCAATTTGGCAATGAATATTCGCAGGTCACGGGTGAGCTGGTCACCTTTGCACATCTGTTGCCCCAATTCGTCTTTGATACGAAATTCAGTGATTTTACAGCAAATAAATTCGAAGGAGTATTCTTTGTCCTCTTCGATTATACTGAGAAGCTTCTCTGCAGCCTGGAACTGTTTAATGCGTTTTTTGTAAGGCGTAAACCTCATCTGATTTAGCAGTCGTGATAGATTTTTATTTTCTATTTTACGCATTTTTACCTGATACTAATTCTACAGCAAGCTATTTCCTATCTTACCAGGTGTCTATTTTAGCATATAGATATAAAAAAAACAGCGTTTTTACACGCTGTTTTTCAATTTTAAGCAAGTTTTTTTATTAAGCTACAGAAAGCTTTTTAGCAATATCAACAGCTGTTGCAGCATCAGCTGCGTAGCCGTCAGCACCGATCTTGTCTGCGTAACCCTGAGTAACAGGAGCTCCGCCGATCATGATCTTTGCATCGATACCAGCATCTTTGATTGCCTGAATAGTTTTTTCCATTGCCGGCATAGTTGTTGTCAGAAGTGCGCTCATGCCGATAAGGCCTATACCCGTTGTCTTTGCCTGTTCGACGAATTTATCCGGCGAAATGTCGACGCCGAGGTCAACCACTTCAAAACCTGCGCCTTTCATCATCATAGCGACGAGATTCTTGCCGATATCGTGCAAGTCACCCTGTACTGTTCCAATGATGAATTTTCCGATAGGCTCAACACCGGCTTTTGCAAGCTCAGGTTCGAGGACTTCCATAGCTGTTTTCATGGCTCGAGCGGCGATAAGTACCTCAGGAATGTAGACTTCGTTTCTTTTGAAACGACCGCCTATCACATCCATGCCCGCTATAAGACCCTTATCGAGGATATCTTTAGCAGCCATACCTTCGGCTATAGCGGCTTTTGTGACTTCAAGCGCCAGATTCTGGTTACCTTTAATAATAGCTTCGCTTAATACATTTAAATCTGCCATTTTTAATTTACCTCAAAAAACAAATAATCTGCCAATTATGTTTATTTTTTTCTTTTATCGACTTTCGTGCATATTAAACATTATTCCCGTTACCAAAACAAGCAATAAAAGCTTTTTTGATGCTGGACAATTGTTTTTCGCCAGATAGCTATATAAAAAAGCAAATTTATGCCATTTTTATTGACCATTCGCCATATCTAAAGTAGCCTGAGGCCTTTATTTTCTGCCTTAACAACGGAGTTTATAGCAGAATAACAATAAAAAAAACCATGAACGTTGTATAGCGTTTCGCGTAAAAGTAGTAATATATTTACAGGGTTCTTTAATATAGTTGAACCCTGAAGAGCTGTGAATAAGTTTTTGTTTTTTTGGAAAATGTATTTATGAGCAATTATATTGTTTTAGTAAAGCAGGTTCCTGATGTATCACAAATCACGGATAATGCTTTTGACCCGGAAAGTGGTACTCTTATCAGGAGTAGGCTTTCAAATGTCATCAATGACCTTGACTCACAGGCTTTGGCTTTTGCCAATCAAATGAAGCTTCAAAGCGGCAATGTTGGTAAGGTAATCTGTTTGACGATGGGTCCGCCGATGGCAGAGGAAGTTTTGCGTTACAGCCTAAGCAGGTGCGCCGATACAGCGGTTCTTTTGACCGATAGAGCTTTAGGCGGTGCTGATACCGTGGCTACCGCTAATCCGCTGGCATTTGCCGTTAAAAAAATTGTCAAAGACATCTTCAATGGTGACAAAGATTATTATATTGTAAGCGGAATGCAGTCGGTTGATGGTGACACGGCACAGGTGCCGCCTCAGATGGCTGAGGAGCTTGGCATGTCATGTATAGCTTATGCTACCGATTTTGAATTTAAAAACGACAGGTTTGAGTTTACCCGGATTATCAGTGGCGGAAGTCAGGTTGTCGCGGCAAAGAATACACCGGCGATAGTAACAGTTGCCAAATATGAATACCCGCTTTTTGCAGGCTTTGCCGCTACCCGCAAAGCCAACCAGTTTGAAGTTGTCAGCTGGACCAGTGCAGATATCGGTGCTACGCAAATTGGTGCTAAGGGTTCCAGGACAAGGGTTATCAGGGTATTTCCGCCTGGCAAAAGTACCAGAAAAACCAAGCAGATGACCGATATTGCCAGTCTTGCTGAAAAAATCAAGGCTGATTTTACAGGTGCTGAATCACAAAAAGAAGGTGTTAGTGGTGATTCTAACGGCTATATCCTACCGGCAAAGAGAGCTGACAAGTTCGACAGAAGTTTTGAAGGTACGCAAAAAGAAAGTAAAGATTTCAGATCATTAGCAGAAAAACTCAGGTCTCTTGGCGTTAAAGAGGTCGGTGAGATAACTGATGAAATAAAAGAAAAGATTCTTGCTGATGAGAATATAAAGTTTCATAAAAAAGCTCTCGATGACATGATCGCTGGTTTGAAGCTTACCGACCCTGCATATTCAGGGCAGGTGTGGGTTGTTGCGGAACATAGTCATGACAAAATTCACCCCGCAGCTTTTGAGCTGATAGGTAAAGCTACTGATTTGGCGAAGTCACTTGATACGGAAGTTGGGGTTGTTCTGGTTGGTGGTAAAGTCGAATCGATGGCTAAAGAACTTATCACCGGCGGTGCTGATAATGTATATGTGACCGAAGATCCGCTGTTGGAAGAGTTTGACCCAGGGTCTTACCGAAAAGTAGTGGCTGATGTTGTCAAAAAATATGCTCCTCAGATAGTATTGTTTGCCGCTACGCCTCAAGGCAGAATGTTGGCCCCGTTGGTTTCATACCGTGTCGGTTGCGGGTTGACGGCAGATTGTACTTCTTTGAACATAAATGACAGCTCAAGGAAAGAGCAGGTGGGTATATTGTTGCAGACCAGACCGGCTTTGGGTGGTAATATTATGGCTACCATCTGCACAAAAGATTCAACCTGTCAGATGGCAACCGCAAGACCCGGAGTAATGAAAAGACTTGACGATGACCCATCAAGGAAAGGAAAAGTCATTAAACATCATGTCGCTCTGACAAAAGATGATATTTCTCTTGATGTAATAAGTACCGAAATGGGAACAGGAGAGGTTGGTTTTGATTCTGATGTGATCGTCGCCGGCGGTAAGGGTATGCAGAGCAGAGATAATTATGACAGACTCGTAGGTTCGCTTTGCGATGCTTTGTCTCAAACTTTGAAAGTCAGTGTTGAAAAAGGCGCAAGCCGAGCAGCGGTTGAGCAGGGTTGGATAGACCGGGTTTACCAGGTAGGTCAGACCGGCACAGCTGTTGGGCCTAAGCTTTATGTGGCTCTTGGAATATCAGGAGCAATTCAGCACATGATAGGTGTGGCAAATACCGAGACTATCGTTGCGATCAACAGCGACCCGAACGCACCTGTTTTCAAGCAGTGTGATTATTATATCGTAGGTAATGTTGAAGAAGTCGTTCCTCAATTAGTTAACGCTTTAAAGGGATAATTAAGTGGCAGATAATAAAAACTACAACCAGGTTTCTGTTTTAATAGTCGGTGCGGGACCAGCGGGTCTTGCCTGTGCGATACAGCTTAAAGTCGAAAAACCCGATGCGGATGTTTGTGTCATCGAAAAGGCTTTAGCGGTTGGTAATCATAACCTTTCAGGTGCGGTTCTGGAAGACAAAGCTCTTCATGAATTGCTCGATGCAGCTCAGAGCGATTGGCGCGATAGTGACGAGGCAAAAGATGTTCTTGGTCAGAGGATTGAAAAAGATGATATCTTGTTTATGCTCGGCAAAAAA
>CAYZEH010000003.1:0-13806 GCA_964477135.1 uncultured Pirellulales bacterium | reverse complement strand
GATAAAGAAGGTGAAAAACAGCCTAACTATGTCGAAGGTGAAGTCATAAAGGCTGATTTTATAGTTCTCGCAGAGGGTTGTGATGGTCTGCTTACCGAAAAGTTAGTTAAAAAAGCTTCGCTTAAAAGGCTTGCTCACCAGATGTATTCGGTTGGTGTAAAGGAATTGATAAAAGTAAGCCCGCAGCAATACGAAAAATTTACCACTACCCGCGTAGTACACGCCATGGGATATCCGATCTGGACTCCTTTGGTTGGGCCTGGCATTTTTGGTGGTGGAATTATTTACCCTGGTGCAAAAGATCATATTTCTGTTGGTATGATCGTCGGCGCAGACTGGAAGTATCGCGATTTTAATCCTCAAGATGCACTGGTAAGGTTTAAAGAGCATAAATTCGTAAAACAGTTTATCGAAGGCGGCGAAGTTGTCGAAGCCGGTGCCCATATGATACCTGAAGGCGGCTACTATGCTGTGCCGAGGGATCAGCAAACCAATTCTATCGGCAAGGGTAATGTAATGCTGCTTGGTGACAGCGCAGGTTTCGTAAATATGCAGAAGATCAAAGGTCTGCACCACGCTATCGATTCGGGTATGCAGGCGGCTCATGCAATTGTCGCGGTTTATGATAATCCTGAAAACGCGGCTGTCAAATATACCCAGCTGGTTGAGGCCTCTAATATAGATAAAGAAATGAAGTCCGCGATGAATTACCGCCAGACAGTAGCGAAGTTTGGCAACCTGATAGGTTTTCCTGTTTCTGTGTTCGGCAAGTTGCTGCCTAAATTTAACGTTGAAGAAGATTACGAAGCTATGACCGAAGCTGATTACAGACTAAAACCTGATCAGAATTTTGATAAAGATACGTTTACCGCTGTCGCTGCCACAGAGCATCGCGAGGAACAGCCTTGTCATTTGGATATTATCAACCCGAATATCTGTGCGCAGAAGTGTTTCCCAAAATACAAATGTCCATGTATAACATTCTGTCCTGCGGGTGTCTACGAAACTATCAACAATCAGCTAAAAGCAGCTAATTTTTCAAATTGCCTGCATTGCAAGACGTGTCAGCGGAAATGCCCGTTCGATAACATAAGGTGGACAGTTCCCGAAGGCGGCGGCGGACCACGCTATAAGAGAATGTAAACTTTCGCTCATAGATTGATTAAAGTTGTTTTCAGCAATATCAGCTTGAGATTTGCCAGCGGCAATGGTTTATATACGGACTTTTTTTGCGGATTTATCACTTGGAAAATACAGATATTGTGATCAGTTGTTTACAGCCAGTTTTTTGGAAAGCTGATAGAAGCCGGGGCGATATTGAATTTTCTGCTTAAACCTTCTAATAGTGCCTCAACTCTTCTTATCTGGCATTCTGTGGGCATAGCTTTTACACCGTCAGCCACAACGCAAACCAGAATAGTCTGTTCTGAGCTGAACCATTTTTGTGTTGGGTTCACTGCCCATTGTCTTTGCCATCTTTGGGTTGCTACGATTTCGCCGTCAATACTACCTGAACCGTTGCAGAGAACGAAATGGCAATTCAAATCTTCGATTTTCTGGTTATTCAACGATGCAAGTTGTTTAACGCTGCCACCAACGGTACCGCTGTAATAGACTTCAATGTGGTTCCACCTTTGCTGCGATTGGTATTGTTTTGAAGTGATGACCTGTTCAACAGGGTTCAGATGATAGTAGCTTGAAAGACAGAAAGGCCCAGCCGACGGAGCATTATTCCCCAAAGCCATCAAAACCACAGCCCCTGCGGTCATCGAGACCAACAGAGCCGCGAGCACTTTTGCAACTCTCGGCTGATTTACCATACTATCATCCCTGAAAAAACTAACACAACAGATGAATAATCACGATCCTTGTCGAAACCATTATATATATCAGACATCGGAGATTTCCAGTTAATTACTTCAATTTTAGCGAAAAATTTATAAATAAATTAATATTTTTATATCTTCGGCTAAAAAATTGTTGGAAGTTACTGAAAATGTTTTTAAATTTTTGGCAAATGTCAAATTTTGATAGTCTTTTTTGCTATGATCGACCATTCGTTCCAGCGTCTCAGACCTACGAACATCTGGTTATTCTTGATCCTGACAATTGCCCATCCGCCGTACATCGCTGGATTAACACTATAAACGCTGATGCCTTTCCATGTGTACGCCATGTCCTGATGGATGTGGCCGTGAAAGATGCCGATAATGTTGTGATTTTTAATAGTTTCGTGGTAGTCGTTTCTGTCTTTGGCTGCCCACTGCCACAGAGTGCTCTCATCCATGCCGTAATGATGGTAGAGAACAACGGGTCTTTTGCTTTGGGCTACGTTCTCTTTGAGGTCCTTGATGAGGAAATCAAGACTGCCCATAGGCTGAGAAATTTTCCCTTCCCATAGTTTTTTGTCTATTCTCCCTGGAAACAGGTTCAGGTTAACAAAATGAACATTTCCCCAATCCCAGCTGTAATGATAACCGTTATCGCTGACCGCAGTCATGCCCTTGCGTGTTTTATTTCTTTCTTTTACAGCCTCTCTTGCAGCATGACCAACGCCGTTGAGTTCGTAGTCATGGTTTCCATAGCCTTCATAGACGGGGTATTTTATTTTACCGCTGCCGTCCATTTTATAGTCGTCGTCAAATCCGTCAAATTTGTCTTGGCCGAAAAATTCTTCATTTATTGCATTATCCGTCAAATCTCCAGCTATAATAAGGCCCTTAGGCTCTTTCACAAATCCACCACCTACGAAATCCGGATATTTTATATACCCCGGCGCCGAGTTCATATTTTCAATAATCTTTTTGTTGTTGGCACTATTGTTTTTTGCCTGGTACCTGCCGTAATGGGTGTCCGCTGCTACAAAAAATGTTAATTCATCGCTGTCTGTGTTACTGTCATCTTGCGCTAATGACAGGTAAGGCCTTATCAGCCCCACAGCAGCTGCACTGCCGCAACCCGCCAGAAAGTTTCGCCTGGTGATATTAGTTTTCTGATTCATCTATTTACACATCCAATGTGTTAAATCTTGATAGTTTTTTTTGCTATGATCGACCATTCGTGCCAGCGTCTCAGACCTACGAACATCTGGTTATTCTTGATCCTGACAATTGCCCATCCGCCGTATAGTGCGGTATTAACATTATAAACGCTGATGCCTTTCCATGTGTATATCATATCCTGGTGGCTGTGGCCGTGAAAGATTCCGATAATGTTGTAGTCTTTAATAACTTTGTGGTATTCGTTTCTGTCTTTGGCTGTCCACCACCACAGGCTGTTATCCTCCATGCCGTAATGATGATAGAGAACAACAGGTCTTTTGCTTTTTCCTACGTTTTCTTTGAGGTCCTTAATGAGAAAATCAAGACTGTTCATCGGCTGAGAAATTTTCCCTTCCCCCAGCTTTTTGTCTATTCTTCCGGGAAACAGATTCAGATTAACAAAATGAAAGTTTCCCCAATCCCAGCTGTAATGATACCCGTTATCGCTGACCGCTGTCATGCCCTTGCGGGTTTTATTTCTCTCTTTTATAGCATCTCTTGCGGCATGACCAACGCCGTTAAGTTCATAGTCATGGTTTCCGTAGCCTTCATAGACGGGGTATTTTACTTTACCACTGCCGTCTATTTTGTAGTCATCGTCGAAGCCGTCAAATTTATCATAGCCGAAAAATTCTTCCTTTTTCGCATGATCTGTCAGATCGCCTGCTACCAGAACACCTTTAGGCTCCTTAACCAATCCACCGCCTATGAAATCGGGATATTTAACTTTGCCCGGCGCCGAGTTAATGTGTTCAATAGTGCTTTTGTTACCCGCACTGTTATTTTTTGCCTGGAACCTGCCGTAATGCGTGTCCGCTGTTACGAAAAATGTTAATTCTTTGCTGTCGGGGTTGTTGCCATCTTGTGCAAATGACAGAGCTGGTTTAAAAAGCCCCATAGCAGCTGCACAGCCGCAACCCGCCAGAAAATTTCGCCTGGTGATATTAGATTTATGATTCATCTGTCTACGCCTCCAAAGTATCAATTTTTATTTGATTAGTTTAATAATCTGCTCGAGGTCATTTTCTGCTTCTACCGGTGCATTGCTGTATTGGCCCATTTTATCTTTATGATAGTTAACCGTGACGTTGGGGTCTTTTAGCTGGTGACCTGTCAGAACGCAGGCGACTCTTTCGTCTTTGCCAATGGTTCCATCTGCCAGCAGATATTTCAGTCCGGCAATCGTTGCCGCTGAAGCTGGTTCACAACCCAATCCATATTTGCCTATCAAAGCTTTGGCGTCGCGGATATCATCATCACTGACCGCCATTACAATGCCGTTACAAACGTCTATCGCTCGAAGACATTTTTTCAGGTTTACAGGTCTGGATATCTCAATCGCAGAGGCTATAGTGTGAGGCGAATAATTCATCGCAGTAAGATTATCGTAATATTCGTTAATGATCTTTTCATCGACGTTGCCGTCGTTCCATGTAAGTTTTTTGTTATTTACCAAATCGGTAAGAGTGTCAGCGCCATCGGCGTTGATGATCGCCAGTCTTGGTATTTTATTGATAAGGCCCAGCTCTTTTAGTTCAGCGAAGGCTTTGCCGAAAGCGCTTGAGTTGCCAAGATTTCCACCTGGAACAACAATCCAGTCCGGCACTTCCCAACCAAGCTGTTCAATGATACGGTACATGATCGTTTTCTGTCCTTCAAGTCTGAATGGGTTCAGCGAATTGAGCAGATATAGCCCAAGATTCGTGCAGACGTCCTGAACCTGCTTCATGCAGTCATCGAAATCGCCATTTATCTGGATGGTATTTGCTCCGTAGTCCATTGCCTGACTAAGTTTGCCAAAAGCAATCCTGCCTGTGCCGATAAATACTGTACACTTCATGTCGCAGCTATGAGCGTATAACGCTACAGCCGCTGAAGTATTTCCCGTTGAAGCGCAGGCGCATGATTTCGTATCTACCATTACCGCATGACTAAATGCCGCGGTCATACCGTTATCTTTGAATGACCCTGAAGGGTTCAAACCCTCATATTGCAGGAAAAGAGATTTTGGATCCATACCAAGTTCTTTGGCTACGAGGCTATTTTGCTGCAAAATAGTTTGACCTTCGCCGATAGAAACGCGATATTTGTCTTCACAGAAGTTCAGCAGATTTCTAAACCGCCAGACGCCTGAAAAATCAAGCCTGTTATCTCTGGTAGCCCATCTTTTGCTGAAATATGACATTTTATTTGGGACTTCAATTTTATCCCAGTTGTATTTTATGTCCAGCAGGTCGCCGCAGTTGGGGCACTTGAACATTGCCTGACCACAATCAAATTCAGCAGCACAGGCGGGATTTATACATTTCTGAAAAGCTGTGTCATTAGCCATTATTAAAGAAGCTCCTATTTTTAAAATTCCTTAGATATTTTTATTTTCGACCTTTCATTATAGCGAAAAGCAAAACTTTTTGGTATAAAAAATACTGAGGGCATCCCTAATAATTGCTTTTGAGCAAATTAGCGATTAATTTTTTCGATGATTGCAGGTAATTCTGCGATTTTTTGGATTTTGTGAACCTTTGGCGGACAGGTTTTACCTTCATTAGTGTGGGCCTGTTTCAATGCTGCTGACATATTCATTTTCAATGCTGGTGCAATATCTTTGTCGATCTTGTCGCCGACAAACATTATATTTTCGCATTTTTCACCGATTTTCTCAGCTGCATAGCTAAATATTTTTTTATCTGGTTTTCGCCAGGGCACCTGGTAAGAATACAACACAAAATCGAAAAAATCATCAAGCCCCGCCTGCGACATGTGCTTATCAAGCGAAAGAGCTGTGACAAATGTATTTGAAACAATCCCTAACTTGAGCTGCATCTGTTTAAGTTTGCTGAGAGTCTCTTTTATATTCTCTTCCGGATGCCCAAACTTTTTCAAAGGCTCATACCAAAGCTCAGCAAGTTTTTGCCATTGATTTTCATCAAGTTCGTAGTTTTGCTTTTTACCGATTTTTTTCAGCAGTTCAAGAGAATCGAAATCGTTGCCGGTAATATCAGAAACAAACGTACGCCACCTTATCGCAAGGAAATTGCGGAAAGCATATTTTTTCAAACTGCCGACAGATTGCCCCGCTTCTTTTAAGAAGTTGTATGTACTCTTTGCCCCTTCCTTAAAGACAGCACTAACGTCAACTTCCCCGAAGTTCAGCAAAGTATCGCCAAGGTCAAACAAAACTGCTTTTATTTTTTCCCCTGACAATCGTATCACCTTTCCTGAGGCATATCATTGCCAAACGCTTCTTTCATCCAGCCAAATATCTCTTTATCAGAAATAGCTGATACTCTGTTAGCGATGTACTCGGCATCGATCTTATCTTTGATCGCTGTTACTCGCGGGTCATGTTTTGCAACAGTGATATCAAACCTGGCTTCAATCCAGTGCTTAATGCCCGCAGCACCTGTTTTATCTGTAATAGCAACGCTCAAAGGCCTGTTAAGCAGATTGTCAGTATCAAAGCAATTGTATATCTCTTCATTTTTCAAAAGACCGTCAGCATGAATACCTGCACGGGTGACGTTAAAGTCACTGCCTGCCAGCGGATAATTGTGTGGAATATTAAAACCGAGTTCTTTATTCGCATATTTTGCCAGTTCTGTTATCGCAGTATAATTGATCTGTTTGTTTGTACCCTTAAGCTGAGCATGTTCAATTATAACACCTTCCATCGGAGGATTTCCGGTTCTTTCACCGACGCCGAAAATAGAACAGTTGGCAGCGGCGCATCCATAAAGCCACGCAGCAACTGCATTAACTTCCACTTTATGGAAGTCATTATGCCCATGCCATTCAAGCCACTCTGCCGGTACAGCTATCTCACGGAGTCCAGCGACGAGTTTCGGAACACTCCTCGGCAGTTCAATACCTGGATAAGGCAAACCAAATCCAAGAGTATCACAAAGACGAATCTTAACCGGGCTGTCATATTCTTTTGCAAGCTTCATAAGCTCATTTGCAAATGGAAGCACAAAGCCTTCGTAATCAGCTCTTGTAATATCTTCAAAGTGACATCTTGGTATCACACCACTGTCAAGAGCAGCTTTTGCGACATGTAGATATTTTTCCAATGCCTGGGCGCGTGTCTTGCGCAGCTTGAGGAAAATGTGATAGTCACTTGCAGAAGTCAAAATACCGGTTTCTTTCAGCCCCATTTGTGTAACGAGCTTAAAGTCTGCCGGTACCGCCCTGATCCAGCCGGTAACTTCCGGAAATTTATAGCCCCGTTCAAGACATAATTCGACAGCTTTCCTGTCCCTGTCTGAATAGAGGAAGAATTCGCACTGACGTATCAAACCGGTGCCGTTATCAATCTTATGCATCAGGTCATATATCCTCAGGATTTGCTGGGGAGTATACGGGGGCCTGGATTGCTGACCGTCACGGAAAGTCGTATCTGTGATCCAGATATTTTTCGGCATATTATATTCAACTTTTTTGTTGTCAAATTTCACTCTCGGAAACTCGCTGTAAGGGAAAGTATCCCGATAAAGATTCGGCTTACTTACATCTTGCAGTTCTAAATTTTTTTCAGTCATAGTTTTTTATCTCCATTTATCGCTTTAAGTACAGTGATTTTTCTAAGTTGTTATATCATAAGGATTAAAGTACTCTACGCTGGTTCTGTGCAAAAGTCACAATCTTCTATACTTCAAAACATTATACATGTTTTAAGGTTTTTGTAAACAGGCTTTTAGGCAGGCAGTTTTGCTGTCTATTCCTTGTTTTTTAATTTTTCCTTCAGGGTCTCAAGGTCTTCAGCACCAACAGCGGGCTCACCCAGCAGCTTTTTGACTCTTGTCAATTGTTTTTTAGCCCTTAATACAACCGCTCTGTTGTTGCTGAAATCTTTTATCAGTGTTTCAAGCTGTTCTTTTGCTTTTTCAAATTCTTTCGTCTTTACATACGAACGAGCCAGGTAAGTTCTTGCTTTGGCTACATCTTTATCCTTAGCGTCTGGATTTTCCGCTACTGAGAGGTAAATCTCAATTGCCTCTTCCATTTTTCT
Source organism: uncultured Pirellulales bacterium (assembly GCA_964477135.1). GTDB lineage: Bacteria > Planctomycetota > Phycisphaerae > Sedimentisphaerales > Anaerobacaceae > JAGLTN01. Next base: position 5,757 of record CAYZEH010000003.1, on the reverse strand, counting down.
TCCTCTTTCCAGCGCAATAGCTTTTTTGATCAACTGGGCAGCTGGAACACTGTTGATATCAGGCACCTGCTTAACAACTGCATCATTTACATCAGCTTTTTCCTGTTGCCCCTGGAGGTTTGTCATCAAATCCTGAAGCTGTTTGTTTTTATCGTTCTTAGGTTGTTTTTTGGCAAGCCCATCGAGTTCTGCGTAAAGCTTGTCTTTCATCGCGGGAAATTTTACCTTAGCTGCCTGCATCTCAACTTTGTAATCAAATAATGCTTTATCAGCTTTTTCAACAGTGACAGATACCGGCGCAGCTTCGTCGAAGAACATTTCGTTCATTTTCATCTGATCGGGATTTTGCATAGGGTCGGCACCTTTTTTTATCATATCTTTCAGGTAAGCCTCATCAGCCATCAATAAATCCATTGCTTTCATGGCTTTTTCGCCGTCAAAGGCTATCTGGACGGTATTTTCATCAACTTTGGTAAAATTTGAAGTTTTAGTAATTTTGCCCGGCAGATGCAGAGTTGTGTCAAATTTCATGTCTTTCATGAGGCTTTGCGTCATTATCTTACCCTGCTGATAGCTCATCTTGGCCATCTTTACTTGCTCGTCGATCTGCTCATCTGTTAGTTTCGGTGCAGTAGTGTTTTTATCAGGAGCTTGGCCTGTGTCAGCGACAAATTCAATTATGATTTTGTCACCGGTTTTAGTAAATTTAATTTCAGGTTTCTGTGATTTTTGAACAGATTTGTCTAATACCACTTTGTTGATATCGGGAAAATATCCTGTCGCTTCTATGTGTGCCCTGCCATCCTCTAAGGCTTTGTAGGAAACGTTCTTCCATGTATCAATCCCATCTGAATTTTCAAGCAGTTTCTTTAAGTTGTCTTTGATATCTACCTTAGGAGCCTGACCCGATTGAGCTCCCATCAAAGCACCTAAATCCATCGCTTTTAAATTAACGCTGTAAAAAATTTTTCCGCTGCCGTCAGGGTTTATAGTATACTCTTGTTTTTCATCTATACAGCCGGTTAAGGTAATCAAAGCTATTAAAAACAGCCATTTAATCATTTTCATATTTGTAAACTATCCTTTCTGATTCGATTCTTTATTTTCGTTGTGCATACACACATATTACACTATCTATAACCTTGCAGATTGTAATATAATTTGCCTGCTTTAACAAGAGTTTTGATTTTAAACCTTAATCTGTCCTGTATTTTTGTTTTTATCCATCCTTGAAAAATCGATAGAAATCGTATAATATTGTCGTGCTTTAAATGGCATGTAAATACGGATTTTGAGCCAGAGAAAGGCTTTATTTGGAAAATTCAGCTTCTAAAAAGATACCGCTGACGAATATTCAGAAGATAATCGCCAAGAGAATGTCAGCTTCTAAGCATAATAAGCCTTGTTTTTACCTTGAAGCCAGGGCTGATATTACGGATTTGATGCACCTTCGCCCAAAGCTGAAAAAAATATTAGGTATCAAAATAACCACAAATTCGTTTTATATCAGCGCATTAGCACATGCTGTTGAAGAATTCCCCCGAATGGCCGGCAAAGTCGACGGCGACAGCATCACTCTCAGGAAAGATATAAACATCGGTTTTGCCGTTAATGCTCCTCATGGTCTGGTCGTTCCCGTTATTAAGCACGCTGACCGGAAAAGCCTTGCTGATATCGCCAAAGAGGAAAAGCACCTTACCGAAAAAGCCCGCAGCCATCAATTGACTCTGGAAGATATGGCTGAGGAAACTGTCGCTTTAAGCAACCTTGGCAGCTATGGTGTGGATTCTTTTATCGGGATCGTTCCGCCTCCTGCAAGCACAATACTATCTGTCGGCAACGCTTTTAATACAGTTGTCCCCGGGCAGGACGGCTTCAAAGCCCGCAAGATACTGTCCCTCACCTTGGCTGTTGATCACAGGATAATAGATTACTTCTATGCTGCGAAATTTCTTTGCTATGTCAAAAAGCGGTTGGAAATGCCGCAAGAACTTATGTAATATCGTCTTAGCATTCAAATAGGTCAAATTTTACTTGTCTGATGCTCCTGCTGCCGATATACTCTGCTTTCGCAGTTTTTGGTGAACTTACAGTGGATTGTTGGCGTAATTTACTTTATTTAATGCTCTAAATCGAATGGTGAAATATTTAATTAAGGAGGTTTTAATATGTCTAATAGCTATAATTCAAGGTCGGCCTGTCCGTTCACTATTAGTCGCAGAAATTTTTTAGCTTCGACCGCAGCGATGGCAGCGGCATCACAAATGGGGCTGTTGGATTTTGCCTCATCTGTTTTCGCTTCCGAAATGCCTTCTACGCAAAAATCAAAAATCAAAGTAGCCTTTATTCGTCCTAATGTTAGAAGGACCTGGCTTGGTTGGCCCGGTGCTGCGTATGACCAGGTTGGAATGCAGAAACAATATACCAAAGTTATCACCAAAGCCGCTAAAAAGATGGGCATTGACCTGGATATAGAAAACAAACCCCTCCACGATGAAAATACCACCGCTGCATTTTTAGACAGCGTTAAAAAAGATAAACCCGATGGCATCTTAGTTACAAATATGAATCTTAACATGGGTTGGAACCACGCTGACAAAATGGCTAAGCCTCAAAACCGCAGCGATATTCCGATGGTTATCTTCAGCCCGGTAGGTTCTTCTTTTACGGGGCATCTTCAAAATACACGCAATATCGAAGGTTGTTTTGTTGGCGCAACAGCTGATCTTAACTGGCTCAGCACAGGGCTAAAATTGCTAAACTCTATTCCGCAGATGGCCAGGACAAGGCTTTGTATCGTCTCAGGTGACAAAGTTGATGATACAAAACTAAGACAGGTCGGAACTACGCTTCACTACATTCCGGAAAGTAGATTTTCAGATGAATTGAAAAAAATGAAAACTACTAAGGAAATGAAAGCTATCGCTGATTATTATTCAAAAAATGCCCGCAAGATCGTAGAGCCGACTAAAGGCGACATTTTGGAAGCAGCAAAAAATTACATGGTTTGCAAAAAACTTATGGCCGACGAAAATTGTCATGGTTTTTCTATGAATTGTCTCGGTCTGGTAGGCAGCAGGACAATTCAGCCTCCATGTCTGGCATTTTCAAAATTGCGGGATGAAGGTATAGTTGGTTGCTGTGAAGCTGATTGGCCCGCAGCGATTTCTTCAAGGCTTACTCATCTGCTGACTGACAGACCAGGCTTTATGCAGGACCCGGCTCCGGATACTGTGAATAACACTCTTGTCGGTGCTCATTGTACATGCGGTGCAAAGCTCAATGGTTTTGATAAACCTGATGAGCCTTTTATTCTCAGAAGTCACAGCGAATCTGATCTTGGTGTTGCTCCGCAGGTGCTTTGGAGACTGGGGCAGAAAGTGACTGTCATGAAATATATCTGCCAGGGTTCGCCATGGGATCCGCCTTCTAAAAAGCCTTACGAATTTTCAATGATTCTTGGCACAGGAACTGTCGTAGGCAATATCGACACCCCGCCTTCAGGTGGTTGCAGAACTTCCGTAGAATTGAAAATGGATGATATGAAAGATACACGTGACACGAAGGGTTTCCATCAGTTGTTTATTTATGGCGATCACGAAAGAACATTCAGAGCATATTGTCAGCTTGCAAAAATTAAAGCAGAACATATTTAACCAGAAAAAACATTATGATAAAAAAACTTGTGTATTTAACTTTGATTATATGTGCATTGGCGCCTTTGGCGTTATCGCAACAAGAAAAAACAGTTTCTACCGTTAGGGTTGAATATCTTTGGCCAGATGGGGCTCCAGGGGCTAAAGGCGACACCGAAAACGATAAACCCACATTAACAATTTATCTGCCCCCGAAAGAAAAGGCTAACGGCACCTCTGTAGTTATATGCCCCGGCGGCGGATACTGGCAGTTGGCATTTGACCATGAAGGTCATAAAATCGCTAAGTGGTTAAACTCCAACGGCATCGCAGCTTTCATTGTCAAATACCGTTGTAAAAGCATGGGTTATCAATATCCATATCCACTGCTTGATGCACAAAGAGCTATCAGAACCATTCGCAGCGGTGCAAAAAAGTTTAATATCGACCCGGCAAAAATAGGAATAATAGGTTTTTCCGCGGGAGGCCATCTCGCTTCTACGACCGGCACTCGCTTCGACGCAGGCAAAGCAGATGCAAAAGATGCTATTGACAAAGTCAGCTGCAGACCTGATTTTATGGTACTCATCTATCCTGTAATCACAATGACCAAAGAATTTGGCCATAGCGGCTCTAAGAAAAATCTTCTGGGTGAAAATCCTGACAAAGAACTTGCGGAATCTATGTCAAGTGAATTGCAGGTGACATCGCAAACCCCACCGACTTTTTTAGTCCATACCGGAGAAGATACTGGTGTTCCTGCAGAGAACAGTATAAGTTTTTATCTGGCTCTGCAAAAAGCCAAAGTACCCGCAGAACTGCACATTTTTCAGAAAGGCGGACATGGTTATGATTTGGCGGATTATTTGCCTACCGCGTCAGCCTGGCCTGATATGTGTTTGAAATGGTTGAAAGATATTAAATTGTTGGAAGAAAAAAAGTAAATATTCTCATTAAAACGCTTATTAAAACCGAAATATAATGAATAAAAATAATTTTGTTAAATTGTAATTCTTACAAGGAGAATGAAAAATGTTTTATCAAACTACTAAGAAAATTACTTTGTTGGTTTTGATCGCAGCCTTGGCTTTATGTTTCAACAGTAAAGTATTTGCCGCTAAGCCGGATAATGCCCCTGGAAAAGAAAAAGCTGCTCCTGTTGCTAAAGGAGCTCCTAAAAAGGCTGCACCAAAACATGACCCGAAAGAAGTCATTGCCAAAGTGGGCGATAATGTGCTTACAAGACAGAAAGTGAACTGGATGCAGAAAGATGCTCCTCCGGAAATAGTAAAAAAAATCGCTGACTGGTGGATTGAGACAGAACTTTTTTACGAAGATGCAGTCAAGTCTGATGAGATGTTCAAAGATGAAATGGATAGATACATGTTTGAGCTTCAATATAAAAAGATGTACGTCATCAAACTCGTAGACCATTTACAGGTGAAAAATTTTAATATCAGCGATAGAGAGGCAAAAAAATATTACAAAAAGAATAAAGCAACTGATTCTAAACTCCAGACTCTCGGGCAGGCAACTTTTTATCATATTGAATGCGGTACTTCAGAAAAAGCTCAGGAAGTGCTGAAAAAGCTCAAAGCAGGTGGAGACATTAAAGAACTTGCTAAAACAGAATCAATTGCCAAAGATGCCAAACAAGGCGGCTACATAAGAAAGATGGGTTTTGGTGTTATAAAAAATCGTTTCAGCCCTGAAATCGTTAAGCAGATTGAAAAAGCTAAGCTTAATAAACTTATTGGGCCGTTGAAAAACAGAAAAGGAAAGTTCGAAATAATCTCCGTTGAGAGCTTAAAAGAAACTAAGATTTTGTCTTTTGAAAAAGCACGCAAGAAAATTGACGGCACATTGCTGGGGCAAAAGAGAAAACAATATTTCGCAGACTATAAAGAAAACCTCAAAAAAGATAACGCTAAAAAAATATATCGTTCTCCGATATTAGATGAGCCTGCTGAAGACAAAGAAAAGAAGTAATACTCAAATCAGTAAGTTAGAAAAACCAAAGAGGCCTCTTTTTATAAGGAGGTCTCTTTTTTATTTTCACTTTCAGATAAATTATACCAATCCCAATTAAATTTTTTGCTTTATCCGCGGGTAAATAACTCAA
>CAYZEH010000002.1:0-41399 GCA_964477135.1 uncultured Pirellulales bacterium | reverse complement strand
CTCAAAGATAAGAAGTTATGGATTTATTCGCGGAAATTTATTACCATGAATGGCATTATGAGCTTGTTATCAGCTTGAGACATTCCCTATCTTTTGGGGGAAATTTTGGTGTTTTGTGTGAGTGTTTAATCATAAATATCATGAAAAATCAGTAAAGCTTGCTGGTTTTTTGGGCGATTTGATAATTTATAGTGCTCTATCGCGAATTTTTCGTGAAAATTGTACTTTGATAAGTAAAAATAAGCGTTTTTGAGTAATAAATCCAATACAGTGAGGGTAGAGTTTTTTTCCTTGACTATAAGTGGTGTGTGCGATAGCATAACGCATTGGTTTATAAATATTTATAGTAGATTGCGGTTGAGGCTCTTTGAGAAAAATTTTTACTATGCGGCCAGAGCCCGGCAGAATCGAATATGATTGGTAGTTATTTGAGAAGTGTTTAAGTTGCAGAATGCTGATGAGCATTTTATTGTGAACAGAAGACCTGGACTTAATTTATAGGTTCAAGATTGATCTTTTCACTCGAGTTTAAGGCAGAGTATAGTTAAATAAAAAATGTTTTTTCGCGTACATTAGAATTTTAGAAATGTATTTAGTAGCAAATAAATCAACAAATTTAAGAATAAATTCGAAACTTTACGAGTTTGAGTTGGCTGATTGCCGGTCAAATTCGGCGCAGTGATGTTGATTTAATATTAGCGAAAAGGATTTCATTAATTAGAGCCTCTTGCAACTTTCTTTCCATTTAGCCCCCGTAATCTGCTTTCATTGGGTAGTTTCTATCTGGTGATAACAACTAAGGTAAGAGAAAGGCAGGGGAATATGTTTGATATATTAATGGTTATCGTCGAGTTGCCGGTTGCAGTAGCAACTATCGTTGGTTTGCTTTTAGGAATTTGTCTGGCGGCTGTCGTTTTCCAGATGATCTCAAAAGCCAGATCTAAGACCGTTGAGCAGGACATTAAAAGACAACTTGAAAGTGCTAAGCGGGAGGCTGAGAATATTATTAAATCAGCACGAATTGATGCAGCTGAAGAGGCAATTAAGAAGAAAGAACAGTTTGCCGCAGAGGCCAATCAGATTCGGGTTGAGTTGCGGGAATCAGAAGTCAGATTGACCAAGCGTGAAGACAGTGTCGACAAGCAGACTGATTTGCAGCAGCAGCAGGAAAGAACTAATAAGCAGCAGAGCAAGGAAATCGATAAGCGTTTTCAGAAAGTTACTGCCAAAGAAAAACAAGTTACTACATTGCTGGGTCAACAGAAGAATCAGTTGTTGAAGATTACCGCTATGGGTGTCGAAGATGCGAAAGAGCTTCTTTTGAAACGACTTGAGGATGAGTGTGAGCATGAGATGTCATCTCTTATCCAGAGGAAGCTTGAGGAGACGAACGAAACCGTTAACGATAAAAGCAGGGAGATAATCAGTACCGCGATTCAGCGTTATGCAGCTGAGCAGACTTGTGAGGCGACAGTTTCTACGGTTGAGATTCCCAGTGATGATATGAAAGGGCGTATAATTGGCCGAGAAGGTCGGAATATTCGTGCTTTTGAGAAAGCTACCGGTGTTGATGTTATCGTCGATGATACGCCTGGTTTGATTATTGTCAGCGGTTTTAATCCGGTAAGGCGTGAGGTGGCAAGGCTTGCGATGGAAAAGCTTATTCAGGATGGTCGAATCCATCCATCGCGAATAGAGGAGCTGGTTGTTCAAACTAAGAAAGATGTTAATCAGAAAGTCTTACAGATTGGTAAAGATGCTGCTGTTGAGGCTAATATCAGAGGTTTAAGTAACAGGATATTAAGTCTGCTCGGGGCTTTGAATTACAGAACAAGTTATGGTCAGAATGTTTTGCGTCACAGCATCGAGGTTGCGTTCCTTTCTCAGATAATGGCAGAGGAGCTTGAGCTTGATGGTTCAATTGCAAGACGAGCGGGTTTGTTACATGATATCGGCAAGGCGATCGACCATGAGATCGAAGGTGGTCATCCGGAGATCGGTGCTAACTTCCTGAAGCGTTTCAATGAGTCGCCGATAATTTTAAATGCTGTCGGAGCTCACCATGGAGACATAGTAGCTGATAATCCTTATACCCCGCTTGTTGCTGCGGCAGATGCTATCAGTGCATCGAGACCTGGGGCAAGAAGGGAAACTTTGGAGCGTTATATTAAGAGGCTTGAAAAGCTCGAAGAAATCGCTACTGGTTTTAAGGGTGTTGATACAGCGTATGCTATTCAAGCGGGTCGTGAGATTCGCGTTATTGTCAATGCGGAACAGATAGATGACGAATCGGCGACAAAGATAGCGCGTGATATAGCAATAAAAGTTGAAAATGAGATGACGTATCCTGGTGAAATACAGGTTACGCTTCTGCGTGAAGTTCGTTGTATTGAATATGCCAAGTAATTAAAAATGAAATTAAATATTCTATGTATTGGTGACATTGTCGGTAAACCAGGCAGGCGAGTTCTTGCCGAGGAGCTTAAAGGACTTGTTGAGCAGAGGAGCATTGATTGCGTTATTGTTAATGCGGAAAATGCTGCTGGCGGTTCTGGGCTGACTCCTCAAATATATAACAAATTGCAGCGTTACGGCGTTAATTTGATAACTCTGGGGGACCATACTTATCGCAAAAGGGATATTATTTCTATCCTTGAAACAGCGGATGATATTGTCAGACCTGCGAATATGTCTGAATTGTCAGCTGGTAAGGGCTGGGCTGTTTATCATTGTTTTAAGGGATTTCAAATTGCGATAGTATCTTTGATAGGCAGGATTTTTATGAAGCCCGCGGATTGTCCTTTTGGTGCGATAGATAAAATATTGCCTAAGCTTAAACAAAATGCGGATATTATTTTTGTTGAGATGCATGCAGAGGCGACGAGTGAGAAAGTAGCGATGGGGTATTATCTGGATGGCAAGGTTAGCTGTTGTTTCGGTACGCATACTCATGTTGCGACTGCTGATGAAAAAATATTGCCAAAGGGAACTGCTTATATTACAGATATTGGGATGACTGGGCCACATGACTCGGTGCTTGGCAGGGATAAAGAAAATGTGCTTAAATCTTTTCGTACGCAGATGCCTTATCCATTTGCCATAGCCAAGGATGATGTGCAGATCAACGGGATAATTGTGACGGTTGACAGTAATACAAAAGTCGCTGAAAAGATTGAACGTGTTCGTATTAAAAGCGATATTCAGGACAGCAGCACATACGATGCTGACGACGGCAGGAATGAGAATCTAAGCAATGGTTTTATATAGTAATTATCGCAAGTACTGGTTGAATTTTTTTTCCTGACCGATAGTTGTTTTTGGGCCATGACCTGGGAGGACGAGAGTTTCATCCGGCAGGGGCATGAGTTTTGTTTTTATGTTTTCGATGAGTTGCTCCATTGAGCCGTTGGGTAAATCTGTTCTGCCTATGGATTCAGCGAATAATGTATCGCCGCTGAATAGTACGTTTGCTTGTTTATTATAAAAGCATACACCGCCTGGTGTGTGACCTGGGGTGTGCAATACCTGCAATTCTATACCAGCAAGTTTTAGGATGTCAGGCTCATCGAAAAGGTGTTCTGCGGCATCGGTATTGAAGCCTACTCCTGAGAGCATTGATAGATTTGCGTTGCCGTCGGTTAGCATGTGAGCATCAAGTTTGTGGATGTATACTTTTATTTCGGGGTAAGTTTTTCGCAGAGGCTTTACGCCGAAGATGTGATCCATGTGGCCATGAGTTAAAACTATCGCAACCGGATTTAAGTTGTTGTCTTTTAGATAATCTATCATTTCTGTGACATCGAGAGCAGTATCTATGATGACACAGTCCTTTGAAGTTTCATTTTGGCGAACAATGTAGCTGTTATTTTCATATAATCCTAAAATCAGAGTTTTTATCTGCATATCTTCTATACCTTTACAACGACAGGAAATATTAAACATAACAGCGGTAAAAGTAACAGATGCTGCGAGAATAGTCAATAAGTATCGTTTCGGGGTTGACAGCTTTGCGTTTGGAAGTTGCTGGAGATGGTTGGTTGGCAAATTTATACTTCTGGTTCTGGTTTTTATAAAATTTCCCACTATATGTTCCTGTGAAGAGAGTTAAAAATATCAGCTCGAAAATCAAAGCGATATTGTCAGCTATTTTGTTGATTGATAAAGATAGGGGGGGAATATCTAAGGTTTTTTTGGAAACGATTGATTTTTATTTGAAATTTGGATTTAAAGTTGTACATTGGTTTATTCGGAAATGGCCCTATAGCCGATTATAATGGGAACAAAGAGAAAAATCTTTAGTTAACAGCAGTTTTAGGGATGATATTATGCCTAACTTTGAATTGCAGAAGAAAGCTAATGAGCTTTTTACGAAATATGAGGGAAATCCGATTCTAAAGCCTGGGGATTGGCCTTACCCTGCTAATGCTGTGATGAATCCTGCTGCGATAAAGATCAATAATGAAACGCTTATACTTGCCCGTGTTGAGGACATGCGGGGGTTTTCTCATTTGACCGCTGCCAGAAGTGCTGATGGGTTTACAAATTGGCAGATAGATTCAGAGCCTACGATGGAAGCTGACCATAGCAACCGTGAGGAAAGGTGGGGGCTCGAGGATCCGAGGATTATCTGGCTTGAGGAACAAAAGCAGTATGCGATTACCTATACGTCTTTCAGTGAAGGTGGACCTGTAGTTTCGCTTGCGATAACGAAAAATTTTAAGACTTTTGCGCGTCTTGGTGTGTTGCTTCCTCCTGAGGATAAGGATGCGTGTCTTTTTCCTCGCAGATTCAGAGGCCGGTTTGCTTTGATACATCGACCTATCGTAAGAGGTGAAGCGCATATCTGGCTTAGTTTTTCACCTGATCTAAAACACTGGGGCGACCATACTATGCTTATACCATCGAGACATGCATACTGGGATTGCCACAGGGTTGGGTTGGCATGTCAGCCAGTTGAAACACCACAGGGTTGGCTTATGTTTTATCATGGTGTTCGCAATACTACAGCCGGCGCTTTGTATCGTCTTGGGTTGGTGTTGCTTGATCTTAATGAGCCATGGAAGGTTTTAAGGCGGGGGGATGAGTGGATACTTGGTCCTCGTGAGTTGTATGAACAGGTTGGAGATGTGGGCGGGGTCATTTTTCCGTCAGGGGTTACTGTCAGCAAGGAGACTGACCAGTTGAATCTTTATTATGGAGCTGCCGATTGCACGATAGCTGTTGCGACGGCGAAGATGAGCGATATAATGAACTATATTATGTCTTGCCCTGAAGTTTCGAGTTGATTTTTAGTTAAAATTCATCGTGAACACTCAGATCGCTTTGCCGCAGCCAGACCAGAAGAACGTTTTTTGAGAAGCCCGGTTGTCCGCATTTTTAATAAACGAAAAAATTACCTAATATATTTTCTTGTAGTGCGATAAGGGATTTGTTGCGTAATATCCCGGAGTCTTTTGATAAAGATAAATGTTTGATAGCGAAATATCACAGTGTAAGATTTTATTTCAAAAGTTTATAAGATAATAAGAGGTTGGAATCTGGTTAGAACTGTACCAGGGGAAAAGTAACAGAAATTTAACAGAGGTCAAAATATGTTATTGGATGAAACGAAAAGAGCACAGTATCTTCACAGGTCTTATGCTGCTGTCGATGGGTTGTGGTTTGTTAAGGTTCAGGAGCAGTTCGGATTTGATAAGGCATTGGAAATTGATGAGCAGGTATGGAAGGTTCTGGCGAAGATACAGGCTCGTAAAATGAAAGATTTGGCGGGTTTGGCTGATGGTGTGGAAGGGCTTTTTGACGGGTTTATGGAGAAGCTGAGGATTGACGGTTTTGATTTTCATGTAGAGAAAGACAGCGACGGCAGGGGATTTACGGTAACGATAAATAAGTGTCCGTGGCTTGAGATATTGCAGAACAGCAACAGGGAAGAACTTGGGGCGGCAATAGGTGACAGGGTTTGTGTTGCAGAATATGGAACCTGGGCGAAAGAATTCGGGGATAAAATAAACTTTGAGCTGAAAAGGCAGCAATGTAAAGGGGATGACTTTTGTGTCCTTCGTTTTCAGCAGTGAAAATCAGTCTGTTGCCAGTGAGGGTGGTTTTTTGTTCTTGAAAAAAGTTGTTTATCGCAATAAAGGTTGTTGAAAAAGTGACAAAAATTCTTTACAAAGGCTGGTCTTTTGTGTAAAAATGGGGCGTCAGTGGTCTTATATTTGTGGATGTTTTGAGAAATTCTGAGGTGGAAATGAGTTTAAGGCATTTTTTTGATCCTCATTCTGTTGCGATAGTGGGAGCATCGCGTGCGAAAGGCAAGGTTGGATATGAAATACTATCCGCGGCAATAAGTTCGGATTATTCAGGCAGCATATTTGCTGTTAATCCTAATGCTGATGTTATTTTGGGGATGAAAAGCTACAAGTCTCTTGAGGATCTGCCGGAAAAACCTGATCTTGTTGTGATCGTAGTTCCTGCTAAGCATGTAATTGGGAATATACGACAATGCATTAATATTGGTTGTAAGTCGGTTATCGTTATATCTTCCGGATTTAAGGAGGCCGGGCAAGAGGGGGAAAAGCTTGAAAAAGAGCTCCTCAGGATTGTCCGCAGCAGTGATATGCGACTGATCGGACCTAACTGTATAGGTATGATGCTGCCGGGAAAAAAACTCAATGCCAGTTTTGCGGGGATATTGCCTGCAGAAGGGCCAATAAGTTATTTTTCACAGTCAGGTTCTATAATGGCGGCGATTGTGGATATGGCCAATACTATAGGGATCGGTTTTAGTAAACTTATAAGTATTGGCAATAAGGCTGATATTAATGAACTCGATGTTATGGAGGCATTGGGTAAAGATGAAGACACAAAAGTTATCGCAGGCTATCTTGAGACGATTGGTGATGGTGATGCGTTTATTCGTATGGCAGAGATGATAAGCAAGGAAAAACCGATATTGCTTATGAAGTCCGGCGTAACTGAATTTGGCGCCAGGGCCGCATCATCTCATACCGGCAGACTTATGGGTAGCGAAAGTGCTTATGAATGCATTTTTGAAAGGGCGGGGGTTATCAGGTGTGAATCTATTAAGGTGCAGTTTGATTTTTCGCGGGCTTTTGCGACTCAGCCTTTACCCAAGTCTGACAGAATTGCGGTAATAGCTAATGCAGGTGGAGCGGGGATTATGGCGGCGGATGCTATTGACAGAGAAGGGCTTACCCTTGCCCGATTTACCGAAAAAACTACAAAAATGCTCGCTGAAAATCTTTCTGATGTTGCGAATATTGATAACCCGATCGATCTTTTGGGAGATGCTCTTGCGGACAGGTATGAGCTGGTTTTGAAAGCTGTTGTTGAGGATGAGAATGTTGATACCGTATTGGTGATGCTTAGTCCTCATGCGATGACCGAGTGCATAGCTACGGCTGAGGCGGTAGTAAAAGTTTCAAAGGAAAATGGACATAAGCCTATACTGGCTTGTTTCCTCGGTGCCAGCAAGATCAGTGAGTCGCTGAAAGTATTGTGGGAAGGCGGTGTTCCTTATTATGATTCGCCGGAAAGTGCGGTTGCTACAGCTAAGGTGATGGCTGGCTATAGTAAGTGGCGGTCAAGGCCTAAGAGAGTTGTTAAGATGTTCTCTGTGAATCGGCGAAAAGTGGAAGGAGTTATTTCCAGATGCCTGAAACAAAAGAAATATGAGATCGGTGAGATGCGAAGTAAGGAGATTCTCGAAGCTTATGGGTTTACTATTCCGAAAGGCGCAGTTGCCACGTCAGCTGAGCAGGCGGTTAATATCGCAAATCAGATAGGTTATCCGGTAGTGCTTAAGATTTGGTCTCCGGATATTATTCATAAGATGAAATTTGGTGGTGTTAAAGTTAATATTGTTGGTAACCAGGCGGTGCGTGACGGGTTTGATCTTATGATGTACAGGATCCCTCAAAAACTGCCGGAAGCAAAGATATCGGGAATTGTTGTTGAGCAGATGTGTAAGCAGGGGCAAGAGGTTATACTTGGTATGCACCGCGACAGGCGTTTTGGGCCTTTGATGATGTTTGGGATGGGGGGCAAGTTGGTAGAGGTTCTTGAGGATGTTGCGTTTTATCCTGCACCCTTGACGGCTGATGAAGCTAAGGAGATGCTTGTGCGTACGCAGACTTATCATATGCTGACAGGTGGAAAAGAAGGTGATGGGGTCGGTCTGGATTTGATAGCGGAAGCTCTGCAAAGGCTTTCTCAGCTTGCGATGGAGTTTCCTCAGATTAAAGAAATAGATATTAATCCTTTTGTTGTAGGCCATGAGAGTGTTACACCTCTTGCAGTCGATACGATGATCACTCTTGAAGATATTTAAAAAGGCAGGTGCCCAATGGAAAGATTTGACTGGAAAGAAAAATACAGCGATCTTGTCGGCGATGGCCGTCAGGCAATAAAGCTGATCAGACCGGGCAATACGGTATTTATCGGAACAGGAGTTGGTCAGCCTCAGCATTTGGTTCGGAGCCTTGTGAAGTATTCGGATGATATATATGATGTGAGGATCGTTCATCTGCTTACAATAGGTGAGGCTCCTTATGTAGATGAGAAGTATCGTGATAAATTTAAGATGAATAGCTTTTTTATAGCTGACAATGTTCGCGGAGCTTTGAACCGTGGGGTCGGTGATTATACGCCGATATTTTTGTCGGAGATACCAAAACAATTTGAGAACGGTAAGATACCGATAGATGTTGCTTTGATCAGCGTTTCGCCGCCCGATGCCGGGGGGCTTTGCAGTTTGGGAGTTTCAGTTGATATTGTCAAATCGGCAGTTGCAAATTCCAGGTATGTGGTTGCACAGGTTAATAATTGTATGCCGAAAACATTTGGTGATAGCTTTGTGCATATTAACGATATTGATATGCTTGTACCTTTCGATGAAGATATAATCGAAATGACGATGGAAGAGCCTGATGATGTACTTCGGGCGATAGGGAGAAATATTTCCAGACTTGTGGAGGACGGCAGCACTATTGAATGCGGTATCGGGAGGATCCCACAGGCGCTGGCGGAGTTTCTTAAAGATAAGAAAGACCTCGGTATACATACAGAGATGTTCGGTGACTGGATAATCGATTTGATCGAATGTGGTGCGATAACCTGCTCAAAGAAAACGATTAATCACGGTAAAATAGTCGCAAGTTTTTGTATGGGCAGTAAAAGACTTTATGATTATATCGATAACAATCCGTTCTTTGAGTTTTATCCGACGGAGTATGTTAACGATTCATATATAATTGCACAAAATGAAAAAGTGGTTGGTATTAATGTTGGGCTGGAGGTCGATCTGACGGGGCAGGTTTGTGCTGATTCGCTGGGATATCAGTTTTACAGCGGCATCGGAGGTCAGATAGATTTCATTCGAGGCTCGGCAAAAAGCAGGGGAGGCAAACCAATCATAACGATGCCTTCGACAGCTAAGGATGGGGCTGTTTCAAGAATTGTGCCTCACCTTACAGAGGGCGCAGGTGTGGTGACGACAAGAGGTGATGTTCATTATGTTGTTACTGAATACGGCGTTGCTTATCTGCATGGAAAAACTATAAGGGAAAGAACTCTGGCTTTGATTAATATTGCTCATCCTAAATTCAGAACTGAGCTTTTAAAGGCTGCGAAGAAGCAGAATTATATTTATGAAGATCAGATCGAGCTTGATAGTGAGAAGATTCGTTATCCTTTAGAGCTTGAGAGGTATGATACGCTGCGGGACGGAACGGAGATATTTTTCAGACCTATAAAGCCCACTGATGAGAAGTCTTTGTCACATATGCTTTATTCATTGAGCCAGTCGACGGTTAAGACGCGATATATGACGCACACTATGCGTTTTCCACATAAAGATGTTCAGCAGTTGACTAATATTGATTACAGCAATGAACTTTCGATAGTTGGAGTTATGCCGGGTGTGCCAGAAGAAGATATTGTCGCTATAGCGCAATATTTTCTGGATCAGAAGACCATGGCAGCGGAGGTGGCTTTTATTGTGCAGGATGAATGGCAGCAGAAGGGGATGGGGACATTGCTTTTGGACTACCTGACAGAAATCGCCAGGTCAAGAGGTGTGAAACAATTTTATGCTAAGATTCTGCCTGAAAATAAATCAATGCTTGCGGTCTTCCACAACTCCGGATATCAGGTTAATACTGAATTTGACGGGGATGTTTATAGTATTCGATATGATTTGAATTTTAAAAAGAAGTAATTAAGAGAGAAATGTTTGGTGAGTAGGAAATCTGCTTTTATATATTCTGAGCAGTTTGAGAAGTATCCTTATCCTGAGAGTTGCCCTTTTAATACCAGCAGGGCAGGCAAAACCAGGAAAGTGCTTAAGTCTATGGGGATGCTTGCCGGCGGCAGCAGGGTTGATGTCTGTCAGGAGCAGGCGAATGAGCAGATTCTGGAAATATTTCATACGAGGAAATATATTGATGTTTTGAAAAAAACCAGCGAGGGGGCTTTCGATATTGAGGCATTGCATATGGGGCTTGGGACTTCGGATTGCCCGGTGTTTAAGGGGATGTATGAAAATTCTGCGATAGCTTGCGGGGCGACGGTTAAAGGCGCGGAGATGATAATCCAAGGTCAGGCTGATGTGGTGTTTAATCCTGCCGGCGGTCTGCACCATGCACACCAGGAAAGGTCAAGCGGATTTTGTTATCTCAATGATGTTGGTATCGGTTGTGAATTGCTTACCAAAGCGGGCAAAAGGGTGTTGTATCTTGATGTTGACGTTCATCATGGTGACGGGGTGCAGGACTTCTTCTATTACAGAGATGATGTGATGACAGTTTCTTTCCACGAGAGCGGCAAAACGTTGTTTCCGGGAACCGGTTTTGAGGATGAAATCGGTAGCGGCAGTGGAAAGGGCTATAGTGTTAATGTGCCTTTGCCGGTGGGGACATATGACCAGGAGTATATGAGGGTTTTTAAAACCGTTGTTGTCCCGTTGATAGAATTTTATGAGCCTGATGTGATAGTTTTTGAGTTGGGGGCGGATACTTTAGCGGGCGATCCTCTTGCGCGTCTTTATTTAACGAATAATACTTATGCGGATATTATTAATATACTACTTAAATATAATAAGCCGATCCTTGCTACGGGCGGTGGCGGATATAATATCGAAAATACTGTTCGGGCGTGGGCCTTTGCATGGACGGTGTTGAGCGGTCAGGATGATGGCAGTGATATGAATATCGGTATGGGTGGGGTTATGATGGAAAGCACCGACTGGCAGGGTGGACTTAGAGATAGAGAATTGGTTATCAGCGGGGAACAAAAAAATTCTGTGCCGACCAAGATAGACAGTACGATAGAAGCGATCAGGAAAAACATTTTCAAACTGCACGGAATTTAGAGCAATTTAATTTTTCGTGTTCACTAATAAAAAAAGACCCGAATTCAACATCCGGGCCTTTATTGGTCATGTTTATTTTTCTTATTCTGCTGGTTCAGCTTCTGCTTTGATATGCCTAAGTGCGATAGCTAAGGCAGCAGCTGCCACACATGCTATGGCTGCGACTACAAAAGCAGTATCGAATTTGCCCATAGTGTCCCAGACTTTTCCAGCCATTACAGGGCCTAATATCCCGCCTACGCCATAGGCAGTGAAAACGGCACCATAATTTGCGCCGAGGTTTTTCGCTCCGAAGTTTTCTAAAGTCAAAAGTGGGAATAATGCGAAGTTGCCTCCGAAGTTAAAACCTAACCAACAGGCAGCAACTGAAAGTGTAGATGTATTATCGCCCATTTTTACGAGTACGAACATCATCAATGCCTGGGTGATGCACATAAGAACAACAGAAAATTTGGCAGTTAGTTTATGTGAAAGAGCCCCCCAGACTACACGCCCCAGTCCATTAAATAATGCCAGAAGTCCTAATGCCGAGCCTGCTGCTGCGGGTGTTAGTCCGCCTTGCAAAACACCGAAATTTTTAAGGCACTTGATTACCATTAATCCGCAACCTGCGCTGAAAACAAATGAAAGCCAGATCATCCAGAACTGAACAGTTTTAACAGTTTCTCCTTGTGTAAGGTTTTTGACTTCGGCTTTTTTGTTTCCATCTGCTGCTAACGGGGGCTGCCAACCAGCAGGTTTCCATCCTGTGGGCGGATTAGAAAGCAAAAGCGAACCTAATACAACAAAGACAGCAAAGATAATTCCGAATATCAAAAAGGTTCCATTGATACCATGATTCGCGATTAGATTCATCCATGAGCCTGCCAGTTTTACGAAAATAAAAGCACCCGCTCCAAAGCCTGCAACTGCCAATCCTGTAATCAGACCTTTGAGGTCAGGGAACCATTTTACACAAGCAGCAATCGGACAAACGTATCCCATACCTATACCTGCGCCTCCGACAATTCCAATGAATATTAACATTAAAGGAAAAGATGTCCCGGTAAAGCCTGCAATTATATAACCTGCTCCAAGTATTAAACCGCCTATGATAGCAATAATCCTTGGCCCGTATTTATCCTGAAGTCTTCCAGCCAAGATCATTACGATGGCGAAAGATGCCAGTCCTGCTGAGAATATCCATGATGTTTGTACTCCGGAATATTTAAACAGTCCTTCGGGGTCCTGGAGAGCTCCGGTAAATGCACCCCAGGCATATATTGCACCGAGGCAAAGCTGAATTATAAGTGCCCCAACGACAACAAACCAGCGATTCATAACTTTTTCTTCGGCCATGAGAGTTCCTTTCAAATTTATATGCCGGACGTATATGGCTTATACACGCCCGGCATATAATGTTCAAATATATTTTTATTA
This sequence comes from uncultured Pirellulales bacterium, assembly GCA_964477135.1. Classification (GTDB taxonomy): domain Bacteria; phylum Planctomycetota; class Phycisphaerae; order Sedimentisphaerales; family Anaerobacaceae; genus JAGLTN01. The sequence goes on along the minus strand of CAYZEH010000002.1, from coordinate 28,591 downwards.
TCTTGCTGCGATAAGTTTTTCAACTACTGAAGGATCAGCAAGAGTAGAAATATCACCGAGGTTGTCAGTATTTTTTTCTGCGATCTTTCTGAGGATTCGTCTCATGATCTTACCGGAACGGGTTTTCGGCAGAGATGGGGCGAATTGAACAGCTTCTGGTGCTGCAATAGGGCCTATCTCTTTCCTGACGTGCATGATTAGTTCCTTCTTTAGTTCATCGCTTTCTTCTATGCCATTAATAAGAGTAACGAAAGCATATAGGCCTTGGCCTTTGATTTCGTGTGGAACGGGCGTTACCGCAGCTTCAGCTACTTTTGGATGGCTTACCAATGCGCTTTCGACTTCTGCTGTTCCTATCCTGTGACCTGAAACATTTACCACATCGTCGATCCTTCCCATCAGCCAGTAGTCGCCGTCTTCATCGATTCGACAGCCGTCACCAGCAAAATATATGTCATCATACATTGTGAAGTAAGTTTCGATGAAGCGGTCGTGGTCGCCCCACATGGTTCTCATCATTCCAGGCCAAGGCTTACGAATGACAAGTTTTCCACCTTCATTAACATCGCACTGTGATCCGTCGTCCCTTAGTACGGCAGTATCTACGCCGAAGAAAGGTCTGGATGCACTGCCTGGTTTTAGAGTGTGAGCACCGGGCATTGGTGTAATCATAAAACCACCTGTTTCGGTTTGCCACCATGTATCGACAATCGGACATTTGCCATGACCGATCTTATTATAGTACCACATCCATGCTTCCGGATTTATTGGTTCGCCAACACTTCCGAGAATTCTTAAAGAGTCGAGTTTATATTTTGCGGGCCATTCATCGCCGTATCTCATCAATGCGCGAATAGCAGTTGGAGCGGTGTAGAATACAGTAATGCCGAATTTGTCGCATATCTGCCAGAATCTACCGGCATCGGGATATGTCGGTACGCCTTCAAACATCACAGAAGTTGCGCCGTTTGCTAATGGTCCATAGACTATATAGCTGTGGCCCGTAACCCAACCGATATCGGCGGTGCACCAGTAAACATCATCATCGTGGATGTTGAAGATGAGTTTATGGGTTAGTGATGTATGCAGGAGGTATCCGCCTGTAGTGTGGACGACGCCTTTGGGTTTGCCTGTTGAGCCTGAGGTGTAAAGTATGAACAGCGGGTCTTCTGCGTTCATGTGCTCAGCTGGGCAATCTTCGCTGGCGTTTTCCATTTCGTCGTGGTACCAGGTGTCCCTGTCTTGTTTCATATCGCATGGTTCATCGTTAACTTTGACAACGATTACGCTTTCAATAGTTGGTGTACCTTCCAGAGCAACGTCAGAGATGTCTTTTAGTCTGATGTGTTTGCCTGCTCTGAGTGAGACGTTAGCGGTGATGAGCATTTTGCAGTCAGAGTCATTTACTCTTCCGAGGATGGCATCAGAGCTGAATCCGCCGAAGATTATAGAATGTATAGCACCTATACGTGTGCAGGCAAGCATTACGATAGACAGTTCAGGCACCATCGGCATATATATAGCTATTCTGTCGCCTTTTTTGATACCTTTCGATTTTAGTATATTCGCAAATTTGCAGACTTCTTTGTGCAGTTGCTCATAGGTGTATTTTTTTACGTTGTCTTCTTCTTCACCCTGCCAGATAAGAGCTGTTTTTTTTGCGACAGGTGTGCCAAGATGTCTGTCGAGACAGTTGTAAGAGACATTCAGCTCGCCGTCGGCAAACCAGGTGTGTTCGATTTTTTTAGCTTTTGTGTCCCAGTCGTATTCAAGGCTTTTTGTAGGTTCTTTAAACCAACTTAGAGTTTTGGCCTGTTCGAGCCAGAACCCATCCGGATCGTCTATAGATTTCTGCCACATTTGTTTATATTGCTCTTGGCTTGAAATGTGAGCAGAAGCTTGCAGCTTGGCAGGTGGTGGGAATTTTCGATTCTCATTCATGAGAGAATCCATAGTTTTGTCTGTAGTTTCCTTTTTCATAAAGCTTTCCTTTGTGTGTAAATACATTTTATCATTATTAGAGTTCCTGTACATATTACAGGTTAGTATTTTATATAAAACCTCATAGGCTGTCACACTAAAACTAATAGGACGCTTCATTCTACACAAAAAAGAACAAAAGACAAGCGTCGAAGCTGGAATTAATTGAAATTAGAGGTCAGATTATGACAAAAATGAACATTTTTACTTAATGAAGTCAGGCAATGAAATAATTATCAGGTTTTTTAACAATGTAGGGAGCAGGTGTTATTAAGTTAGTAACAGAGTAATTACTGATTACTCCTCGGCTGTCGCATTCTCTGTATCTGAGCTTTCTTCTAATTTTTTGGGTTCGCTGAAGCTGATTATTTCCGGTGCCTGTTCAGTTGCTGTCATGGCAGGCAGCATAGCGGCATTGTTTTGTTTGAACTGAATCATTTCAGGTTTGTAATCCCTGGGGATCTCAAATAAGAAGTCTATCCACTTGGTTTTGCCTGGGATTTTTGCGGCATCGATTATTATAGCTTCGTAGAGTTTGACAACTTTTGCCTGTTCGCTGTTTTCCATATATCCAGCCGGGAAGAATGTTCGTCCCTTACCTTGAGGCGCCGGTGTGCTGTCAAGATCGCTTTTGCCGATAAGCCTGACTTGTGATGCAGTAAACCTTTTGGTTTCGGACAGAATAGATTTTTTGATTCCCATTCTTACAATTACAAAAGAGTTTCCGGTTTTGGCAGTAAGGTCGTTTTCTTCAGTGTCCTTTAAATTTTCAGGGGCAGACCAGACAGCTTTTTTCCTTGGAATTTCAAGTACACTTTCTGAAGTGAAATCAAAGATTTCATCGTCGGTGTTCCTTGTGATAAAGGCGGTGTCGAGAAAATTAGCGTGCATAAAAGCAAGACTTTTACCAGAGCTGAAACTCCCTTTGCTCATCATGTTAGCCCAACCTGTTGTGAAGCCGTCAATGTTTAGCAATACTTTAGAAGGATTTTGAACATCAGGGTTGTTTTTGTCAAAACGTGGATAAGGGTATTGCGATGGTAATGGCATCATGGCGACTACGGTTAGTACAGCACCGGCGGTGACGAGTCCGGTTATCAGACCGAAGCAGCATCTTCCGATTTTTTCCGGCAGATCGCCAAAGTCAACAGGCTTTTTCATTATCTGAATGATTATTGTTTCAAATATTGCAAAAACCAAAGCAGCAATAATCAAAAAGCATAATGGCATTACCCATGAAATTACAGCAGCGTTATCTCTAACATCGAGACGAGCAATGATAACATTTCCAAGTACTTCGAAAAAGCCAAAAGCAGTTGCGACAGAGCATACAACGGCAATGAGATTAGCAAAAGCTTTTACACAGGTCCCTTTTAAGAATTCAAATGCAACACAACCTGCGACTATCAAAAGTATTACTAAAGCGGCCATCAATTTTTCTCCAAATTAGCTTTATAAAGAAAATCCGTTATTTAACGTGATTGTCTAATTATTCTTTTTAACTGGTTTTTTTACATTTAACGCTGAAGATGACAAAGCCCTTATCATCTCATTGATAGATGTTACCCCTGCAATGACTTTGTTAAGGCCCTGTTCCTGAAGGTAAAGCATTTTAGCACCTCTGAAAACAGAACCAATTTCCTGCATTGACTTGGCTTTTAACATCGCCTGTCTTAAGTTATCATTCAATAATATCATTTCAAATATGCCGGTTCTTCCGATGAAACCGATACCGTGACATTGCGGGCAGGTTGAAGGTTTGCCATGTTTGTCGTATATTACTTTACCCTCGCGGTACATAACTTTAGTTTTATCGGCAGGAAGGTTGAATTTTCTGAGCAGTTCCTTATTAGGACTGTATCCCTGTTTGCATTCTTCACAGAGTTTTCTTAGTAACCTCTGGTTGCAAATTCCGGACAGTGTTTCCGTGGCTAATTTTCGGTCTCCGACCAATTTGATCCATTTAGACAGTGCTTTCGTTACGCTGTCAGCTTCGATGACTACATAACTAAGAATATCATTCTGGGCGGCATTGCATATTTCTTTGGCGGTGTCACTGTCATGGCATCCTGCAACGCCTACGATATCCGGGCCCATTCTGTAAATACTTCTCAGACGTTTAGAGAATGTAGAAGTTCCCGTATCAGTCAATTCGAAAGTATCCTGTATTATATTTGGTAATACAGCAGTTGGTTTTCTTTCGAAAGTGTTTATACTATTCAGGAATGCGTCATGATTTCTGAGCATTGCGTAGAATGTCGTAGTAACACCGCTTCGTTTTGGGCCTGTTACCAGAACAATTCCATGTTTAACATTTTTGAGCTGATCAATTGCTGTTAATTGCTTAGGCAGCAAACCGATATCTGACACCCTTTCTTCTACTTCCTGTGTCATGAGCCTGAGTTGGAATTGCTCGCCTGCTGTTGAGCCGGCACAGAGAATTTCCCAGTCAGTAATATCATCATCTTTTCTTATTCTGAACCTTCCGCTTTGCGGTTTTCGTTTTTCTTCGATGTTGAGGTCCGCTAATTGTTTCAGAAAACGAATGAGGTAGTGTGTCAGTTGCACTTCCATTTCCGGCTGTTTTAAATTTACACCGTCGATATTGTAAGCAATTGAATAATTATGTGGTGTTGGAGAGAAAATAATGCTGCTGGTTCTTTTTTCCAAAGCGTCATTTATAATGTCATGAGCAGCTTTGTATCCATGGAAGTCCTTACTTTTGGCTTCGGGTTTTGGAACTTCATTTTTATTTGCGGTGTAGAAAGTAAAGCCTTTTATCTGAACTTTGGCATTTTTATCTTTTTTGGTTAAAAGGCTTTGTATGTGTTTAAGTGTTAATATTTTATCCGATTGCATTACCCTTGTGTTGCGGTGTGTTGTATAAAGGATTGAACTTATGCCCACAGCCAGTATATATACGGCTAAACCTATCGCGAACATTGGAATCATCATCCACAGTAAAGCGGCACCGGCACCGATGCCAAAGACTAAGGAACTCCAGAATACTTCTTTCGTTTCAACTGTTATTGCGTCATCATATACCCAGGTTATAAGCCAAAGCCAACCAAAGAACAGAGCCATAAAAACAATAAGCTTTACTATCGATATATAGCTTCCAAAAATAACAGAAGTCAATAATAAATCAGGCATGAGATGCTCCATTTGAAATTAAAATTACAGGATACCGCTTGTAGAACTTCTGATCCCCTTTAGTGCCATTTTCAACTCTTCGACATTCGGTGCGTAGTCAAGACCGACTTTCAGGTCTATCCACTCTTCCAGGATAAGTATTCGCAGCGACTCAGTGAAATCCTGCATACCTTCATTCTGACATGCTTTTATGGCAGCTGGGATGTCAGCCTCTCTTTCTTCAGAGATGAGCTTCCTTACGATCGGGTTAGCTATCAGGATCTCAATAGCAGGTATTCTCTTAGCTTCAGGCTTAATACCCGGCAGAAGTTGCTGACTGACAATAGCCCTGATAGTTAAAGCAAAAGTCTGTCTTGCCAGACCCCTTTCTTCCTGCGGGAACATATCAAGAATTCTCTGGATAGTCTGAGCTGCACTAACAGAGTGCAGAGTTCCGAATACCATATGCCCCGTTTCAGCAGCTCTCATTGCAGCAGTTAGTGTTTCATTATCCCTGATCTCCCCAACGAGAACAACGTCAGGGTCCTGACGCATAAGAGATTTCAGTGCAGCTTCGAAATCCGGGACGTCTATTCCTATCTCTCTTTGCGAAACGATAGCTTTTTTGTCGTTATGCAAAAACTCCAATGGGTCTTCGATGGTAACGATGTGACAGGGCCTGGTACGGTTTATGTGGTCGATCATAGAAGCGATAGTAGTACTTTTACCACAACCGGTTGGGCCTGTAACAAGTACCATTCCGGCATGGTTCTCAGCTATCTTTTCAACGGTCTTCGGCATGTGAAGGCTTTCAAATGCCGGGATATTGCTTGTAATATGTCTTGCAGCAAGACTTATAAAACCACGTTGACGGAAGATATTAACACGGAATCTGTCAGCAGGGCCGACTTGATGTGCAAAGTCAAGAGCGCCTTTTTCAAGGAAGAACTTCTTCTGCCCCTCAGTGACAATTTCAAATATCAACTTTTCTGCAAATTCCTCGGTTAATTTGTCACCTGTAGTATTTTTTAAAGAACCATTGATTCTTAATTTTGGAACCATGCCTACTTTGAGGTGGAGGTCACTGGCGGCTACCTTGATTGCAGCTCTGAAAAATTTATTAATTTCCGGGTCATGATCAAGTGTTACATGACTGCCTATCGGTTGTCCATCAATCACAAAAAACTCCTATAATATTAAAACCTCAAATAACAAATAGTTACAAAAGACACTGTTTGTTAAAGCAGGCAATTAACAGTAAACAAATCATCGTTACCCCTAAACCATCCCATTATAAGGCTTTGCATCGGTTTGTCAATAAGTGTACTTAAACAATAATTGTTTGTTTTCAGCTTAAAAAGGTGGCTTGGGCGTTAGTTTGCGTATTTTTGGCGATTTCGTCCGATAATTATTTTATTTTGTGAGCAAAAATGTGAGAAGCATAAAGATAGTTGCACTGATTGAGTCGTTAGCAGTAGTAACCAATGGACCAGAACTGATAGCAGGGTCTATACCTATTTTTCTAAACAAAAACGGCAGGAAAAGCCCTAATGTTGTAGCTATCATTATAGCTGAAAACATCGAGATGCCAAATGCCATAACTATCCTGAGATGCTTAGAGAATTCGATAGTTGCTGCGTTTTCATTGCCCATCAGGCTTGGCAGGAAGCTGCACACCACGGCACCAATTATTCCGCAGCAGATAGCAACGACTAAGGCAATTTTGACTTCACGCATAAAGACCTGCCCCAATCTTTCAGCTGCGAGGTGGCCTGTTGCAAGGCCTGAGATAACAATCGCAGAGGTCTGGAGTCCGGCATTTCCACTTAAAGCACCGACCATCGGTACGAAAGGAACAGCTGAGGTGAATACCAATCCCATGCTGTCTAAGCTGAAGACCTTATGAAATAACATAATTACCAGAGCAGTTATTCCCGTGCCTATCAGACATGGCAGCAGCCAGGTCATTCTTACCTTCGCTGCATTGATACTTGAGATGGTATCGAGCTCGTTCGCATCGGTACCAGCCATTGCGTAGAGGTCCTCAGCTGCCTCTTCTTCTGCGACTTCGATAATACGGTCAGCGGTAATTCGGCCTATAAGTTTATGGTGTCTGTCCAGTACGGGGACAACTATCAGATCGTTTTTACTGAAGATATTTCGCACTTCTTCCTGATCGGCGTCAGCTGTGACATACATTGTATCAGGGTCGATAAGCTTGCTGATTTTTGTATCTTCTGAGTTTATCAACAGTAGTCTTATACGTACGTCGCCGAGGAATAACCGGTGTTTATTCACAACGTATACGCTGTAGAAGTCTTCATCTAATTCAGCGGAGCGAATTTTATTTATTGCTTCAGCAACAGTTGCGTTTTCATCAACCGAGATAACTACGGGGTCCATAATACCGCCCGCGGAATCCTCAGAATACTGCATTAGTTTTTTTATCTTGGCAGATTCTTCCGGCTCCAGCTGATCGACTACTTCTGCGATCCCTTCTTCCGACAGTTCCATGAGAACGTCTGCTGCGTCATCGGGGTCCATTTCAGAGACTAATGATGTTATCTCTTGCAAACTTAGTACATCGAAAAGTTCTGACCTGGTGGCTTCGTCAACTTTTTCAAGAATCTCGGCGGATGTTTCTTTGTCGAGGGAATCGAAAATAAGCCGAGACTCTTCGCTGTCGAAAGTTTCCACGATTTCAGCGATATCACTGCTTCGGCGGTCCTTGAGCAACTCTGCTATGAGGTCTCTGTTTCCTTGTTCAATTAAGGGTTCGAGTTGCTGCAATAGCTGTTTTTTTTCGTCTGACATAAGAGTAACCTCTGCTAATGTTGCTATTTAAGACCAGTACTATGGCAGGTTAAGCTAACTGAATTTTTATCATTAAGCAAAGGTTTTTTCGGCAATAATCGTCTATCTTGCTGTAATATCGAATATATACTACTCACAGTTGAGTTTTCCCGCTTATCCGCGGGTATCACAATATACATCAGGATTATAACTTTTCTCGCGGAAATTTCTTACCCTGAAGGGTATAATAGTTTGCAAATGCGGGCTAAAAGTCTTTATAATTCGCCGATGATGTTTTACAGGCTTTCAAATAGAAGCTAAAAAGTCGGAAAATATACTTGGATATTATCATGTTTTATTGTAAAATCATAAGCTGAATGAATGTTTAAGAGTTTTGAGCCGGCTTTGTAGTTTTCTGTTAAGGCATACATAATATGAAGAAATACATTTATCTTTTTTCAGCAATATTGGTTATCAGTGGAAGTTTTTGTCAGGCAGCACCTTCGCCGGCAATTGTGCAGTCAGCTCAGCAATGGACAGTAGATGTCAAGTATAAGCATCCACAGCAAATAATGATTCGTTTTGAAGGGCAAAGGCATCCGGTAAGATTCTGGTATATGATCATGACATTGACGAATGAAACCGGTGATGATGTTGATTTTTATCCTAAATGTGAGCTTATGACAGACACATTTCAGATTGTTCCAGCCGGCATAAATGTGCCGCCTTCTGTGTTTAACCAGATCAAACGTCGGCATCAGAAACAATATCCGTTCCTTGAGTCTATTGATAAGACAAGCAATAAAGTGCTTCAGGGGCAGGACAATATAAAGGATGTTGCGATTATCTGGTCTGATTTTGCCCCGAAGGCTAAAAATGTAAGCTTCTTTGTTGCCGGGCTCAGCAATGAGACAATTGAATTAGATCATCCGACCGCTAAGGATGAAAATGGTAATGCAAAGAAAGTTTTTCTCAGGAAAACCCTTGAGCTTGATTACAAACTTGGAGGCGATCCGTTATTTCGATCAGACGCGATTTTAAAATTCAAAGAGCAAAACTGGATTATGCGATAAGAAGTAATTCTGCACGATGGTTTTTGTCCGTTGGATTTCATTTTAGTTATTGGGGAATAAGTAAGATATTAATTTAAAAAGGAAAGTTGTATGTCAGGAAAACAGACGATTATTGGAGAAGCTTTGCCGAATATCCCTTGGCAGGATAAGCCGGCGGATTGTAAGAATGATGTTGTTTGGCGTTATGATGCCAATCCTGTGATTCCCAGGAATCTTATTCCGTGCGCAAATGCGATATTTAACAGTGCGGTGGTGCCTTTCGAGGGTGGATTTGCAGGCGTATTCAGAGTTGACGACCGAAGCAGACACATGGACCTTCACGCTGGTCGCAGTAAAGATGGTATCAATTTTGAGATCGATAATGAAACTATAAAATTCCAATGTGATGACCCTGAGATAGCTAATTCTATTGAACGTTATGACCCCAGAGTTTGCCTGGTTGATGGTAAATATTATGTGATCTGGTGCAATAACTATAACGGCTACACTATAGGTGTCGGATACACAGAGGACTTCAAAACTTTCCACCAGTTGGAAAATGCATTTTTGCCTTATAACAGAAATGGTGTATTGTTCCCGAGAAAGATCAATGGCGAATTTGTAATGCTGTCAAGACCTTCTGATACGGGACACACTCCTTTCGGCGACATTTTTCTTAGTCGCAGCAAAGATATGACCTACTGGGGCAAACACAGATTCCTGTTTGGCTCAAGACGTGGCGGTGTTATGAGTTGGGAATGTACAAAAGTAGGTCCTGGACCAACCCCAATCGAAACTACGGAAGGTTGGCTGATGATTTATCACGGCGTATTAACAAGCTGTAACGGTTTTGTATACAGCATGGGTGGTGCGATCCTTGATATTGATGAGCCTTGGAAAGTTAAATATCGTTGCAAACCTTATCTGCTGTCACCACAAAGAGACTATGAATGTGTTGGTGATACTCCTAATGTTTGTTTCCCATGTGCAGCCTTAACGGACGCACCGAGCGGCAAGATCGCCATTTACTATGGTGCTGCTGATACAGTGACAGGTCTTGCATTTGCTCAGGTCGATGAGCTGATAGCATACATAAAAGAAAACGCTGAATAAGCACATTTAAAAAAAATAAAAGCGGATATGCCGACCGGTGTGTCCGCTTTTGTATGCGCCGGCTATGGTGCGTAGTTTGTGAGTTGTGAAGTTTTCCCCCGGTTGTTTATATTTTGTCAAAATCAAATTCTGGCGGTTCTCCAGGTCCGTCCTTTATAACTTTTTCAACTTCAGGCTCGTTTGGTTCAACCATTTCGACTGTTTCAACCGCTTTAGTTGTTGATTTGGCTCTTTTAACTTTTTGGGTGTTTTTGATTATTTCAGCAATTAACTTTTCTGTTCGTGTATTCTCCTTTGTTCCTACCAGTGAATGCATAGTGTTGTACCAGAAGTCAAGATAAGCTGAATTGGCCAATTGAGAACTTTCTTTGTAGCTACTTTTAGCAGACAGACCTTGGCGTATAATCCCTATTGGAAGAGAGAGGAAGCTTACAATCAGCATTCCAGCTAAAAAGCCGATGATACTGGAAGTTACGCTGTCAAAAAGCTTTGGGAAAGACATTTCGTATTGGCTGGTAATAAATAGATAACAAGCGCCTTGAAGCAGTGTAAAGACTGCTGCTGCAAAACCGACTAAAATAACTGCTGCACCGAAACTGCCTTCTAATGGCAACTTGTCAGCAATAACAGGGCCCAGGGATATAGCCAGATAAATTGAGACAATTAGATTGAACATGACAGACCAAGTGACATAAAGCCCCATCCTGATAGCCATCCACGCAAAAATCAATCCAGCTATAATTCCAATAAGCACGACCATAAAATTACCCTAAAACCCGTTTAAGTTCATCCAGACTTGTTATTCCTGAGACAACCTTTCTCAATCCTTGTTTCTTAAGATTAGATTTACCTTTTTCGTCACCGCTTTGCCTTAGCTTACCAATGTCAAGTTTTTCATTTGCGATAAGTGTCCTGAGATTATCATCGAGACCAAGCATATCACAAATAGCTATTCTTCCGAGATATCCGGTTCCATGACATTTTTCACAGCCGACACCTTCATAAATATTCAGGTAATTAATTTTTTTCTTTCTAAAGCTCAATATCTGTGCCTGGCTAAGGTTAGCCTGCTGTTTACAATTATTACAAAGTTTACGCACAAGCCTTTGAGATATAAGCATGCTAAGACCTGTAGATATAAGCAGAGGACTGATCCCCAGGTCGATTAGCCTCACAATTGTTGCCGCATTGCTGTTACTATGTATTGTAGCAAGTACCAGATGGCCCGTTTGGGATGCCCTCAGGGCAATAGCTGCAGTTTCTTCATCTCGAATCTCACCAACACATATTACATCCGGGTCCTGCCTTAAAATACTCCTTAATGATTTTGCAAAAGTGATATCAGCTTTTGGGTTTACCTCGATCTGACTTGCCTGAGGCAGAACATACTCTATCGGATCCTCAACCGTGATCACATTACGCTGGCTGAAATCAATTTCATTCAACATGCCGTACATAGTGGTAGTTTTTCCGCTGCCGGTAGGCCCGCACATCAGTATCATACCGGAAGGTTTTTTCATCGCATTTTCAATTATTGCCGCTTGTTTTTTTGAAATACCGATGTTATCAAGTCTAAATCGATTTGCATTCTGGTTGAGTACCCTTATAGAAAGCTTCTCGCCATTTAAGACGCCCGCACTGGCTACCCTGAAAGAAACATTTCCTGTAATTGTTTTGGCGGTAAAAGCTCCGTCCTGAGGCCTTCTTCTTTCTGCTATATCCATATTGGCTACTGCTTTGATACTGTTAACCACTGCCTGACAGGTATCTGTTTCTAACTGATCTACGATTCTCAATACCCCATCTATCCTAAGCCTTACCGTAGATATCGAGTCATCTTTCGGGTCTATAAGAATATCGCTTGCATTAAGTTCGAGCCCTTTCCATATTATTTCCGTAGTAAGGTCAAGAACCTGCAAATCTCTGCTCGATCTGCCATGGCTGTAGATTTCTTTAATGTTTCTTCCGGTTGAGTCAAAGAGATTGATCGAGAATTCGTCACTGTTCTCTTGTTTTTTGTACATGTTTGCAATGAACTCTTTTAAAAGTTCAATTATGCTGCTTTGGCTTTGAAACGACTTTTTTACCAGGTCGATAAAAAGAAAAAGGGCGAATGCGATTGGTCCCAATAGCAAAGACATCAAAGCTGCGATTGTTTTTTTGTCTTTTGGCACTAATAAGCTGTACTGGCTTCGTTGAGCAAGCCAAAAGCACAGAAAAAACCACCCTATTAGCAATGCCATTTTGACAGGACTAAAAACCAAAGTTTGCACCAATTTCCTCTTTCACAACGTAATATTAACCAAAAAACCTCTTAATTTATAGCAAGAATAATAACACAGTTCCTATTCAGACACAAGTTGTACTTTTAAGAACTTTGATATAAAACTTTTAATATGTGATTGAATTAATTTTTTAACCGCATCTAAGCATTAATTATTTCAATTCTTCGAGATCGCTGAGGTCTCCAAGCTCGTCCAGGTCGAGAAAATCACTCCCTTCAACCAAGTCATCGGCTGGTATATCTTCAGTCTCAAGGTCGCTTAGTGGAATATTTTGTTTGCCCTCTTTAGACGAATCTTCTGTTTTGGGCGGCAAATCTTCAGCTTTTTTGGTAAGAAGTTTTTCATTTTCCGGTAATTTAGGGTTTTTCAGGTCAGATGGTTCATTGTCTATCTGGATGACAAATACCAAAGGCCCTATTTCTATCGAGTCGCCGGGGTTAATAGTTGTTTCTTTGATTAATTTGCCATTGACCAGAGTTCCATTGCGTGAATTAAGGTCGCGGATGGTCACAACGCCTGATTTGCGTATTAATTTGCAGTGTTTTTTGGATACTGACATTACGGGTATCTGAAAATCACAGTTGTGGCTTCTGCCTATAGTGACGATGCTTCGCTTGACCGGAAATGACTTCAGGCCCCCGTCTTTTTTAAACAACACCATATTTATGTCCATATACTCTCCTCGTAAAGCTCTAAGTTAATAGTATTATATGATAAAATACTCAAAATTACAATAAATAAATTAATGAAACTTTTACAATTGACGGATGAATTATAGGTTATAATCTGGTTGTTGGTTTATATCTGCAGTGATATAATTGATTTTCAGCTCTTTAATGAGCGATATCTTGACAAAACTGATAGCTACAGCTATACTAAGCTGATGATTAAAAAGGATTTAGGATATTGGATAAGGATTTATGGTAAAAGCAACTCTGCCTGATGGCAGCATAAAAGAAATCGAAAATGGCAGTACTGTTTTCGAGTTAGCACAGCAAATAGGCATTTCTCTTGCAAAAGCGGCCTTGGCAGCTAAAGTTAATGGTGAATTGGTTGATCTCTCAGCGAAAATCGACTCCGATGTCTCTGTGGAGATAATAACAGCTAAAAGCCAGCAAGGTCTTGAAATAATGCGACACAGCTGTTCTCACGTAATGGCTGAAGCGATTTGCAGTATCTGGCCTAAAGCAAAGCTTGTCTACGGTCCTGTAGTCGAAGATGGTTTCTATTATGACATTGACATTGATGAAACTATCAGGCCTACCGATTTTGCGAAAATTGAGAAGAAAATGGCATATATTGCCAAAACTAATGTACCGTTCATTAGAAAAGAAATGTCTCGCCGTGAAGCCCTGGATAAGATGGCCGGCGACAAGTACAAGATAGACAATATCAACCGTGCTGATGGTGATATCATGACTTTTTACAGTCACGGCAAAGGGGGCTTTGAAGACCTTTGTAGAGGTCCTCATGTTCCGAGTACAGGTAAAATAGGTAGTTACAAGGTTATGTCCGTTGCCGGGGCTTACTGGCATGGGGACGCTACCCAGAAGATGCTTCAGAGGGTTTACGGCACAGCTTGGGCGAGTAAAAAAGACCTTGAAGATTATCTTTATATGCTTGAAGAAGCCAAAAAAAGAGACCACCGTGTTATAGGCAAACAGCTTGACCTGTTCAGTTTTAATGATGCTGGGCCTGGTTTTGCGTTTATACATCCTAACGGAATGGTTATCTGGAACGAAATAGTTGATTTCTGGCGTAGTGTGCATGAAAAATATGACTACAGCGAAATAAAAACACCAATAATGCTCAACGAGGAACTTTGGCACAAGAGCGGACACTGGGATAATTACAAAGAAAACATGTATTTCACTGATATTGACGGCGTCGGGTATGCTATCAAACCGATGAATTGCCCGGGTGGGTGTCTCGTTTTCAAAAGCAAACAACATTCCTACCGTGATTTCCCATCAAGAGTTGCAGAGCTTGGATTAGTGCACAGGCATGAAGCCAGCGGTGTAATGCATGGTCTTTTCCGAGTAAGACAGTTCACTCAGGATGATGCTCATATTTTCTGCACCCCTGAGCAGATAGAAGCAGAAGTCATTGGTGTTATTGAGCTTACGTTCGAGCTTTATAAGGCTTTCGGCTTTGATGACATTCGTATTGAGCTTTCTACCAAGCCTGAAAAACACATAGGCGCTGATGATATCTGGGATACCGCAACAAATGCACTTATCGCGGCAATGAAGCATAAGAACATTGATTTTCAGGTAAATGAAGGTGATGGTGCTTTCTATGGCCCGAAGATCGATTTCCATATTCGCGATTGTCTAAAGCGATCATGGCAGCTTGGTACCATTCAGCTTGATTTCTCCATGCCTCAGCGCTTTGAACTTGTTTATACAGATAAGGATAATACTGAAAAAACTCCGGTTATGATCCACCGTGCGGTTCTGGGCTCTTTTGAGAGGTTTATCGGAATTCTGATAGAGCATTATGGAGGGAATATGCCGATCTGGTTGGCACCTACCCAGGTTAAAATATTGACTATCAGTGAAAAATCTAATGAATATGCTCAAAATGTCTACAATCAGCTTAAAAAAGCATCTTTGAGGTGTTCTATTGATACGTCAAATGAGAAAATCGGCGCAAAAATCGCAAAAACCCATGGCGAAAGAGTTCCCTATGTGCTCGTTGTTGGGCCCAAAGAAGCTGAAAATAATGCTGTAAACGTAAGGATAAGGTCGATAAAAGAAAACAAAACTATTGCAATGGAAGAGTTTTTATCTATAGCAAAAGATAAAATAGCAGAAAAAATCGTTGATTTAGCGTTTTAATACCGTAAAACGTAAAAAAGTATTTGAATTAATTTTAGAAAGGTAAGGTGATTACTTATTAGTAAACAAGGTTTGAAGGTGAATAGTGGAATCAAAGCAAGACAAGTTCGCCTTATAAATGAAAAAAATGAACAAGTCGGGATTGTTGATCGATATGAAGCTCTAAGGGTTTCTCAGGATGCCGGTCTTGATCTTGTCGAGGTTTCTCCTAATGGCGACCCTCCGGTTTGTCGGGTTATGGATTATGGCAAGTGGCTCTATGAGCAGAAAAGAAAAGCTCGTGAGGCTCATAAAAAAACTCGCAGTACCTCTCAGGTGCTAAAAGAGATCAGACTCAGGCCTGAGACCGACCCGCATGATTTAGAGATAAAGCTTAAGAAAGCACGGGAATTTCTTGAAAAAGGCTATAAAGTTCAAATTACTGTCTTTTTCCGTGGCAGGCAGATGCTGCATAGAGACAGAGGTTTTGAAATTCTTAAAAACATCGCCGAAACAATGGAAGATTGCTCCAAGGTAGAAAGGCCGAGTAAAATGGCTGGAAAACGCATGACATTGCTGCTTGGGGCAAAGTAACCTATATATTTATTTTTAACCGGTTTTTAAGCTTGTATTATCATTGAATAGGATGGGAATATACCTTGTCTTATTCATTTGGGGGTATTTTTTTTAGTTTATACATAGACTTTTTGCCTCTTAACCACAGTTTTTACGCTTTTTTGTATTTTCAGGGCAATACTCTTGACCTGAACTGCCAAATAGCTTACATTACCTGTTTTCTATTTTTGATTAAAACTGTTAAAAATATTTTGCAAGGAATTTTGACATATGCCTAAACAGAAAACCCATAAGGGATTAAGCAAAAGAGTTAAAGTTACCGCCTCTGGTAAAGTAAAGTATAAAAAGTCTTTTACAGGCCATCTCATGAGTAGTAAAAGTGCTAAGCGAAAAAGAGCACTGTCGAAATCTACAACGATGACCAAGGCTTTAGCTAAGACCTCTAAAATATTTTTGTGTAAATGAGGCGGTTCGTTAATTAAGGTTAGTTTTTAATATCCTGCTTCTCGGCTTCTCATCAGCTGCCGCCAGTGGGATTGAAATTTTGTAACATTTATTTAAAGGAAAGCTGATATGCCAAGAGTAAGAAAAGGAGCCGCAAGGCGCCGGGCTCACAAAAGAATCTTAAAAGCCGTTAAGGGACACAGAGGTTCAGCCGGTAGGACCATAAGGTTAGCCAAGGAAGCTGTCGTAAGGGCAGCGGTTAACGCAAGGGTAGGTAGGAAACTCAAAAAACGTGATTTCCGTGGTCTCTGGATTATCAGAATCAATGCAGCCTGCAAAACACGCTCGATTACATACAGCCGGTTTATCAATGGGTGCAAAAAAGCAAATATTGAGATTAACAGAAAAATGCTCAGCGAAATTGCTATTGCTGACCCAGCTGGATTTGATGTTATCGTAGAAGCTGCAAAAGCAGCGTTGGCTTAAAATAGAATCGTTTTAACTATAATCGATAACGGTGTTCTAAATGCTTGAGCAATTTGAAAATATTGGCAAAGAGACATTGGCTGCGTTAAAACAAATCAAGGATTCGCAGGCTCTTGAAGATTTTCGTATCAAATATATGTCTCGCAAAGGCATTGTCACTCAAATGCTTAGCAACATTGGGCAATTCTCAAAAGAAGATAAACCCAAAGCCGGTCAGCTTGCTAATAAAATTAAAAAAGAAGTGACTTCAGCATTTGACCAGTTAAAACAAACTCTTCAGTCTTCGTCAAAGGGCAAATCCGAAAAGCTGATAGATGTAACATTACCTGCCAGGCAAACCAAGATCGGTAAAGCACATGTTATATCTCAAACGGTCAGCGAATTGCTTGAAATATTCGGCAGGATGGGTTTTGGTGTTGTTTATGGTCCGGAAGTCGAGGATGAGTGGCACAATTTTATTGCTTTGAATATTGGCCCTGAACATCCCGCAAGAGATCCGATGGACAATTTTTATATCGACGAAGAGACTCTTTTAAGAAGCCAGACTTCAACTATTCAGATCCGTACGATGAAAAAAACCAAGCCGCCGATTCGTGTAGTTGCTCCCGGCAGGGTGTACCGCCCGGATACCGTCGATGCTACTCATATGTTTATGTTCCATCAGATCGAGGCATTGGTCGTAGATGAGGGTGTAACGATGGTGGATATGAAGACCACTATAGACCAGTTCATCAAGACATTTTTCGGCCAGGATACCGTTTGGCGTTTCAGGCCAAGCTTCTTTCCGTTTACCGAACCAAGTGCGGAGATCGATCTGCTGTGGGTAGATAAAAATGGCGAGGAAAAATGGATCGAGATGGGCGGTTGTGGTATGGTTGACCCGAATGTTTTCGATTTAGTTAATATCGACAATGAAAAATACACAGGCTGGGCTTTTGGTTTTGGAATCGAAAGACTTGCGATGCGTAAATACGGCATCACCGATATCAGAATGCTCTTCGAAAACGATCTCAGGTTCCTGCGCCAGTTCTGAAAACACCAAATTTCTGAGCTAAATTTTACTCATCACCTTTTTATAGTCGACATCTATTCCTTTATAACCGCCGGGTTTGTCCTTAGCCAGTCGTTTGATGTCTTTAGCAAGTTCCATTTGGCACGTAAGGCCGACGCCGTGAATTTTCATCGAATCCAGGTCTATCAAAATAAGCTTCTCATCGGTTACTAATATATTTGATCGTTTCATGTCCCCATGAGAAAGCCCACGTTTTCCTAACTGGGTCATCAGGTCAGTGATTCTGTCCGCCATCTTCTCACGCCCCGCCGGTGTTAAATTCGGGTTCGCCAAAAATGCATAAAGGTTCATAGCGTCTGTATATTCACTGATATAATAGGACTGCCAGATAAAATGCCCCTTCTTTTTTTCGATAAAACCGAAAGGCCGAGGCGTTCCTATTTTTACAGATATGAGCAAATTCGCATAAAGCCAATTGCGTCTCGCACGAGAAGTTTTAAAATTTCGCCTGATCAGGTTTATAGGCCCCTTATAGTTATACCTTTTTACGACTATATCCTCATTGTTGTAATTGAATCGTGAAACATAACAGGTGTTGCCTTTCTTGAGAATATCACCTTTGTCCATAAGGTCATCGATTTGCTCGATGAATTCATGCGGATTAATATTATCACAGAAAGGCCTCTCGAAAACACAATTGTAATCACTTGTTACTAATTTCAAAGTCCGCTTACTCGTTCGCATACATTTCTTTTGAGAATGTCTTAAACACCGTTTTTCGTTTTTTAACAGATATTTTTCAAAAGCTTTTTCATCTTTACTGTTGAACTTCCATTCTCTCTCAGCAAAGTATTTCTCACACAAAGCTCTTAAATTTTGCTTATCATAATTCGGCAGTGACATCGCCAAAGCCCCCAGGTTATAAAGACTTTTTCTTCTTGATAGCGCCTTTGAAGAAAAGCTCATCTGTCCCGGGTCGAGGGCATATATCTTGCCGTCTTTAATCAGGAAATTGCCCAGATGCAGATCTTTCTGAATCACACCTTTAACATGCTGTCTGGCAAGCTCACTGGTTACTTTCAGCACAAGCTCGACTGTAGCGTCTTTGGTTTGACATTGCTGCATTGCCGAAAGAACGGTTTCTGACCCGACGATATTCTCTGATACAATCACCCAGCTATTGTCTTTACCCCTGCCGTAAAACAATGGTTTAGCGCTGTTTAGTCCCAACTTTTGGAGTTCTTTCAGGCCGTGCCATTCTTTTTTGAAATGTCTGTTAGCGCTGACCGGGTCAAGGAATATTTTTACAATGACCGCTTTATCATCCCAGATGCCGTCATAAACTTCTCGCTTGCCCGCGATCTCACGCAGCAATTCATAACAGCTTACATTTTCGATCGTCTTGGTATCTGACAATCTATTAATTTCTAATTGAACAGGGAAATCATTCATAAAATATATACTGATCCTAATTGAATTTACCCGTTTATCCGCGGGTAAATAACTTGAAAATAACAAATTACAACTTTATTCGCGGCCCCGATATATCGGGATACTACCCTTAAGGTATATTTCTCAGCGACCAGTGATAGTAATACCCAGCTTGTCAGCAAGCTTTATAGTTTCTTCTTTATCGATCATAAAAGTTTTTTCAGCTTCAATAACAATGTGCCTGCCGCCATTTTCAGCAAGCTCTTTTATCGTATCCACCCCGACGCAAGGCACATCGAACCGCATATCCTGATTTGCCTTAGAGACTTTCATAAGGGTCCAGCCGCCTTTTTTGCAGAATTGTCCCGTGCGTTTAATCATATTGGCAGTCCCCTCGATCCCTTCAACGGAGAGCACCTCTTTCTCCTTAACCGCAATCGCCTGACCAATATCAAGTTCAGCAAGTTTTTTTACGATTTCCCAACCAAATTCGATATCTTCCTGAATTGAGCTGTCAGGCTCTTTGCTGGTCATAATACCGACCTCTGCCATTTTACCTTTACAATATTTCGTAGAATCTTCCAATATAATACCTCCGCTGGCAAGTTCCTCCGCCAGAGCATTCAACACCGTTTCGTTCTGTTTATTCTTTTTTCGCAATCGCCAATACCATATCCGTATCGATCTCCAGTCCGGCAGATATCGTATTATCCTGAAAGGTGTAAATATTTTTCCCTTGGCTACTCGACCGACCATTATCGTATCCGTAACGCCTTGTTTTCTGAGTTTTCTTATCCACGACCCAGGTCTGGCCAAAGCTACTTTTTTAAAAACGTCAACTTCGTCAGCCAATGTCTCATCAACACTTCCCGCAAGCCCGACACAAACAACCCTCAGCCCAGCTTTTTTAGCGCCCGCTGCAACCATAAAAGGAAGTCTCCCTTGCCCTGCAATAAGTCCAAGTGTTTTCAAATTAGCATTCATATTTACAATCTGATTCTTCTAACATGTTTTATCTGTAGCTTTTTTTAATTTCTTTTCCAGCTTTTTAATTTTTTTATACATTTCAGGTAACGCACCAATAAGAGCATAGGCACGTCTGGCTATATCAGAATCTATTGCAGGCGAACCTAAAATTTCCTTTCCGTCAGCGACGTCATTAATAACTCCCGACTGTGCGCCGACCCTTACCCTGTTGCCGATCTTAATATGGCCGACAGTACCAGACTGTCCGCCGAAAATGCAGTAATCACCGACTGTTGTCGAACCTGCGATCCCCACAAAAGGCACAATCAAACATCCGACCCCGATCTTTGCGCCGTGTCCAATTGCAACCATGTCGCCGATCTTTGTCCCTTTGCCGATCACCGTGTCATCAAGTGTTCCGCGTTCGATTCCACAACCAGCGCCGATCTCAACATCGTCCTCAATAACAGCTCTGCCGATTTGAGGTATTTTATGATGCTCTCCCTCGTGAGTAGCAAACCCATACCCATCTTCGCCTATAATTGCATTAGCCTGAATAATAACCCTGTTGCCAATAACGCACTCGTCAAAAACAACAACATTAGGATACAAAATACACTCGTCGCCGATAATTGTATTTTCCCCTACGAATACACCCGGATAAAGCATACAGCCTTCACCTATTTTGGCTCCGTCGCAAATAGTAACAAAATTATGTATGTCACAGCCTTTGCCTGTTACCGCAGTCTCTGCAATAAAGGCTTTCTTGCTGATTCCTGTTTTTTTATGTTTTCGTTGGCCATACATTAAAACTACAATTTCCCTGAAAGCAAAATAAGGATCATCACAGATAATCAGACTTGCACCGGATTTAACCTTCTTGCCCACAATGATAGCCGATGCTTTAGTTGTCAAAAGCTGATTTTCATACTTTTTGTTAGCAAGGAAGGTTATATCCCCTTCGCTTGCATTTTCCAAAGTAGTTACTGAACTTATCCTGATGCTGCCATCGCCTGATACTTTTCCGCCGACAAATTCTGCCAGCTCTTTTAAAGTTTTAACCTGCTGCATTTTAAGCATCCTCAATAGTTCTTATTCAATATTTACAGCAGGCCATTATATCACAAACATAAATGCCGTCAAATAATCACTTTATAATATAATGATCGCAATCGAATTTCACCGTTTATCCGCGGATAAATAATTCAAAAATAACAAGGTACGGATTTATTCGCGGGCATTTACTACCCTGAAGGGTATAAAAAAACCGAACAGGAGCGTCTAAACACCGATTCTGTTTCTAAAAAGATAAGGGAGCAATTTCAGTGACAACAGGATTCAGCAAAGCCGATGCTGTTTAGCGAAGCAATTCGTTGATGAAAAAAAAATAATTGTTTTTTAGACATCTCCAGCTGAATCGATCCATGCCCCGCCGGTGACTTTCCAGCCGTGTTCATCTTCAATATAAATTACCGCTGTCTGCCCAGCTGTGATCGCCGACACTGCCTCGTCAAATTCGATATCGACTTGATTGCCTTTGGGATAAACTTTCGCGGATACACCTCCGGAGTTATATCTTATTTTTACTTTTGCCGTAAATACATCCCTCGGCTCATCTATAAGCCAGTTCACCCCCGATGCTGAAAGCTTATTATGCATTACCTCAGCTTTAGGCCCAAGTGTTACCCTGTTTTTCTCAGCATCAATACAAGTAACATAATAAGGCACACCCATCGCAACGCCCAAACCTCGTCGTTGGCCTATAGTGAACTTGTGCACTCCCTGATGTTTGCCCAAAACTTTACCGCTACTGTCAACGATGTCACCTTCGCGGATAAGCTCAGGACACTTTTGCTCTATCAATCTGACATAATCATCGTCAGGCACAAAGCATATTTCCTGTGATTCCCCTTTATGTTCGATCCCGATATTAAAATCGGCAACGATCTGCCTTGCCTGATCTTTAGTATAATCGCCCATAGGCAAAATCAAATGTTCAAGCATCTCTCTGCGCACCATTGAAAAGACATAGGACTGATCTTTCGCTTTGTTCGTAGTCTCATATAAACCAGCCCCTGCATCAGTTTTAATAATACGCGCATAATGTCCCGTTGAAAGAAACTTTGCGCCATGTTCTCTGGCAAACTCCCAAAGCTTCCCGAATTTTATTAACCGATTGCAGTAAACGCACGGATTTGGCGTCCTGCCTGCCTTGTACTCACCGAAAAAATAATCCAGTATAAACCCGAACTCTTTCCGAAAGTCGATCACATGTAACTTTATTCCAAGAGCCTTGGCGGCTTTTTCCGCATCACTTCTCTGTGCTATAAAATGGTCGCAGGTGATCATAAACACACCTTCGCAATGGTAGTCCCTCTCGAGCAGCAATGCCGCCGTCGCCATAGAATCTACACCGCCGCTCAAAGCGATAAAAACTGTTTCCTTACCCTGTTCCATTTCACCTGCTATTTTATACTGATCCCGGTTGAATTTTACCGTTTATCCGCGGGTATCCCGATATACATCGGGATCTTAGCCTCAAAGGGTATAAAGATTAGTCCTGCGGATAAATAATTATCCGGTCATGAATAATACTGACAAGGTCGTTCTTACCATCACCGGTAACATCCGCAATTTTCATCTCTCTTGGCTCAACACCGACTTTGTCCTGTTGCTGTTTACGATAGCTCTTTTCTTCGAATATCTTAAAACTCATCGCTGATACAGGCTTATTCTTTTCCTCAAACGTCAATATTTCAATGTGGTTCTCTTTATAATCGACCATAACAATATCGACCTTGCCGTCATTGTTAATATCACCGCTTGTCATATTGCCGTAGATGCCGTCCTTTATTTTTGTCTCATAGCTGAAGAGCTGTTCACACCTCAGACCTGAATCATCTTCAGGCATATTTATCAGTGCAAATTTATTACTGTCAAACAAAATAATACTGTTAACGTCTTTACCTGTAACCGCTGCAAAAAGTATCTTAAGATGCAGAGAATTGCTCCAGCTTCCGACTTCAAGTTCCCTGGTGATACGGTAAGTCTGGTCCTGGCCCGCGTTTAATATCTGCAATTGCCCCTTTTGCCCGTCAAGTAATAATATACTTGGTTTAGCATTGTCACTGCTCATATTAAATGCCGCGACAGTGCCGATCTTGTTTTCCTTACTCTTAGCATTATACTGGTCAATGATTTGCCATTTTGATTGCTTGGAAAACTTCAGGCTTCTCGCAAAATTATCCTGTGCTATAAGTATCTCTTTGCCTTTATTGCTGTCGATATTACCAACTGTCATCGAGCTCATTGTCGCCTGCTGGATCAAACTTGCCTGTGTCTTGCCGGCATCTGCGATCTCAAATTTTTTCTGCTCAATCTGGCGGATAAGTATCGGCTTCTCATATTTAACAAAGACAACAATATCGTTCAATCCATCCTGGTCAACATCGATTACCTTTATGCCGTCCGGATTTGCCTCAAGCTTTTTTAATTCCAGCCCAGTTTCGCAGGAGTTGATGTCCTTTACCAATTGAAGCAGCTCATCATCAAGAGTTTTGCTCTTCAATTTATCAATCGCTGCCAGATTATAAACCACCTCCAGAGACCGCAGACTGTTGGCATCCTTACTGATATAAACACAATCCATCTCCCCATCACCATCAATGTCAGCTATCTCCATAGCAACCGGTTCACCAGCAACTGTCAAGGGCTTAGGAAATGTCAGTCGATTATTCTCATAACTAACCAAACCTATAAGCTTTTCCTTAACACTAAGCACTATCAGCTCACTTTTACCGTCGCCGTCAATGTCACTTTCATCGATACGATCAACATCAGAAAAGCAGGGGAATCGCACCGTATCTGCCAGACCAATGTCAGCTTTTTGCCTGTAAAAGATCAACTCTGCTGCCGCCGGGTCACTAACAACAATATCATCGAGCCCGTCGCCGTCAAAATCAGCTACCGCAATATCTCTTTTCCTGTTATCTTTACTCGAAGCAAAAGGATAAAACAACATAGGCCAATCTTCATCAGCCCTCATCTCAGTTGAAAGACTATAACTTATCAGCCTGCCGCTTCTCCTGTCGACAGTAAGTATCTCACTGCCCGTTTCCCCGTCGATATCCCACATATCCATCACATAAGGCGACTCGATAAAAAACCGCATCTCCGGGCCAAGCTGACCATCAGCCAAACCAAACCGTACATGTAAAGGCTTATCCCTGTCATCTGTTATCATCACAAGATCATTAAGTCCATCGCCGTTCAGATCAGAACTGTCAACTCCTAAAGTCACAGCAGAGGTAGGATATTCCACCTCCTCAGCCAATGTCCCATCGTCCTTCTGTAAAATAATATAAATACTTTTCTGGCTCGCCAAAGCGATATCGTCTCTGCCGTCATTGTTGAAATCAGATTTCACTAACGCATTGCTGCTCATCAGCCCATCGCTTATCTTAATTTTCTTTCGGCTTCTCCAACTCAAAGTATTGCTTTTCTTTTGCGATTCATCTTTCTTCTGCAATATCAAATAAAGGCCGTTAGGTTTGCCGTAAAAAACAATATCAACCATTCCATCGTTATTAAAATCACCGCTGACCATACTTGATATCTTCTGTGAAACTGCCACAGAATTTTTCTCAAACGGACTGTTTTCTGGTAACCGATTAATATCATCTTCGTCGACTAAAGGCTTAGTTTGCAGTTTAATATCAGGGCCTTTCGCCTTTTGCAGCAGTATCTCTATTTTTGTCTTGTGGTTATTCGCAAAAGCAATATCTTTCAGACCGTCGCCGTTAAAGTCTGTCACCGTAAGATTGCCGATTCCCCAATCAGACTTAATTATCTCTATTGCCCCAAACCCGTAATAGTCAGTCAGGTTATTAACATCGCTGCCGTATGCCCATACCGCAAAAAACAAAACGATCGTAGCTGATGAAAGTAATATCCTCTTTGAATTCACGTTTAAATCTCCGTTAATTTTTTATGTACTACTCACAGTTAAGTTTTCCCGTTTATTCGCGGGTATCCCAACACATATCAGGATTATAATTTTCCTCGCGGAAACTTCTTAGCCTCAAAAGGTATTCAGACTGTAATATACACTCTTATAGCAACTCTATCAATCTTTTTGTAAACGTGCCAAAAGCCAGGTTTTAATATTATCAGAGCCGACTTTTTATAGCCTCATAAAGCGGCAAATCGACATTATAGCCAAGCTGTTTGGCTTTATTGATGTGTTTCCATGCTGTTCTGTATTTACCCTGATTGTAATAAATGAACCCAAGCCCGTTGTGCGCATCCGCATTTTGCGGATTAATTTCCAGAGTCTTAACATATTGCTCAAGGGCCTCAGGGTAAAGTTTCAAATTCGAATACGCTGCGCCGAGATTGTAATATATTCTGTCGTCATCGCTCACAAGCATTATTGCTTTTTTATATTGCTCGATAGCTGCCTCGAATTTTTTCTTTGAAAAATACGCATTGCCAAGATTTAGTATCGCCGCTGTCATTTCAGGCTTTACCGAGATAGCTTTTTTATAGAAGTATATTTCATCATCCACTTCGCCGCTTATGTTATGACAAAATGCGATCCCGCAATAAGCTTCCGCGTAATCAGCCTTAAACTTAAGAGCTTTCTCATAATTATAGATCGCATCCGCTATCCTGTCTTTCTGGACATAAACCTCTCCCAGGAAATAATAGATAACAGGGTCTTTAGGCGAACGTATCTCAGCTTTATTCAATTGCGACAAAGCTTCATCGTAATTTTTATTTGCGATATAAGCCCTGGCGAGATTTCTATATATATCTGCAAAATCACTGTCAAGACTCTGGCTTAGCTTATAAAACTTAATTGCCCTGACTGTCCAGCCTTTCTGCATATACGCATTAGCAAGGTTATTATAAACTTTGGCGTCATTCGGATTGACTTCAAGTGCACTCTGATACAAGTCTATCGCAAAATCTGTTTCGCCTTTAGAAAGATAAATATTCCCAAGGTTCGTTCTCGATTCCGCCAGCGACGGATTGATCTCAATAGATTTTTCCAAAGCTTTCTTTGCCATTTCTATGTTGCCGATTTCGCTGTAACTATTACCGAGATTATTAAAGAAACACCCCAAAGTCTGTCTCTTATCAAGGCTCTTCATGTAAACATCACTATTCTGCGGAACATTAAACTTCTCTATGTAATGTTCATCATTCGTGATCGAGCCCCCGTTAGTCGTTTCAATATTGAACCGGACATCCCCGTCATCATACCTGACAAAAAAATGCCCCGGCACAACTACCCCATACAATTCAAGTCCGATTCTCTCCGCCAGCGAAAGATAAAGCACAGACAGACTCAGGCAATATCCTCTTTTATTATCAAGAACGCTGTGCAAAAACAGATCTTCCGGGTTATCAGCAGTCTCAATCGCAGTAAACCCCAACTCACTATAAAGATAGTCATTAATAACATCGATAGCTTTATAATTAATACTCCTGCCGCGTTCTTTAAGTTCCTTAAGTATCTTGTGAGCCATCTTATCCAGCTCGAAAATGTACTGCCTGCCCAGAACATCGTCATTCCACTGCTCAGAAATTATCATTGCCGCAGTACCAAGATCGATATCCTTGCTGTTATATTTAAGTATCTGCTCAATGCTTCTGGCGTAAGTTCCGGGTTTGTTATTGTTAGCTAAAGGCCCAGCCACCAATGAAGAATCAGCAAGCCCTATGCATACCGCACAGATTACCAACAAATATACCGATAGTTTTTTCATCTAAGTTTCACCCAGCTCAAATAACATTCATCATACACATACACTGATCCCAATTGAATTTTACCGCTTATCCGCGGGTAACGAACTTAAAAATAACAAGTTATGGATTTATTCGCGGACATTTACTACCCTTAAGGGTATATCTTACTCTATCGCAGTCTCAATTTCAACAGCAACCCCAGCTGGCCTTTGCCTGAACAGATCAATTTCCATCCACCTACCACTCTTAAACCGCCATCTGTTAGCGATCCCGACAGCAATAATGTTAACTGTCGCAGCGATCCAAGGCCCAATAATGCCGAGTTCCTCGAAATAATTCAAAATTACCCAGCCGCCGCCGCCAAGTATAACAATCGCCCCGATCGCAGACATCGCTGCTATCCAGACCGTATCGCCTGCCCCGCGTAAGCTGCCGTTATATATTATCGTCGCAGCATCAAAAACCTGGAAAATTGCCGCACATATCAGTATCTTAACACCCGTATCAATAACTTTGCTGTCCGTCGACCACATTGCCATCAGGTTATCTCTGAACACAAAAAAGCAAAGCCCGACAAATCCCATATAAGTCAATCCTATCCTGAGGCAGATACTCGTCTGTTTCTTAGCAATATCATTTCTTCCCGCACCGATAGATTTCCCAACCGCCGCCGTCAAAGCGGTCCCGATCCCTACTATCGGCATAACGGAGATATTGATATATGAAAATACCGCCGATGTAGCCGCCACCGCCTCTTTGCCAAACCTGCCCACCAATCCAAGCAAAATCATCGCCCAAAGCGATACGTTTACCATCAGTCCGAATCCTGCAGGCAGACCGACCTTAAGCAGATCTTTCATCTTCCCCGGATCAGGTCTTAAACTGCTTCTGCTGTGAAATTTTTCATTAATACCGCTGCCCATAAACACCCACATCCGAATACCAGCCCCGACAACGATACCAATAAACGTCCCCCACGCAGCTCCCCTGATACCCATCTGCGGAAATCCGAACTTGCCGAATATCAAAACATAATTACACCCTACGTTGACTAATTGTCCGATTATAGCGGCATACATCGTGATAACAGGGCGGTGCACACCCATAAAAAATTGACTGCTTGCATGTATCAAAACCGCGATCATCTGGCTGTAAAGCATAATACGAAGATACGCCACTTCCATTTCAATGATAGCACCTTCATGGCCCATAGCTTTAAATATCCACCCCGACCAAGGCCACATAATTGCGATCACAATAGCAAAATAAGCAAGCCCCATATAAATCCCCTGCCAGCAGTATTTCGGGCACTCTCGATTTTCCCCTCTGCCGAACGATTGACTGGTAAATGTACTAACGCTTGTCAGCACCCCGATTGCAAAACTGCCCGGCAGAAAACTAACCACCCCCGCAGGCAATATCGCCGCCAACTCATTTGTCCCAAGCCTCGAAACCATTAACCTGTCAACAAACTGCATTATCGTAAAAGATATATTGGTAACTATCATCGGCGCCGCCAGCTTCAGCATGTAGCTAAGTGAAGTTTCATCCAGCTTAGCAAGTGGTTTTGAGATTTGCTCGCTGGTCATTACTCTTGCTCCGGATTCATTTTGGCGATGAATATTTTCCTGCTCATACCATCGATCTGGATTTGCTTAACAGGACTCGTTGCTCCCGATACGATAGAAATGTCATGTTTCTTTACCCCAAGTTTCTTAGCAAGAAAATCTATCAGGCTCTTATTAGCCT
>CAYZEH010000001.1:28937-43216 GCA_964477135.1 uncultured Pirellulales bacterium | reverse complement strand
AAATCAGCAAAGCCTGAAATATTAACCATTCCATCGCTTTTATTATTGTGGTTAAGAGCCGTCAAAACATGAGTGGTGCCAAGTAAGTTACAACTGTCGACGGCTCTTCCCACACCTACGATACGAATATAATATTCCTACAACCTTGCATATCAAATAGCAACTTCGATTGTTGCTTAAATTACCATTACTCATTTTATGAATACCACACCTGCCTTATCAACGCAGCCCCTGACCGGTTCTCCCAGATAGCAATATTACCACAAATATCCGGGCGAACCTGGCCATCATTACTCGGAGTTATCCGAGCCATTATCCTAAACCTCGGCAAGACACAAATACGACCAATAAGCAAGATAAAACAACTAATTCGTATAATTACTACTTTTATTAAATTGTCAAACAACGTCTTTCTATTAGTAAAGTCTCACGAAACCTCATAATGTGACGCTTTTTTTTAAAAAAAACCGAAAATTACTAAAAAACTTATGATCAGCACTTTTTGTTTGGTTTTTTAGGTTAATAACGGGGATTTTTTGTTTTCTGGCCAAGATACGGCATATAAAATGGAATAAAATTACAAAAGAACTAAAACGCAGACTTGTAAAATAATATTGTTATTGGTTTATCGCAAGCCACATCAAATCGCCACAAAAAAACAGCCCAAATCAATGGTTGTGAGAAATGCGGGCTAAATGGCCTATCATTCGACCCAGTATGCTGCCTGCAGCCAATCCTCAGCCAAAACCGCTAAATCTAACATATTTATGACGCCATCACCGATTGGCCAAGGACCTATATCAGCGGATGGTTCACTTTGTTGCCAGTAGTTAGCTAATTCTGCAAAATCCTGAAAGTTAACTTTACCATCGCCGGTAAGGTTGTCTGTGAACGTAAGCGTAAGGAGTATGATGGTTCCTGACTCACCTGCCACAAGGATTTCATCGCCACTGCGGGCAGGTAAAAAGTCTCCTGTAATAACGGCATGTAGTGAGTTCGGATCCTGCCAGATGACCTGGCCTTGCCAAGTTCCATCGACCTTTCTGACAAGATAAACCGAGCCTGTATAATCTACACCAAGAATCTCGAGTCCGGCCATCTGAGGCAGAATATCACCTATCGCTATATCTAACATTTCGGTGTAACCATATTCTGTTGCATTGCCAGTGAAAAGAATCTCTAAGTCGTGTGGATTCTCACCATTGTGATGAGACATCACAATGCGATTGCTGTAGCGGGTTCCATAGACAAGTTCGTTGCCGGGATAGCAAGGGTCGATATCAGCTATCTCCACCACCCAACCCGAGTTTTCAACAGTATCGGGCCCAATTACCCGTTTCGGCCAATTGCCTGCGCTGGCACCTTCGGGCGGAAGAATTTCGTAGTTCGGCCCTGATTCACACACAACGACAATCTCTGGCCCGGTGTGGTCTGGATTAAAATCACCCGCGGCCGAGTCCATACCAACTTCAAACATTTCTCCGTCTCCGAAGATAATCTCTTCTTCCCATGTACCTGCAACCTCACTGAATAGTGTCCCGAAGCTACAATCCAGCACACCTTCATAAATGTGGAATATCTCATCGCCGGGATGGCATGGATCGTAATCACCCGCTCGCGCACCCCAACTGATCCCGACCATTCCGGTATTGTCAAATAAAACCTCGTTTGACCATCCAATGGCAGGATTGTAAAAGACTGACGTAATTTTTGACGGGTACCAACCCGCACAGACAACAACCTCATCGCCAGAGTAACCGGAGTGGACATTGCCGATGGAGATCGTAGGCCGTCCTTTCATATGAAGTGCGCTCGTCTGACCGTTATGACGCAAAGCTGTTTGCCAATTAGGAACACTGGGGGAAAGTTGCAGGACTGATCCATACTGCAGCAAGCAAGCAACCTCCATTCCAACATTGCAAGGGTCAAAATCACCCCAGGCTAAGCCGTAGACCGGCGTATTCGCTTCATGGATTTGAATGGCAACAAACTCAGGTTGCTCAGCAGCATAGCTGGTTTGCTCCAAGGTGCCAAAGAGTATACTCATAAAGAAGAAAAGGATAAGAACTCTTCTACGTTTCAGCCCAAATCGCTTCATTTTATTCTGCTTTCGTAATCAAGCTAAACCCGGCTGGGCATTATTCTTCCCAGAGCCAGTTGTTGGCAAAAATGGCAAAATCTTTGAAATCGACTTCACTGCTGCCGTCTATGTCTGCCCCCTCGCAATAGTAGCGATGGCAGCAGCCTGAGTCCAGCCAGTGTGAAGTAAACCACGCCAAATCATTGGGGCCGATAATGCCGTCTACGGTCAAATCACAGTTCCACGGCTCCAGGTCAGTACCCAATTCGGCAAGTACTGTAAAATCCCAAAAACCAATGAGTCCCCCTGTATTTTGTATCCACCATTCGACATCACTTTCGACCCACGAAGGCTCACCATCCAAAATCTCTGTTGTGAAATCTGCAAAATTTGCGAATTCCGTAACGTACCAAGACCATGCTGGTATCCCCTGCAAATGATAATTGCGATTTACGTTAATCCCATTATTGGGGTCCCAGTGGTCTATAGCCGCCACAACCAAAGCCGGTCTGACCTCTGGCTCTGGCCCGTATTCGATAAGGTCTCTGGCATCGGCTATATCACAAGGATCCGTAAGGGGCAGAACGTAGAACTCGTTAGGATCTGGAGGATCCCATACTTCCCCCACCAGAAAATAAACAGTTTCAGCGAATACCTGAGTACTTAAACAAGCTACCAATAAAAGCAAAGCTACCAGACCCAATCGCTTCATTTTATTCTCCCTTCGTAACCAAATTTAAATCTGTCCCTATATGAGGTAAAGTTCCTCTCTGACAAAAATCACCCTTTGTATTTACACAAAAACACCACGGTCATTATAACAAATAAGCAGACCATATTCAACTAGAAAGTGTCTGCACCTTCTTTGTTTGGGTTTTTAGGTTAATAACGGGGATTTTTTGTTTTCTGGCCAAGATACGGCATATAAAATGGAATAAAATTACAAAAGAACTAAAACGCAGACTTGTAAAATAATATTGTTAGGTATCTCATTTGTATATTCCTTTCATATTAGTTTTTTAAGATATAAAAACAGGTAGTTTTTTCTTATTCGGCATCAAGGAGGCAATGGAATGAGGTGGTGCAAAGCAGGCAGTTAAGTTTGTGTTATTTTGTTATTAAAGGGGTGTTAATTTGAGATATCTGTTGACAAAGTCCTATAAGTTGTGTATTTTCACATCGTCCATGTAATATTATACTGTAGTTAACCTTTAAGGAGAAAGGCCGATGAGAATGGATTCAATCATTAAGATTTCCGCATGCTTCACTTTATTAATTACAACCAACCTGTATTGCCAACAAATCTCTGAGCTTAAAGATGATCAATTCCAGCTTTACCAGCAAAAAGCTGAACAAGGCAACGTATCTGCTATGTACAATCTCGGGGTTGTTTACCAGAAGGGCCTTGCGGGCGAAACAGACCTGCGGCAGTCGATGGACTGGTATGAAAAAGCCGCTGATGCCGACAATGTGAACGCTATGATTGCAATGGCATGGATCTACGCAAAAGGCGAGATAGTCGCCAAGAACCGTGATATCTCATTTGAATACTTCTTCCGTGCAGCGACCGCAGGACATCCGGGAGCAATGTATAACGTCGGCTTTGCATATGAAAATGGTTACGGCATAAATGTTGACCACATTCAGGCAGGTGAATGGTATCGCCAGGCAGCTGAAAAGGGCCATAGCGGCGGCATGTTCGGGCTGGGAAATCTGTATTTCAAGGGGCAAGGGGTAGTTCAGAATTACAACAGCGCTATCGGCTGGTATCTAAAAGCCGCCAATGCCGGAAACTCCGGTGCAATGTATAATCTCGGATTGATGAATAACTACGGCCTGGCTATCAGACAGGATGTCCAAAAAGCTATCGAATGGTACAAAAAAGCTGCTGATAATTCGAACACACATGCGATGCTTGCCATGGCGTCAATGTACAAACACGGCGAATTTGCCCAGCAGGATTATTTCGAAGCTGTAAAATGGTACAAAAGAGCAGCAGATACCGGAAGCGGCGAAGGAATGTTTTACCTCGGTCAAATGTACGAAACAGGCCAAGGTCTGCAAAAAGACAGCTATCTGGCAAAATTCTGGTACAAAAAAGCTGCACGGTTCGGAAGCGACGAAGCAAAACTCTGGCTGAAAAACGGTGTAAAAAGTCAGTAAATCATGTTCAGTAATCAGGTATTTTGAGCAAATTTGCGGTTTTTTTCTGCATTTTAGTAATTCGACAGGATTTACCACTCATACCATTCATGGTAATAAATTTCCGCGAATAAATCCATAACTTCTTATCTTTGAGTTAGTTACCCGCGGATAAAGCGAAAAATTTAATTGGGATTGGTATCATACGGTTTATTTTCAGGTATCTTTATTATAGATCGAATTTGCCAGTCTTGCCCTAACGAGAAGCCTAAATGCGAACAGAAAATATTAAAGTGCTCTAATCAAATCATTTCTACAAATAAATATTTATATTTTAAAAAATTAGCTTATAATAATACCATTATCTTTTTTTGAGTGTTTTTGATGGAGTATAACTTGACCAATCAGTTGGACAGCAAAGTTATTGCCCGTTTTATGGACGGAGATGAGGACGCTTTTCGTGAAATCATCAATCATTACAAAAACGGCCTTTATGCCTTTTTAAAACGGTTTTTGAACCATCACGATCAGGTTGAAGACGTCTTTCAGGAGGCTTTTTTGCAGCTATACAACAGCCGATCGAAATTTGACCCGACGAAGAATTTAAGGCCTTGGCTTTTTACTATAGCAGCTAATAAAGCTAAGGATGCCCTTAGAAAACAACGAAGAACAGCAGCGATTCCTATCGGTTCTATCGCAACTTCTGATGAAATGTCGTTTGGAGATGCCTTAGATATTCTTGCCAGTCGTGATAAAATGCCCCTGGATGAATTGGCACAGGATGAGACTGCGATGATGGTAAGACA
The DNA here is from genome assembly GCA_964477135.1 of uncultured Pirellulales bacterium. GTDB lineage: Bacteria > Planctomycetota > Phycisphaerae > Sedimentisphaerales > Anaerobacaceae > JAGLTN01. The sequence continues at coordinate 38,188 of CAYZEH010000001.1, read as the reverse complement.
GATAATATCGGAAATGCCGGAAAATCTACGAGAAATTTTGATTTTGTCCTATTTTAACCAATTTTCTTACAAACAAATGGCACAAATGCTCAGTATACCTATTGGAACGATTAAGAGCCGACTGCATACAGCAGTGGGCAGGTTTGCCAAAGAATGGAAAATAACTGTTGGGAGCAGTAAAAAGTAATGCCGAAATTAAGTAATTTTGAAAAAGAACTGATATTTGATTATTGTTTGGGCCTCGAATCCAGTGAGAACCACCATGAAGTCAGGAGCCTGATCGAAAATAACGATGAGGCTTTAGAGCTTTATGACGCGATAAAAAAATCACTTTCTCCTTTGGATAGTTTGACAGCTCAGGAGTGTCCGGAGTACATAGTTGAGGGTACGATTGACCGACTTTGTAAAGCAGCCAATTCAAGTCATATAAAATTGCAGGAGTTACTCGGCGATGAGCAGAGCCAGCATGTTGGCAAAATTCATTTCTGGCCTAACTTTAGTCAGGTTGTAACTGCGGCGGCGGTAATTTTCTTTGTTGCTACGGTATTTTTCCCGGTTCTTAAATCTGCAAGGCAAAACTCGTGGAAGCAGAAATGCCAATGGCAGCTTTCGCAAATAGCAGGCGGGCTCAGTAATTATAGCGCCGACCACAACAACCGACTTCCTTCCGTCGCTACTGCAAACGGCCAACCCTGGTGGAAAGTAGGCTGTAGCGGGCAAGACAACTGTTCGAATACTCGTAACGCATGGCTTCTGGTCAAAGAGGGTTATGTAATACCTGCGAACTTTGTTTGTCCTGGGGTTAGAGATGGTAAGGTTTTAAAATTTGATTCGTTGCAGGCTAAGCAATATAATGATTTTCCGGCAAGGAAATATATAACTTACAGCTCGAAAATATTAGCTAAGAGGGATACTATTATAAGCCTTGGCAGAAATCCCTTCTTCTCCGATTCGAATCCTTTGTTTGAAAATCTCCCACAAAACAACCACAAAACATTGAAACTCAAACTCAATAAAAAACTTTTAACTATTAACAGTATCAATCATAATCGCAAAGGCCAGAATGTTCTATTCCTTGACGGCAGTGTTGAATATACTAAGGACAGAAACATCGGTCCTAATAAAGATGACATCTTCACCCTTCAAAACACTGATGTTTATAACGGCTATGAAATTCCGGTCAGTGAAGCTGATTCTTTCCTTGCTCCTTAAAAAAAGTTTTGAGTCCCCGTGATAATCGAGAGCTGAACCGAAATGGTCGGCTTTTTTTTATGGATTAGTATTATTTATTTTGCAGATACGGGCGTTTCTTTTGAGATTTTCCAGACCTGTGCGGCATATTGGCAAAGTTTTGAAGTCGTTAGCGAAGTTTTCCTCTGGCATGTTTAATATTGCATCAAGAGCAATATATTTTTTTTCGAGGTCTGGTTTAAAATCTTTATTTTTGCAAGCGTGTGCTTTTTGGTGATATGGACAAGCCTTCGAACATCTGTCACAGCCGAAAAGACTATCTCCAAATTTTTCCGCAAGGCTGACGGGGATGTGGCCTTTGTGTTCTATTGTCAGATAGCTTATACACTTCGAGGCATCGAAAGAACCATCGGGGTTTAATGCTCCGGTTGGACAGGCTTTTATACAAAGATCACAATTTTTGCAAGTTTGCTCGAGTGGTTTATCGCAAGGCAGGTCGATATTTGTGAGCAATTCGCCGAGAAATATCTGACAGCCCAAGCCTGGGTTTATGAGCATGTGGTTTTTGCCGATAAAGCCCAGACCTGCTCGGGCGGCTAATGATCTTTCAGCCAACGGTGCAGAGTCAACACAAATCCTGAATTTAAAATCATCGAAAAGTGTATTGATATAAAGAGCGAGCTTGCGAAGTCGGTGTTTTATAAAATCGTGATAGTCGGGGTAAAGGGCATAATCGCAAATCTGCCCTGAGGATTGGTTGGTTGGTTTTTGAGGAAGGCTGTCACATTTGTAATTCAGACCTACGATAATAATTGATCTTGCGGGGGGGAATAGTTTTTGTGGATTGGTTCGCTTTTCAAAATTTCTGTACATGTATGCCATCTCAGCGGCAAAGCCCGCATTGAGCCAATTGGAAAAATAATTTATATGCTCAGGCGAAATTGGAGAGGCATCTGTTATTGCTGTCAGGTCGAAACCTAAATTTATAGCTTTTAGTTTTATTTTTTCTGCTAAGGACATGGTTCGCATTATAACAGAAGATAAGATTATTTTCGAGATTTTAAGCAGGCTTTTATCAGGGCTGAATATATAGCATCCCGGTGCTCGATGTCTTTTGTCATAGCTTCGGGGTGCCATTGTACGAACAGACCAAAATGGCCATCGGTTCTTTCGAGTGCTTCCACTATGCCGTCGTCGGTTTTGGCAACGGGTTTTAGATTTCGACCTATTTTTTTTACTGCCTGATGATGAGTTGAATAAACATGTGCCTGGGTAGAGTTGAGGATTTTCGCGAGATCGCTTGACGGATCAATCGTAATTTTATGAAGCTTTTCTTTGCAGCGGTGGTCAACTTTGGAGCCTATTTGCGATGGGATATCCTGTATCATGGTTCCGCCTGAGACGACGTTTGTAAACTGCATGCCGAGACAGATGCCAAGGACAGGTTTGCCGGTATTTAGCCATTTTTTGATTAATCGGCGTTCAAAGTTATATCTTTTGTCAGCCATAATTTTTACGGTTGGATGCGGAGTCTGATTGTAAGCAGAGGGTGGAATGTCCGCCCCGCCAATTAGTACAAGACCATCGAGTTTATTTATATAGGTTTCAATTGTTTCTTCATTTTCCACAGTTGGCAGGATAAGCGGGATACCATTGTTTTGTTCAACAGCTTTTATGTAATTATAGCTTAGGGAATTTGAATTATCTTTGTAGACAGAGGTTATGCCGATAAGAGGTTTTTGCCGGGAGAGGGTATTGCAACCTGCGGCAATAAAAATTAATACGAGACAAAACAGTATCGAAGTTTTTTTCATAGGACAGATTCCATAAAAAGCTTTCCTGGATTATATGAAATCCGGGCGTGTTGTCCAGTATGGATGCTATTGGTTCAAAAAGATTTTGCGGGATTATAGCTGTTTTCGCGGCAATGCAACCAGTTCTATCTCAAAAAGCAGATTGTCACGACAGACATCGCAGATCATTGTAACCCAGGGCCAATCCGGTTTTTCTGCCATCTGGTTGAAAACCTTTTCAACTTCAGGAGTTTTGCAATAAGCCATCACCAGAACAACCTCATCATCCGAGCAATTCATGTCACGCAGCACAGCCTGTATGTTTGTTATCGTGTCTTCGATCTGCTCTTTTGGTTTTCCAATATTTGTTGTAATACCAGCAGCATTGATCGCAGCGGTTCCTGAAACGAAAACCGTTTCGCCCGCTGGTGTTATTGCTCTCGATGCTCTTGAGAAAGCTGAGCCATATTCAAAAGCACATTGTTGTTTTCCACCAGCCTGGAGATATTCTATTTCTCGTGGTTCTATTGCGGCAGTAAGGTCCATTGAGCAGGCTCCGCCGTCATCGGGGCCGAGACCTATGCCTGTACTTGCGGGCATAGACTGGGTCGAACCTTTGCCAAGCAAACCTTTTTCGACGAAAAATTTGCTTCTAACCGCATTGAAATCATCGTACCAGGAGAGGATATCGCCGAGCCACATCCATGTGCGCGGAACACAGTGGTAATCGCCGCCAAATTTTTCGAGAGCTTGTTCGGTCAGATCAAACATTTTTCTCGCCTGATCTGAAGGGTTATCAAGCTGCGGAACAGACAAACCTGAAATTGAAAGATATTTACATTTATCGGTGCCGAAAAATCGACCAGAGAGTTTATCTTCAATATCAACAATTTCCAAGGGCTGATCGCTTATAATCGCATGAACCTGTACGCCTGCAAATGAGCCAGTCCCAGATGGTTTACAAACGAGAAAAGCAGGCAAAACACCATCATCGAGAGAGTCATACTCTTTGATACGAATATCGTTTATTTGTCTTGTAACATCGCTGGTTGCGAATATACGCTCCATAAAAAGCTGGGCGTTTTTCTCTTTTAGAATCCGGGCGATTTTTGAGTATATCTCTTTTGCCTGATCTTCAAGCGAAAGACCGGCATCGGGGGTTGCTGTTATGTAAATCTCGGTTGCAATATCTGATTCTGCGCTATATATGTAAAATTTCGCTGCCATTTATTTTCTTACACCTAAAAAAACAATCTGCTCATCGTAAGTAAAGTATGCATTATAACATATCGTATGGTGTTTAGGCAAGCTTAAGTACTTAAATAAAGTTTTTAAGCTTTTAAAGGGGGTTATGAGCTATTAAGCTGCAAAACGACCACAGTGTCGGCTTTTGTTTTAAAACTGCTTAAAAAGCTTGAAATTGGGGCTTTATTCGCGCTCCTGCCATGCAGAGCCTGTGTCTTTTCCCGGAGTAGCCATCGTTATCGGCATATCAACAGCTATCTTATTTGAACCTCGAACCACCCTTGCGAGCTGTTCATGAGTGTTTTTTACCGGACCTGTCACGAGCTCGGGAACGCTGAATGTCATTGTAAAACTATCATAAAAAGCGGGGTTTTTCTGGGGCAGGATAAAAGGTTTTGTTGAATTGCCCTGCTGGTCGATATATGAAAACTGCGTTACAGTAAGTCTTGGTCTGAGAGCTTTTGAGCTGAAAGCGAGCCATTTGCTGTTAGCAGAGAAGCTGTGCCATGATTCGCTTTGATCACTGTTGGCGGACAGCTTTTTAGGGGTAAAAACACCTGTTTTTTGCGCATTTTCGAGGTCTATCAGATATAAATCGCTGCTCGATCTGTAGACGGGAAAACAGCCATAATCGCACATGCAGAAAATTAACCAGCGACCATCGGGACTTATTCGCGGCTCAAGTGAGCTTTTTTTAGTTTTTTCAGATGAGACGATGGTTTCCGGCAGGCCCCACGAATCTTTTTCGATATCGTAGCTTATTCGGACAAGATCATAACGTACCTTGTTGTAGTTATCGGGTGGTAACTTGTCATCATCATCGGACCAAAGTTTTTTTGCTGCGCAGTAATACAAATATTTACCGTCATGAGAAAAGGCTGGGTATGTTTCCAGAACGTCTTTACCAGTAAAGGCGGGGATCGTTTTAATGACTTGTTTGTCGAGGTCATAATATGCCAGCATTGAATCGAGGTCGATAACGTTCCTGACTTCGTCTTCCGCGGTGTTAAAAAACTGACGGACCTTGTTGTATGAGAAGACAATGAGCTTTCCTGTTGGGTGCCATGTCGAGTAGGTGAATTTGGCTCCGATCTTTTTTACGACATTATCTTCGATAAGGATAGTGGAGCTTTTATATTTGACACTTCTGATCGCGAGCATCATTTTATCCGGATCATTGGAGCAAAAAGTATGACAGTTAAGACAGCCTCTTTCGAAATAATCATTATTAAGAATCAGAGAAGTTTTAAAGTTAGTGAGATTTCTCTGGTTTATTGATATGTTATACCATTGACCATGAGCGGGAGGTATGTTTCGATAGACGAGGTAAGGATCTATCGGTTCAGGGGCGATCGTGTTTGTTATGGTTTTAAATTTCTGCCAGCTTTTGTTTTCAGTTTGTGTGTAAACATCTATGTATAATTTTTTAGCTTTGTTGGCATCAAGCAATTTGTGCCAGCTTTTGATCGGAATTATTACATCGGGCGACTTTAAGACCAGGGTTATCGCTGAGGCATTATCAGAATATATTTTTACATAATACTTTTTGGCTTGGTGCAGGATCGAAAAATTCATTGGCGCGATATTGGGGGGAATTGTAATATTGATATAGTCCGGCTTGACCGAGGGAGATTTGTCGATGGTTTCATAATCTTTTGGTTCAGATGTAATGCCGGCACCTGCCAGGAACATCACTGCCGAGCAAAGAACAAGAATTATTATTGCTGAATATTTTATTTTTTTAGTCATGTTACTTTCCCATAATAGAGACAAGTGAAAAATAATAAACAAGATACGAATGGTTATATTCGGTTGACAACAGATCGAATGCCCTGGTGTCACCCTTTCGCATCAAGTTAAAATTTGCAACGATTTCATTAAAACTTTTTAGTACAGCAGGGTCTATTTTTCGGCCTTTGAGAGATGCTTTCTTTCTCATTGTGCCGGTATAGAACAAATAAGCCTGCTGATAATATTCCGGGAATGTTTTATAGTCAAAATTGTCCATCAGGTCAAAATTGCTTACTACTTTTTCGAGATTTCCACTTAACAGATACCAAGCCATAAGATATTCAAATGCCATTTTATTTTTGGGATTTTCATCAAGCAAATCAATCAATACTTCATCATATTTAAATAACAAAAAGCCATAGTTTTTTTTCATCATAACAGAACGAAGATACTGAATGCGAGAATCGTTTTCCAGGTCAGGGTCCGATTTCAGCCTCGCCAGGTAATCATTCGCCCATGAATGTTCAAAAACAGTTGCTGCAAGCTGATTAAGATAAACAGTTGCAACCTGATAATCTTTTTTAGCTAAGAAAGCTGTGATAAGTCTTCTAAGCAGAACCGGACGCGGACCAAACGCTTCGATGGACTCGGCTATTTCGTGTTCTGCTAAGTTTAAAAAGCCCAGGTCCAAATACAAATCTATTTTAGGCCAATGAATATCGATATGGTCAGAGGCACTTAGAAACAGCGAATCTGGGTGTTGAGGCAGGGTGAACATTTCTGTGGTCAGCTTATCAGTTTGGCTAAACGCATGATTAGCAGCGTGAGTAACATAATAATTGCTATGAGTAAAATTGCGAGCAATATCTATTACTTTTTGCCAGTTGCGATTTGAATAATAATAATCAGAGCGGAAAAATTCAGTACGTTCAGCTTTATAAAAACGAAACGATATGAGTGCAAAGATAATTATCCATAATAAAGAAACAAGGAAGTATCTCAAAGTAGCTTTTTGGTTGAGCAGTAACGATATTTTTTCTCTTGCTGTAAGTTTTTTCTTCAGCTTTGAAGATTTGCCGGATAGTGTTTTTTTCAGGAATAAATATGGATACTTTTTTGTTAATGCCAGTTTTATTAAAACCAGAGAAGCTGCCGACGGCAGGGTTAAGTATAGAATATAAGCTGGTATCAGATTTGTTTTATTAACCGAGACAGCGACTGTTTTCCAGTAAAAAGGTGTAAGACAGCAGTAGGCATTATGGAGATTATCTTTGAAGATCAAATATCCAATCAAATAAGGTGTCAGTGCTGCGATAGCGGAGTATAACAAAGTAATTTTTAATCGACCTTTAACAATTAAATATACAAATGCAACAAAAGCAAAAATATAAAAGCAGCCCCCTACTGCTATATACAAAAAAGAGGATAGAACTATCATGAAAATAAAATCTGCAATGAAGTTTTTTATTGAAAACCTGAGAAAGACAGCTGTTGCAGCCAATACTACCATCATGGCTACGACAAAATCAAACTGATATTGATATAAGGCAAATGTGATTGCCACAAAAATAACGGAGCTAAAACGCAGAAAGTCAAATTTTCCAAGACCAAGGCGATGGAGGATATTGACAGTCAAACCGGCGTTTATCCAGCAAACCAGTGATACCACGGCAGAGCCAAGCCAGGAATAATAAAACATCTGAGAAAGAAATGAAGATACATAGCCCGCCAGACCAGCTGGGTTTACAAGAAAAGAATGGAGATATGACCTGGTGCATAAAAAAGTTGGAAAATTGACTATTCTGCCCGCGCCATGGTATATGAGTTTGATATCGACCAAAAGCCAAAGGTAAAGCCATAGCGCAACGAAAACCATGATATCACGGGCTATCGCTCTATAAATTAAATTTGTTTTAGGCAGCTTATTCATTTTTAACCGGTATCATTTTTGCATAATAGAAGGCAAAGAAATAAAATAGAAAATATATGTATCACTGTATTTTTCAGATAATACATCAAGGGCTTTTTCATCTCCCATACGCAACATATTGAAATACCCAATAGCTTCTCTGGATGTTTTTAATACAGCTGGATCTATCTCGTAGCCTTGGATAGAGGCTTTTTGACCCATTGCCATGGTGTGGAGTAAATACGCCTGCTGGCAGTATTTGGGAAGTTTTTCATAGCCTAAAGTATTCATTATATCAAAGCAGGCCACTACTTTTTCTGTTTTTCCAGAGAGCAGATACCATGTTACCAGATACTCGAACGCCATTTTATTTTTAGGATTTTTTTGCAGGAGACTTCTAAGAACAGCATCGATCGCAAATAATGAGTAGCCATAATTATTGCTTAACATATTTTTGCGAAGATACTGAATTCTCTGATCATTTTTCAAATCAGAATCAGTTTTAAGGCGCTCGATATAATCATCAGCCCATTTGTGCTCAAAAATTGTTTTTGAAAGCTGGTTGAGATAAACATTTGCGGTTGTATAATTACGTTTAGCCAATAAAGAGATAATCATATTCTTCAAAAGGTAAGGCCGAGGGCCAAATGTTTCGAGGGATTCGGCAGTTTCATGTTCAGCGTAATTTACAAAGCCTAAATCCATCAACAAACTTATCTTGGGCCAATGTACGGATACGTAAGTTTTTCCGCTCAGGAATAATCCAAATGGATGCTGCGGGAATGCAAACATGTCTTCACCAAGTCGGTCTTGATGGTAAAGTGCCTGGTTAAGCGAATTGACAACATAATAGCTTCTTGTAGGAAATCGCTTAGCAGCAGAAACAACTTTTTTCCAGTTTCGGTGAACCAGGTAATAATCAACCTGGAAGAGAATTTTTCGCGAACTGTCGAAAGCAAAAAAATATATACCAGCAAATAAGATCAGCCCAAAAGCTATTTGCAGAATTGGCTTTAAAACAGGTGAACGTTTGAACAGCAAAACAGTTTTAACTTTCAGTGCAGCAAATTTTGAAGGCTTTTGTTTTTTCGCTGCCGGGGCGGTATTTTCATGAGCTGGTAAAGGCTTTTTCTTTGTCAAAGTATAAATGTAGTAACCAGCTATTATCGCAGGCAGCCCAAAGTACAGAATGTATATCCAGACCAGGGACATCGGCTTAGGTTCTATTGTGGTAACTTTCCAGGAGAAAGGCATCAGCCTGGTGTAAATATTATTTATACTATCTTTGAAGCAAAGACCACCGATCAGATAAGGAATCAACAATGCTGATACAACGAAAATTATCGTAACTGACAAATTGTGTGAATTTAAGAGTCTGTAAA
>CAYZEH010000001.1:0-28837 GCA_964477135.1 uncultured Pirellulales bacterium | reverse complement strand
GGTCAAATCGACTTTGGTTAGTATATTCCGGATAAATACCGCGCTTAGCCAGACTACTATGGTGACTGCTGCTGCGCCGAGCGGGCTGAAGTAAAACATCTGGGAGATAAATGCGTTAGCATATTCAAGCAAACCCGCCGGATATGACAGGTGAGAAAAAAAGAACTGCGATGTTTTGAAAAAACAAGGGAAATCTAATATACGCCCTGCCCCGTGATAGATTAGTTTGATATCAACAACAAACCACAGATAAAACCAAATGGCTGAGAATATTGCAATGTCACTCAACAGATACCTATATAATTGTTTTCGTGGCTGATTATTCATTTATCCAAAACTTAAAAGTAAAAAGCTTAAAACAACACCGCTTCCATACGGTAAAATCTCTATTCATACTACTGATAAATAAGTGATATTTCAATCAGATTATTCCTGTGAAATATATTCGGCACCATCCGCCAACGGTACGCCCAGAGTTGCCATTGTTACCGGCATATTAATTTTAGTTTCTCTGCTGGATCTGACAATTTTCGCAAGGCCTTCTCCTGTTACAGTTATGGGAGATTTTATCAGAGCCGGCAGTGAAAAAGTACGCAAAGTCCGATCAAAATATTCAGGATCTTTTTGGGGCAGCAAAAATGGCTTATGAGCAATCCCTGTATCTGGTTCAAACGATGAGATATATGGCCTGGTGAATATGGAGTCTCTCCTTTTGCTCGAAAAGACAATCCATTTGCTGTTGCTCGAAAAGCTGTGATACGATTCGCTTACATCGCTGTTTATGTCGAGTTTTTTGTATTTATATTGACTATTGCTGTCCGGGATGAGGTCTACAACATAGAGATCACTTGCAGGTCTAAAAGCCGGGAAGCACCCATAGTCAGCCATGCAAACCAGAGCCCAGCGACCATTGGGACTGATTCTCGGCAGCAGGACGGTTTTGCCTATATCCTGGCCTTTGATTATTGTCTCGACCTGGCCCCAGGTGTCGGTTTCAATATCATAGCTTATGCGGACAAGGTCGTATTTCAGCTCATCGAATTTATCCGGAGGTACCATTTGCTCAGCGTTTGGCCAAAGCATTGGAGCTGAAGAGAAATAAAGATATTTACCGTCCGGCGACCATGTCGGGTATGTTTCCTGGCGATCCGGGCTTGAAATTTTTGGGGAAGTTTTTACGGTTTTTTTATCAACCAGATAATAAGCGAGCATCGAATCGCGGTCAAAGGCATCCCGAACTTCATTTTTCGTTCCATAGAAAAACTGACGCACTTCATTTACTGAAAAGGACAGCAGCTTGCCGGACGGATGCCAGGATGTGTATGTGAACTTTGTTCCGATCTTTTGTGCTTTACCATCTTTTATCAAAAGAGCCTTGTTACCGAAGTGATCACTTCTATAACTGATGATGACATTTTTGGTTTCATTGTTGCAGAAGGTGTGACAATTTACACAACCGTTACGGTAGCCTGTCCCTTCGAGTACCGGTACTTCATTATACGAAGTAAGGTCACGCTGGTATATGCCGACTTTGCCACGCATACGGTAATGTGTGGGACGCATTCTTCTGTACACTATGTACGGGTCGATGGGGTCATTGGCTATTTTGTTTTTTATCGTGTTGAACTTTTGCCAATTGCCTTTGTTTTTGATGTAGATATCTACCGACAGTTCAGAGCTTTTGTTTTCGTCAAGAAGCCCTCGCCATTTTTCAGGTGGTATAATAATCGCGGGATCTTTGGTGGTTATTTCTATTTTTGGGCCTTTGGATGAAAATATTTTCACATGATAAAGATCAGCTTGTTCTTTTATGATAAAATTCGCAGGAGCTATGTTGGGCGGAAAAACAACATCAGCGTAATCGGGGCTTATTTGAGGCTGTTTGGATATTGTATCAAAAGCGTCAATCTTCGGCGTTGGTTGAGATCTGTATCCAAAAGCAATCACGCCGACTAAAGCCAGTATCAATAATAACAAAATCAGTAAATATTTTTTTCTCATCTTTAGCTCTGGTTATTGAACATAAGTCAAATAGAAGAAATATGTGCTTTTATATTTCTTAAACAATTCAGGATAAGCAGATTGTTTGTTTCCAAAATTGCGTTTCATAACAACATCAAAATCATTAAAAATCTGCATTGTACGTTGGCTTATCTGGTAATCTTTCGGGTTTATTTTTTTACCGACAGCTTTTGATGCCAGGATGGCCTGCTGCCAGAGAGGCGGTATTGTTTCATAATCAAAATTACTCATTTTCGGCAGGAAACCAACAAAAGAATCAAAATCCTTCGCAACAAGGCTCCAGGCCATCAGGTATTCGTAAGCCATCTTATTTTTCGGACCAGCATCCAGCAGATATACGAAAACCTGTGGGTCCTTTAAAATCCCGAGGTAAGTTTTCCTGAGCAGTGCAGATTTTTTTTGCTGAATGAATGAATCATCGGCAAAAGTCGGATCAGCGTCTAATTTATCAAGGTATTCTTTTGCCCAGTCTGAGTAAAAAACCGTGTTACTAAGTGCATTGAGATAAGCACGGGCAGCAGGGATATTGCCTTTTATGATGTTAATCAGGGCCATCGATTTCAGCATGAAAGGCCTTTCACCAACCATGTCAATATCAACAGCAAGATAGTGCTCAGCAGTATTCATGAGCCCTAAATCGAAAAACACATCGACTTTTCTATAGTAAACTTCTTTATACTGCTCTGAGTTCAGCAAAAACGAATCCGGATGCTGAATATACTCGAATAAGTCATAGCCTAACCGACCACTGTGATAAAGAGCTCGATTGACAACGTTATTAATGAAATAATTGCTCCGCTTATATTTCGAAGCTGTCTCAAGCACCTCTGACCACATTTCATGGCGGCTGTAATAGCTGGTAAGCAGAATGATTTTTATGTTTTTTTCATGAAATGGTAAAACCACAGCAGCACTGATGAGCAGCAGAATACAACTGCCGATAGCTTGAGACAAAGCTGGATGTCTTTCGTGCCATTTCAAAGGCCCAGGTTGTTGATTTTTTTTCTTTTTATTAGGGACATATTGCGGCCTGGGTGTTAAAAGTTTAACCAGACCTGCTAATAACAGAACAAAAGGAATCGCAAAGTAAACCACATACAACACGATAAGCAGTCCATCTCGCAATTCTGCCTGAACTATTTTCCATGAGAATGGCATGAGGTTTGTATATGCGTCAACTATCGTGACATTACTATAAACAAATGTAAACATAACGTAAGGCAGCAAAGCTGACACTGCGACATATACCGCTAAAAGCTTATATTTTTGCCTGTAGAAAAGCTCATAAAGAAAACATAATAACGCAAATACTAACAAACCGCTGCCGGCAGCAGCATATACGATTGCTGACAAAACAATAAAGATGAGCCAGTCAGCTGCAGGAGATTTTTTAACAGCGTAAAGGTATATGGTAAAAGCAATCAAAACAGTCAGAAGAACCAGCATAGATACGAGATAATGGCTGTAACAAGTATATAAAAAAGCTAGCGCCAGTGCAGGAATAAAACGTGCAAATCTTAATTTTTTGATATTTGTTTTTTTAAATACGACATCAGCAAAAAACGCAACCGCAGCACAGACAGCAGTCACTACCAACGCACCGCAGATGGAATAATAGAACAGTTGAGAGACAAAAGCATTGGCGTATTCGATAAGACCGCCGGGATAAAGAAATTCTTTGAAAAAATCGATAGTGAGAAAAAATTCGGGAAAATTCAGGATAGATGCGTCATTAAAGTAAATGAGCTTCATATCGACAATAAGCCAAAGGAACAGAAAAAACACAGCCCAAAAGGCAATATCGCTGAATAATCTTAAAAAACTATTCCTGTTTTTTACCTCTATTCTTTCCATCGTATTATTTTACAAGATTTAACTTTTCATAAAAAGCTTTTTTTGCGATATTACTGCCTTATAGTGAAATAATTATACAATAGATTTTTAGAGGTTTTCGTTATGTCAGAAGAAATTATTGGTTTGATAGGCGGTTCAGGGTTAGGTGACAGGATAGAGAAACATTTGTCTAATGAAGAAATGTTTGAAGTTCAAACGCCCTTTGGCAAATGCAGCGGCCCGATCATGACTGGTAAAATAGGAAATAAAAAAATCGCGTTTATTAACCGTCATGGGCGGGGACATAAAATATCCCCTTCAAATGTGCCTTATGCCGCTAATATATTCGCCTTGAAAAGCCTTGGAGTCCATACCGTTATCGCAACAGCAGCCGTCGGGTCCCTGCAGGAAGAAATATCGCCTAAGGATCTGGTACTGGTAGATCAATTTATAGACAAGACTTATAAAAGACAAAGCAGCTTTTTTGAGGGCATAGCAGCGGTACATTGCGAAATGGCTCAGCCCGTTTGCAGGAGACTTCGGCAAAAGCTCCTTGAGGCAGCAGTAAAGATCAGCGTTAAAACTCATGAAAAAGGAACTTATGTCTGCATGGAAGGGCCACAATTTTCAACAAGGGCTGAATCATTGATGCACAGACAATGGGGAGGTGATCTTATTGGTATGACAGCGATGCCCGAAGCCAAGCTCGCAAGAGAAGCTCAAATGTGTTATGCTATGATAGCTTTGGCAAGTGACTATGACTGCTGGCGAGAGCACGAGGCCAACAAAGATAAGCAAACGCTGCTGAAAGAAATTATAGGTAATCTTAATGAAGCAAGCGACAATGCTATCAACCTCATAGAAGCAGCTCTTAGCATTGAAGGCGATATAAATGAAGAAAAATGTCATTGCAGAAGCAGCCTTGAGCTTGCAATGTGGACAGCTGACGATAGAATCAGTAAAGAAGACAAAGAAAAACTGGCTGTCCTTTTTGAATAATTCAAGAAGTGCAGGCATAAAGGCCGATAATATGTAGATTAACTGGTGTAAAATTTGAATTATTAAATATAATATGAAATACAGAAAGGATTCAAAGATGAGAAAATTTACCTATAGGTTTCTGATTTGGACTTTAGTTTTGGTATTTGTGGCTGCCCTGATTGGCTGCGAAGAGCAACAGACCATGAGCCCTAAGAAAGCTAAACTTGTTGCTGCTAACAATATCCAGCTTAAAAAAGATATTGCCGCCCGTGATACAGATATCGAAAAGCAAAAAAAATTATTAGCAGACTGCGAAAAAGAAAAAGAGATACTTAACAAACGTCTTAACACAAAATCAGAAGGACTTATGGAAGTTCTTATGGCAGGTATGGACAAAGACGCCAAAAATATCAGGATTGAAAATCAGGAACTGAAAAAACAAATACAAGAGCTGAAAAATAAACTCGCGGAAAAATAATAATAATTTTAAAAAGCAAAACAAAGGGGCTGACAATAGTTATCAGCCCCTTTTTTATAACCAACTCCTAAAAATCAGCAGAATTAACTACTTCATATTGCTAAAATATTACAAAATTGGCAAAAAAGCTTGTTTTTAATAATAAGTATGTTATTCTAATGTAAAGCCCTTATGTCCAGTATAAGCGATAAAATATAGGATTGACTTACTGAAAGTATAAAATCCTTAAATAATGACGTTTGGTCTTAGGAGTGTTTTATGTCTATTCGCAAAGTATCAGCAGTCTTTCGGAGTTTTTTTGAATACAAATACCTGCCGGCAATTTTGGCTGTTATCGCCTTTGTTATCATGATTCCCGCATTGAAATCAGGATTTACTCTTGACGAATATTACGAGACAGCAATTCTAACGGACCCAAATGAACTGCCGCAGCAATTACTCGACATGGATTTCTTACCTGAAAATAGTGGAAAGTTGTCAACCGCTATTTTTGATATGATCAGTATTGGAAGGGAAAAAGGCGGAGTAGAAAAAGGTATCAGTAATGGAATGTTGCCTTGGTGGACTTATGAAAAATTTGTTGGTGCTTTTTTCAGGCCTGTGCATGTTATTTTTCGATGGTTAGATTGTCGATTATTTATCAATTCACAGGTTTTGATGCATGCACACAGCTTGGTCTGGTTTGCAGCTGTTATATTTGTTGTCACAATGTTTTACCGCAAGCTGATGGGGCCTTGCTGGCTCGCAGGATTTGCAGCTTTGCTATTTTTGTTAAATAAGAGCAATTATTTTCCTGCGATGTGTATTGCAAACAGAAGCACTCTTTTGATGTTGTTTTTTGGGGTGATTAGTTTAATTTTTTATCATAAGTGGCGAACAAGTGATTCAAAAATAGCAGCAGTTACCTGTTATTTATCTTTAGTATTATCTTTGCTCGCCAAGGAAAGCGGTATTTGCGTTTTTATCTATATGGCTGCTTATGAACTTACTTTAGCTAATGATAAATGGTCTAGGCGGGTTATCAATCTCATCCCTGTCGTTTTGATCATAGTCACATGGCGGATTATTTATAGTTCATTAGGTTTTGGTTCTTATGGCGGTGATATGTACGTCGATCCCATTAGAAGCCCATTAAGTTTTTTGCAGGCAGTGATCGAAAGAGCTCCCATTATGTTTGCTGACCTCTGGGGTTTGTCACTTGCCGATGTCTACTTAGCTTTCTCAAAGACTATAAGGATTAAAATAGGCTTAATAACGACAGGTTTTTCTGTTGTTGTTTTAATTATGATTTTGCCTTTATTAAGAAAAAATAAACTTGCTCAATTCTGGTTTTTAGGCATGGCAGGTTCATTGGTAGTTTCCTGTTCAGCCATGTTTAGCAGGACTTTGCTTTTTGCAAGTATTGGTGCTTTTGGTTTAATAACTTTGTTTGTTAATGATATTATTAATAAACCCGAAGGGATCCTAAAAACTAAAAGTTGGCTGATTCCTGCAAAGATATTTTGCCTGTTTCTTTTGCTTGCTCATATCCCATTAACTATTGCTGCTCGTTTGGTTACCCCTGCGATGTTTGATATGAGTATTACTGGCATGGACACAAGTATGAGTATAAAATGGCAGCCTGATTTCAAGGACAAAGATATAATATTGCTCAACTGCCCTACTGTCTTATCTTGCATGATGATTCCTTACTATAATTCTTATCACAAACAACCTTTCCCCAGATCGATGCACATGTTGTCTATTGGCATCGAAGGTATTGAGATTGTTCGTCTTGACCAAAAACGTCTTTTATTCAAAGCTCCTTCCGGCAATCTTATAAGATTTGAGCGTGGAGATGACATACATATTGCTCATGCATTGAATGTAATTAATGGCATTACCCGCGGCAAACAGTTTCCAATGCAACCAAGCCAATCGGTGACAACCAGAAAATTCACCGCTGAAGTTGTCGCTGTTGATGATAGCGGAATGCCAAAAAACGTCTTATTTACTTTTAATGAAGTGCTGGAAGAAAGTGAGTTGTACTTTCTTTGGTTTAACTGGCGCGATGGACAATATCATAAATTCGAAATGCCAGAAACAGGTCAAAGTGTTTCAATTCCAGCGGTTCCTGAAGTTTCTTTGGATGATGCACTAAGGTTTATGATGAAACAGTTCTAAGTACTTGGGGGCTTTGCTTTAATAAGGTATATGACTTTTCCAATAACAAAGGGGCTGACAATAGTTATCAGCCCCTTTTTTATTTCACAATTTCGATCAGCAAACTTTTTGAGCTGCTTTGACAGCGTCAGGTAGGTTTTCATCGGAATAATGCATCCGGGCAGAAGCTGCAACCAGACCTATGAACATTGGATGAGGCGATAGCGGCCTGGAGGTCAGACATGGATGAGCCTGCGTTCCCATAAAGAATGGATGGTCCTTTATCTCAAGGATTTGCATAATAGGGTAATTTGGAGCTTTGCCTGAGAAGACCAGCCCTGCCTGTTCCAATTGCTCTATGTACCTTGGGTCCACTTCATATCTATGCCTGAAACGCATTCTAACTGTATCAGCATTATTGAACAGCCTATATGCAATAGTATCTTTTTTAATCTCAACGTCTCTGCCGCCAAGCCTCATATTACCACCGAGGCCTTCGATCTTTTTCTGCTCAGGCAGGATATCAATAACAGGTTCGCAGCAATCAGGAATAATTTCTGTACTGTTAGCATCTTTTAGGCCGCATACATTGCGTGCAAATTCTATCACCGCCATCTGGAACCCAAGGCAAAGACCGAGATAAGGCATTTTGTTTTCCCTGACATATTTAATACATGCAATTTTCCCCTTTGTGCCTCTCGTTCCGAACCCCCCCGGTACAATTATACCATCAACACCTTCAAGGTGTTCAGACACGTTCAGGTCGTCAACATCCGTTGTTTCGATCCATTTTATTTTTACATTCCAACCAAGAGCTATGCCTGCATGTTCAAGAGCATTTATAATAGATGCGTAGCTGTCTCGAACAGAAGTATATTTGCCTGTAATGCCGATAGTGACCTCTCTTCTCGGGGCAGTTATTTTATCTGTAAAATCGCTCCATTTTGCCCAGGCTTTTCTTTCATTGCGAAGACTTATACGGTCTTCAATTTTTAATATGCGCAACACCTCAAAATCAAGATTATTTTCTCTAAGCATCGATGGAATAGTATATATACTCGCTGAGTCATGCATACTGAATATGCGGTTGAAAGGCACATTGCTGTATATACTTATTTTCTGCCGGACGGTTTTGTTTACCGGATTTTCACCACGACATGCGATTATATCAGGCTGAATACCCATCTGAAGCAATTGTTTGATGCCGAGCTGAGCAGCTTTTGATTTTTGTTCACCGAGAGCATTTGGCTCCAGGATGTATGTAAGTGCCATGAAACAACAGCTATCAGGCCCCTCTTCATAGGCCAGCTCCCTCGTTGCTTCGATGTAATAAGCATTTTCAAGGTCACCGACGGTACCTCCGATCTCAACAAAAATGATATCCGCATCGCTTTCCATCGCCAGGTTTCTGAGCCTCAGTTTAACTTCCCCCGTAACATGTGGGATCATCTGAACATCCCTACCGAGATAGTCGCCATGACGTTCTTTGTTGAGAACATCGCGGAAGATCTGACCGCTTGTAGCAAAGTTTTGGCCACTAAGATTTTGATTCAGCATTCTTTCGTAAGTGCCCAGATCCATATCGCTTTCCATACCATCGTCGAGAACGAAGACTTCGCCATGACGGAACGGGTTCAGCGTACCCGAGTCGATATTGAGATACCCTTCGAGTTTTATGGGGGCAATTTTCAACCCCTTGTCCTGCATAAGCTTTGCCAGACATGAAGAGAATATTCCCTTACCAAGACCGCTCATAACGGTTCCCATCACAAAACAATACTTCGTTTTGCCTTTTTTATACCCTTGGGGAATGGGCGAAAAGAACTCAGTATCGGTTGAAACATTACTTACTGAAGCTAATAATTCTTTGTTCTTAGACATAAATTTCCTTTTTTACTGCTGCCGCATATCCTTATTTGCTACCACTCACTCTTTTTACAAATTCTTCGTATTGCCGGGGCGTATCTATTCCATCACAGCTATGCGTAACCTTTCCGATCAGGATATAATATCCATTTTCAATTGCCCTTAGCTGTTCCAGTTTTTCTGTTTTTTCAAGATTGCTTTGCGGCAGCGTTGTAAATTTCATCAGGAAGTCTTTTCTATAGGCATAAATGCCGAGATGTCTGAGATAACTTTTAACATCTCCGACACCGCCGCTATCTCTGCCAAAGGGAATCGGGCTTCTGGAAAAGTAGATCGCCCTGCCGTTAATATCGGTAACTACTTTTACAATGTTCGGATCAGAAACCTGCTCTGCATTTTCAAAACCAGCGCCTAAAGTTGCCATCGGACAATCGGGGTTATCTATCAGCATTGATGCCAGATAATCGATATTCGCAGGATCGATCTCAGGCTCATCTGCCTGAAGATTGATTATTATATCAGCATCTGTATCCTTAACTGCTTCTGCGATGCGATCGGTTCCGCTTTGGTGGTCTTTAGAAGTAAGGACACAATCAGCAGAAAAAGACTTTGCAGCCTCAATCACTTTATCGTCATCAGCGGCAATCAGAACAGAATCCAGCAATTTTGCCTGTTTAGCTCTTTCCCATGTATGCTGGACGAGGTATTTGCCGGTATCTCTGGCGAGAACCTTACCCGGAAACCTTGTCGATTCATAACGAGCAGGTATTACAGCTAAAATCTTCACTTTTAATTAAATCCTTTAAAAAAGTCACACAAAGCCACAGACAAGACACCAACACAGAGATTTTTATAGCTGCTCTGAATATCGCAACGAAAAATCTAACTGGAATCTTATAGTAAAAACAAAAAATATTTTTGTCAACAAAGCTTATGGATTTATTAACAAAAAACCTTTTAACAATACAAAAATGCGATATTATAGCACCATAGAGGGTTTGCGGAGTAATCTGAAATATGAAAAATAAAAAAATTAACAATTTATTGTTGACTGGTCAATTAAAATGTGGTCTAATGTTTCTATGAACAAGAACACGAAGATGAGCACAGTTCAGTGGTGGTGGCCTGAGGAAATAATTTCCGACAGGTGAGCGGTGTCTTTCTGAGTATTTGAGATAATTGAAGATCACGGGCAGCCTGTAGCAAAACAGGCTGTTTTTTTTTAACAAAAAACGCTATATAATAGAAAGCTAAAGATAATGAAAGAATATAAAGAAATAATCAAAAACGCTCAACCCGGGCAGATAATACCGATAGTTAAGCGAATAGATATGGATGAAGCTGTGGATTTTTTCGCTAAGCTGAGTAATTACGGCAGAGCGGAGCATTGCTGTATGCTGGAATCGAGGGAATATCTTTCGGGAACTTCCGCTTTGACTTTCGGAACGGCAAGACCAGCTTTATATTTGACTGGTAAAGGAGCTGATTTCGAGATAAGGGCTTTGACTGATACCGGCAGGAGTATCCTGAGCTATCTTGCTAAGAAGAAAGAAAGGTTCGACTTTTGTGAGAGGATTGATTTCGGAGCAAAGTCAATTACAGGCAGGATAAAAGAAAATAAAAGCTTCGGGGACGAACAGCAGAGGCTTACATGTACGAACCAGATGGATGTTTTAAGAGCGGTGGCGTTTGCGTTCAAACTCGCCAGCAAGCCTTTCAGGGTTACCTGCGGATTGATGGGGGCACTTAGTTATGATTTTATTGACCAATTTGAAACTTTGCCTGCAAGTAAATATGACCAGCTGGAAAATCCTGATTACGAATTGTATTTCGCAGATAACATCTTTTTGATGGATCATGAAAACAACCAGGGTTATATCATTGTCAATGTTATAGTTACTGATGACGACCATGAAAACACATTGGAGCAGGCACAAAAGACATTTGATTATTATTTTAACCTTGCAAGATTCGACACACCAAAGCCCAACGCAATTGCCGCGGAAATCGACAAGCAGTACACTGATACGAATCAGGATGAATACGAAGCAATGGTCGAAAAAGCCAAGGAGCATATTTTGCAAGGCGACATTTTCCAGGTCGTATTGAGCAGGACGACCTCCGTGCCCTGCAAGGATGAGCCTTTGAACATTTACCGCAGGCTGAGCAAGCTGAACCCTTCGCCTTACATGTTCTATTTGAACACGCCTAACACGACATTGATGGGGTCAAGTCCGGAGCTCAATTTGCGTGTAAGCGGAACAGATCAAAGATGCGTTGAGATACGCCCTATCGCTGGAACAAAACCAAGAGGTAAAAAAAATGGCGAAATAGATGTCGAAACTGACATGAGGTATGAAGCTGAGCTTAAACTGGACAGGAAGGAACTGGCGGAACATATGATGCTGGTTGACCTGGCGAGGAATGATATTTCAAGGGTGGCGGAAAAATCAAGCAGAAGTGTTACAGAGCTTTTGACTGTAGAAAAATATGCTTCTGTACAGCATCTGGTCAGCAATGTTAAAGGTGTGCTGGATAGCAAACTTGACGCACTTAGTGCCTACCTTGCGACGATGAACATGGGAACATTGACTGGAGCACCAAAGATAGAGGCTATGAAAATAATTCGACAAATGGAAAAAACAAAACGGGGATATTACGGAGGTGCTGTCATGTATCTGACCGTAGATGGACAGTTTGACAGCTGTATTACGATAAGGAGTTTGCAGATAAAAGAGGGCGTTGCTCATGTTAGGACAGGTGCTGGTATCGTGCACGACAGCGTCGCTAAAAGTGAATTTGAAGAAACACAACACAAAGCTGCATCGTGTTTGAGAGCTATAAAATCAATTTAGAAGGCCAAGGCAATGGAAAACGTAAAAGTACTATTTATAGATAATTTTGATTCGTTCACATACAACCTCGTTGACGAATTCTGCAAGCGTGACTGTATCGCAAAGGTTTATCGAAGTAACATCGCAGAAGAAAAGCTGAGAGAAATATCACAGCAGTTCGCCGCTGACATGGTGGTAATATCACCGGGCCCCGGCAACCCCAATAGCGCGGGAGTGAGTTTATGGGCAGTGGACTACTTTAAAGATAAGCTGCCGATATTAGGAGTTTGCCTCGGTCATCAGGTAATTGTTCAATACTTCGGCGGAGTGATAGGCAAAGCAAGTGTGCCCGTTCACGGCAAAGGGTCACGAATAAGCCATAACGAAACCGGGTTATTCGAAGGAATAGAAAACCCTATGCAGGTGGGAAGGTATCATAGCCTTTGCGCAGAAAAAGTTCCTGCCTGTCTTAATAAAACAGCCCAGTATGAAGGGATCGTAATGGGGGTTAAGCACAGAGATCTGGATATTTACGGCGTACAGTTCCACCCGGAAAGTATCTTGACCCCGGGCGGTGGAAAAATAATTGAAAATATGATTAATATTGCAATTAAAAGCAGAATTGGGAGAGTACAGGTATGACCAAAATAACAGAGTATCTCGAATTATTGTTAGAAGGACAGGATTTAACATTCGACCAGGCTAAGGACCTTCAAGACAGAATCTTCGGCGGTGATGTTGCTGACGTTCAGGTGGCTGCATTTCTGGCAGCTATGAGGATTAAAAAAGCGACGGCTGAGGAATTGGCCGGGCTGGCAAGATCGCTTCGTGACCATGCGGTCAAAGTTAATGTTGCGGATATTGATGGCTTAATAGATACCTGCGGCAGCGGAGGAGCCTCAGTTAAGACGTTTAACATTTCTACAGCTGCGGCATTGGTAGCTGCCGGTGCGGGGTGTTTCGTTGCTAAGCACGGCAACCGCGCAATCACGAGTAAGTGCGGGTCAGCTGATGTTCTGACTGGGTTAGGTGTAAAAATCGACTGCGGGCCTGCGTTGATTGAAGAATGTATAAGGAAAGCTCATATCGGATTTATGTTCGCTCCGATGTTCCACCCTGCTATGAAATTCGTTCAGCCTATAAGAAAGAGTCTTGATTTCAGAACAGCGTTTAACATACTTGGCCCTTTAGCAAACCCCGCTGACGTAAAAGCACAGGTTATGGGTGTGCCTGATGAAGGTTTGATGGAGAGAATCGCCAAGGCGCTTGTTCTTTTAGGGACTGAAAACGCAATGGTCGTTCATAGCAGCGGACTCGATGAGATAAGCACAATGGCAGAGACTAAAATTTATATGATCAAAGGTGGAGCTATAACTAAAACCCAGATTTCTCCAGCTGATTTCGGAATAGAAACTGCTGATAGCGAGCAGCTTAAAGGCGGCGACATCGAGACAAACACTGAGATAATCAGAAATATTATCAACGGTAAAGAAAACGGGTGCAAAAAAGACATTGTTGTTTTGAACGCAGCAGCAGCAATAGTAACAGTTGGACTGGCGAAAGACTTCAATGAGGGGATAACCAAAGCAAAAGCATCTATAGCCGACGGTGCAGCGGCTGATTGTCTGAAAAAATTGATAGAAATATCAAACAATTAAGTTTAGAATAGGAGAATTGAGAAAGACTTTAGAACAAAGATTTTTTTTGAGAAACCGTAATGCTGATCGTTAAAGTTAAAATATGTGGAATAACCAACCTTGAAGATGCCCAGACAGCTGTCGATATGGGAGCTGAGATGCTGGGGTTTAACTTTTACAAGAAAAGCTCAAGGTATATTGAACCCGACAAGGCAGCAGGGGTCATTAACAAACTTGCAGGCTTTATTGACATTGTCGGAGTATTTGTCAACAGCAGTTTTGATGAGGTACGCAATATAACTGAAAAGTGCAGCTTGAACTGGGTTCAAATGCATGGAGATGAAACAAGCGAATTCTGCAATCGTGTTGCCCAGCTTAATGTTAAGACGATGAAGGCGATCAGGGTTAAAGATACCAGTGACATTGACAAGGCAAAAGAATATTTTACTAACGCGATACTGCTGGACGCTTTTTCACCTGAAAAATATGGCGGAACAGGGATTGCCTTTGACTGGAATATAGTTGGTAACATCCAGAAACGAGTATTTTTGGCTGGAGGTATCACCTGTGATAATGCAGTTGAGGCTGTGAACCTCGGGGTTTACGGAATAGATATATGCAGCGGAATAGAATCTGAACCTGGGAAAAAAGACTATAAGAAGATGCAGAAACTTTTTGATAATATTAAACATTTAAGAGGATAAGGCAGGTTTGTATGAAATATAAAGGCAGATATGGACAATTTGGTGGATTTTACGTGCCGGAAGTTTTAAACGGCGTGCTGGAAGAGCTTGAGGAAGGTTTTTACCGTTATTATAAAGACGAAGGCTTCGTTGCTGAGCTTGAGATTCTTTATAAAGATTACGCAGGCAGAGAAACGCCTTTATACTTTGCAAAAAGATTCAGCGAATATGTTGGTTTTAAAGTTTACCTCAAACGCGAGGACCTTTTGCACGGCGGTGCACACAAAGTTAACAATGCACTTGGACAGGGTCTATTAGCAAAGTATATGGGCAAAACAAAACTCATCGCTGAAACCGGCGCCGGTCAGCATGGATTGGCAACCGCAATGATAGGCGCATTGTTCGGCATGGAGACAAAAATCTTCATGGGTGTTACCGATATCGAAAGACAAAGCGTCAACGTCCATAAAATGAGACTTTGCGGAGCCAAGGTTATAGACGTCCAAGGCGCAACAGGAACTTTGAAAGATGCTATCAATGATGCAATGCGCTACTGGACGGCGAATGTCGAAGATACATTTTATTTATTCGGTACCGCTGCCGGTCCGCACCCATACCCTACGATAGTCAGGCATTTCCAAACTTGTATCGGCACTGAGGCCAGGAAACAGTGTCTCGATAAACTCGGAAAACTGCCCGATATGGTTGTTGCATGTGTCGGCGGAGGCAGCAATGCTATCGGCATTTTTTCCGCCTTCATTGATGATAAGGATGTAAAGTTAGTCGGTGTCGAAGCTGGTGGAAAAAGCGTAGCAAGCGGCAAACATGCCGCCTCGTTGGTAGCGGGAAAAATTGGTATTCTCCACGGCTCGAAAGCTTACCTTTTGCAGGACAAAGACGGGCAGGTTTATGACACCGAATCTATAAGCGCAGGGCTTGACTACCCTTCGGTCGGGCCTGAACATTGTTTGCTGAAAGATTTAAAAAGAGCAGAGTATGTCGCAGCAGAGGATAAAGAAGTGCTGGACGCTTTTGAGATACTGACACAGAAGGAAGGAATAATACCCGCTTTGGAAAGCTCACATGCTTTGGCGTATCTGATAAGTTTGAAGGGCAAGCTCGCCCCTGAGACAACGGTTGTATTAAATCTTTCCGGCAGAGGTGACAAAGACGTGTCAATAGTTGAAAAATTCAGACCTGTGAAATAAGGATAACATAGATGAAAACATACAAAGAAGTTTTTTGCGAAACAGACAAAGCAGCGCTGATACCATTTTTTGTGATCGGCGACCCGGATATGGAAACAAGCTTTGAGATTGTCAAAACCGCGATAGATGCCGGTGCTGACATACTTGAACTTGGAATACCTTTTTCGGACCCGATAGCAGATGGCCCTACGATCCAAAAAGCCGATATCCGGTCACTAAGAAACGGGATGAGCATGGCCAAAGCAATTGAGTTTATCAGGCGGGTCAAAAACTATAAGGATATTCCGATCGGGCTTTTAATGTACTATAACCTGGTGTATCAATACGGCATAGAAAAATTCTGCAAAGATTTTTACCAGGCCGGCGTCAACAGCTTGCTGGTCGCTGATTTAAATGTTGACGATGCTGAAGAAATTCAAGGCTCGGCAAAAGCAGCGGGGCTTGATACAGTCTTTATGGTAACACCTAATTGCAGTGACCAGCGAATCGCTAAAATCACTGAAAAGATCAGCGGATTTGTATATACCGTCTCACTTTTAGGCGTAACCGGAGGCAGAGAAAAACTTTCTGACAAAGTCAGGCCTTTAGTTGCCAAATTGAAAACCATGACAGACGTACCGATATGTGTGGGATTTGGGATAAGCAAAGGCCAGCACGCAGCAGACGTTGTCAAAGCAGGCGCCGACGGTGTGATTGTCGGATCAGCTTTGATAAAACTGATAGAGGCCAACCTTGAAAACAAGGAAAAAATGCTCTCGGATATCAGAGGATTTATCACAAAGATAAAAGAAGCAATCGCAGGGGCTTAAAAACTATCGGCTATTAATAAGCTTGTACGCCCTGATAAGCTCGGCAACACTCCATGCCTGTGCGAAGCAGCCTTTAGGTCTCTGGGGTTTGTCACCGTCATAAATCTCTGCAATACTTCCAAGACAACCTTCACTGCTAAGGTTTTCCAGCAGAGGTTTAATAAACTCAGCAGCGGCAGCTTTGCTTTGCTTGGAAAAATCATTTACTTTCAAATATGCTTCTATGAAAGCGCCAATTAAATATGGCCAAACTGTCCCCTGATGATATGCCTGGTCTCTTTTTTCCTGCGGGCCGGTATAAATTCCTATATATCGGCTGTCAGCCGGGTCAAGAGTTCGCAAACCAAAAGGTGTCAGCAGACGATCCTGAACGGTTTGTACTATTTGACGCTGTCGGTTTAGAGACAGAGGTGAAAACGGTAGCGAAACCGCGTAAATCTGGTTCGGTCTGATAGAGGAATCCACAGTACCATCACCAAGAATGCAGTCGTTGAGACAGGCAAGATCAGCATTCCAGAATTTTTGATTGAAGTTGAGCTTAACAATATCAGCCAATTCGTGATAGTATTTTGCGGTTTCAACATCTCTTTCAGCATAGAACTGAGCAAGACAGCAAAGAGCATTATACCACAGTGCGTTTATTTCGACGGCTTTGCCGTATCTCGGTGTGAAAACAACATTATCAAATTTGGCATCCATCCAGGTTAGCTGTGTATTGGCATCACCGGCGGTTATCAATCCATCATCATCAGCGTGAGTATTAAACCTTGTGCCCTTCTGATAGCTGTCAACAATAGTACGAATCACCGGCAGCAACTGACGACTGAAAGTTTTTTCATCGCTGCTGCATTGGAGATATCTGAAAGACGCATTGATAAACCACAGAGAGGCATCTATGCTGTTAAAATACGCGGTGTCACTTCGGTCATCGAATTTATTCGGAATCATTCCCTTATCACAAGAACCGGCAAAATCAATAAGAACAGACTTTGCTTCTTCAAATCTGCCCGTTTCGAGTAAGACTCCCGGCAAAGAAATAAAAGTATCTCTGCCCCAGTCTGCAAACCATGGATAGCCCGCAAGGATAGTCGTTCTGCAATCCTTTTTAGATGGGCAATGAACAACCAGCTGATCAGCAGCTAAGGTTAGCTTGGCAAGGGTCTTACTTTTTGCTTTCGCTTTTGAAATCAGAGATTTTTGTCTTTTAGTAATATCACGACGAACGCTATCAATATCAAATTGAAGGTTAATTTTTTCTTCTGAAATTTCAGATCTATTCGCCAAAGTCGCCCAAAGAACAATTCTGCGAGGCGAATCCACCGATGAGCGGTAGAAACCGGCAGAAGTTAAATCTTCTTTGCAATCCTGACCTCGCTGTTTGTCATGACGATAAATAAAATTAAACCACCACTGCGGGTCATATTCAAATTTCGCATCGGGGCAGTTTAGAAACAGTTCACAACTATCCGGAACATCGTGACGAATTAAAAGCCCCTGTTTGAAGTCAACAGTTTTCAGCTGAGCATAAGATTTTTGAAGCGAATGAAAATCTCTTAAGCCCACGAAAGGTCTGAAAACAAAATCAACAGGTTCAAAGACTTTTTTAAAATCGTATACTATGGCAGCGGTATTTGTTTCGCCGAGAATATAAACAGACTTTGTTAAATGTGCTTTTGGCACCTCATAGTCGAAATGAACACCGGCGTTTTTTCTGAAGGCTTTAATATAATTAAAATTCTCTGGTGCAAACCTGTCATTGAATTCAAATGTTGAAAGGTTGTAAACCTGGGAATCCGCAACTATCATCTCAAGACAACATGCTAATGACATTACCCTGTCGACGGGAGGATTTAGCGAACCTATAAGCAAACCGTGATATCTTCTGGTATTACAGCCAACAACAGAAGAAGACGCATAACCGCCTGCATTGTTTGTAATCAGCCATTCTTTTGACAACATCTGGTCAATAGAAAGCGATTCCAAAGAAAGTGATATTTCTGAAAGACTGTTGTTTTTTTGCAAAGTCAACACTCTCAATTTCTCCGATAAGACATGTAACTAAAACTTACAATAGAATGAACATCCCCATATGCAGATCCAACATAAAACAATACTTTATGACTGTTCGCACAATTGACCCTCAGTTATTTTCTTTTTACATCTGTTCTGCAAATTATCAAGAACATTCATGAAATTGATATATGAATCATAAGGAGAGTCATAAGGATTAAAATATTTGTGCACATCACCATCGGAAAAATACTTGGTACACATATAGTAGAAATGGTCAGAAGTCTGCAATTTACGCCAATCATTGATAATTTTCTTATCACCGATCTTCTTTATGCTCGGCTCCATCCTGTAAAGTTCATGTATCGCATTTGACTGCATCGGATTACCCAGCCACGCTGAAAGGTCCCTTTCCATATCAGCCCAGCTAATCAAATGAGGAACATCGACAGTATCAGAAACTTCATAACTTTCGATAACTTCACTTGGGGTTTTAAAATTATTGTCCGGATGTCTGAGAATGTAATCGGGCAGATACCTCATAAACTCAAAAATTCCGGTATCCTGCCACTGATGTTCACCGAATGTCTCGTAATCCATAAAGAGATTTATAATGTTGCCGTTGCCATTTATCTTATTTACCCAATCCGAGTATTTTTCAGCTGTCAAAGGCCATTCCGACCAATCACGATTTGAAAATCTAAAAGCTATGTCATCGCTTAATTTATAATTCTTAAGCAATAATTTAAGTTTTTCACAGCCCTGGGGACGATAAACGAAATTCGGATTTCTGTAGCCGAGGATATGGTCGGCACCTTCGGTTATAATTGCATTAAACCTGCCCATAGACTCGATAAATTGAGCCAGGTCATTATTATAGATAAGTTCCGTATTTCTAAAAATCTTTGGCTTCTGTCCAAAAAGCGATTCTATAATCTTGCTGTGTTTATTTACCTGATCGAGAAATTCCTGCCTTGAATAGAGAAAGCTCAGGCTGTGATAATATGTTTCTCCGAGAAACTCAACACAACCGGTCTGCGCCAGCGCATGGAACGTGCTCATAACTTCAGGGGCAAATCTTTCAAGTTGTTCAAGAAGGGTACCGGTTATACTGTATGCAACTTTGAACTGACCATCGAACCTGCGAATTGTATCCAGTATGAGTCGGTTGGTGGGAAGATAACATTTATTTGCAACTTTCTTACAAATAGCTGCATTTTTTTGATCATCAAAGTACTCGTCGCTTTTTTCAAACACAGTATAGTGTCTGAGCCTTTCAGGCTGATGCACTTGAAAATAAAAACATATAGAAGCCATAGTATACTGATCCCAATTGAATTTTACCGTTTATCCGCGGGTAAATAACTTAAAAATAACAAGTTACGGATTTATTCGCGGACATTTCTTACCCTGAAGGGTATAGTTTTTCTCTATAAATCAATTCTCTTTAAACAGTTGCAAAGACCAGTTGATTATATATTTTCTGACATTTAAGGGCAGACTCTTTCCACCTGAGCTTGCGAACCTCAAAATTGCCATAATTACGTAAAGTCATCCGCAAAGGCGAGTATTTCAAAACAGCTACAACTTTATTGGCTATTTCCTCTACATCCCAGAAATCAACTTTCAGCGCATGTGTCAAAACTTCAGAAACACCACTTTGCTTACTTATAATAACAGGAACATCATGCCCAAGAGCCTCCAAAGGCGCTATCCCAAAAGGTTCCGAAACGGATGGCATCACGTACAGATCCGCCATTTCATATATCTTTTTAACATCATCACCTCTGAGAAATCCGGTGAAAAGAACTTTTTGACCTATGCCAAGCTCAGCCGCCAATTCAATTGCCCGATGCATCATATCACCAGAGCCGACCATCACAAATTTCACATTGTCCATTATCTCAATGACCCTTTTGGCCGCGTGAAGGAAATATTCCGGGCCTTTTTGCATTGTTATACGACCTAAGAAAAGAACGATCTTTTCGTCTTTTTCGATGCCGCTGCCGGCTAAAGCCCAACTGGTTCTGTTTTCCCGGTCGACGCCATTGTGAACAACTTCAACCTTCTCACCCGGCACGGAATATCTTGAGATAACAATATTCCTGGTAAGATGGCTAACAGTTATCACCTTATCCGCAAAGTGCATGCCTCTGCGTTCAATATCATAGATCACCTGGTTGACATGTTCGCCGCTCCGGTCAAATTCAGTCGAATGTACATGAACAACCAGAGGTTTGCCTGTCAGCAATGAAACAGTAATACCTGCGGTATAAGTCATCCAGTCATGAGCATGAATAATATCAAAATCCTCGGTCATCGCCAACTCTGCAACTATCGCGGCATAACGCTGAACCTCGGTATACATATCACCACCATAATCCCGGTTATCCATTTCCCCACCGGTAATAGTGGTTTCAAAACCACTAATTTCATGCTTTTGTTTTAACGCCTCTTCAATTCTGCGTTGATAAACCTCTGGAGTATCGTAGGGCTTAAGTTTTGAAGAAATACTCTTAAAAATAACATTTTTAAACTCATCAAACTTGTAAGAAGAAGTTTCTCTTGTACCAATCCTCGTTTGAGGGCCCAATAATTTAACATGTGAAGCATATTTTTCGTTTACCATTTTGGGCAAAACAAAGGTGACTTTTATCCCCAGTCTGTCCATAGCGCGAGTAAGCCCGTAACAGGCTGTTCCAAGGCCGCCGCTAATGAAAGGGGGAAACTCCCACCCCAGCATCAGAACTTTCATATTAGCCCTTCCTTTTCGAGGGCACTAAAATTTTTTAAAAAAAGGGCACTCAATTTCCTTTTAGTCCTTTAAAAAACAAACAATAGCAGAAAAAATATAAAGCAAACTACCTTAACCTAATCTCATTACAGCCAAAACCTCATCTGTTTACAGTCAAAACCTTGTCTGCCAAAAATTAAAAAGGGCTGTCTATTAATTCTTCAAATAACCCATTTACATATGAATCGGCTTTTTTGGGGGAAAAATCCAAAGTTTTTTAAAAAAAAACGGAATTTTAATATCATAAAGCTGGATTTTATTGGCGGTTTGACAAGCAAATTAATCCAAAAACAAACAAATACAGCCTACAATCACCCCCGATAAGCGGTATACTGACATTAAACAATTGTTTGTAAATCAAAAAAAACAGACCGCCTCGCACATAACGGGCGGTCTGCTCTAATCACAAACCCACAAACATTATATTATCAACCTAAAACAGTTGACAGTATATTGCTTACAGATCCTGAGCTTTGACAGTGCTGCGACGATTGGCTTTTGTACGAGCAGCAGCCTTGTCAAGCATGTCATAAACGGCATCGCTAATAGCTCCGAGAGCTTCCGATGATGTCATCATCTTTTTGCTCTTGATATAAGCTTTAACTTTGCTTGCAACAATCAATGACTCTTTTTTCTTCTTTGCCATTACAATAATCCTCCATGCTAAATAAAGAAGTAAAATATAATGCCTTGCCCATATCCGTAGGACAAGTGCTTCTAACAGACCTCTAATTACATACTATACAACCCTTTTGCAACAAAAAAATTCACTAAAACACTATTTTTTTGCAGGCGTAGGCCATATAACTCAAAAATGTCTTTTAAAAAGTAAGCTCCGATAACGATTTTTGCAAAAAATATTCGCACAAATTTTCTGATAATTAGATTATTGAAGGGGTTTATTTTGTCGAAAGTAGTTTTTGTACGAGCGTGAATGGTATGGCACAGACTCTTTATTTACGGAGGCTAAGACTATGGAAAAGAAGTCTTCCAAAAGTAAAATAAAGCCCCAAACGGGCAATTTTGTGATTGTGACTTTTGCCGAAGATATGGAACAGGCAAGGGAGTATGAAGCATTGCTCAAAAACGATGATATCCCTGTTGAGATACATGAAAACACAGAAAATATTGAAAGTTCTAAAAGTCTCATCCTGATGGTTCCTGATGAATATCTTGATGAAGCTCATGTAATAATCGAATCTCAAAACGCTTATGATGATTTTTATGAATTTGCTATGGACGACGATGACGAGAATTTGGGCATCGAGTTTTTCGATGAAGACTTCTAACAGGAAATAATGATTATTGTATTTCCTGTAATTTGATTTGGGGCATGAAAAAATGAGTAAGTCAGAAGAAAAACGTAATGGTGATGATCGAAGAGACAGCGTAGTCGACAGACGCCTTGGTCTCAATCGCAAACGAGGCCCAGGCAAACGCAGAAGCGATGAACGAAAATCCGCTGAAGAAGGCAACATGTCTGATGAACAGTTTGAATTTTTGATGGCTATCGAAGAATACAAGAAAGAAAACTCCAGACCCTTTCCGACATGGACTGAAGTTTTAGAACTCATTAAAGCTTTAGGCTACAGAAAAGTTGCTGAACCTCAAAGTTTTCAGGAATTACAAAAACAGCAACAGTTACAAAACACCTAAGCTCAAAAGCTTACATCCGTAAACTAAAACTAATAATTTCAAAAAATATATATGCACACTTTTTAACCAAGAGTGTGCATATTTTACATCAGGCTGCCCTTTTTCACGCCACAAATACTCTTTCAAGCAAATATACGCTTGTTAAAGGATTGGTTTTTATATTGACTCTCTGCGATTATCAGATAGAATAATCGATTCTTTTTTACCGAAAATCATGTTTCATTAAGAGAATATTAATGTACAGAGACTATATACGAAACGTAGCGATAATCGCACATGTTGACCACGGCAAAACAACGCTGGTTGACCAATTGTTATACCAGTCAGGAATGTTCAGAAATGAAGACCTCGACAAACTTGCTGGTGGCCAGCATAACCTCATAATGGATTCTAACCCGCTTGAGAGAGAACGGGGAATTACTATACTGAGCAAAAACTGCGCAATTCATTATACTAACCATCGAAGCGAAGAATATAAGATAAATATGATAGATACCCCTGGTCACGCAGACTTCGGAGGCGAAGTAGAACGTGTTCTAAAAATGGCTGACGGCGTACTGCTGGTTGTCGATGCTTTTGAAGGCCCCATGCCGCAAACACGTTTTGTCCTCAATAAAGCACTGGAAAACGGACTTAAACCAATTCTCGTCATAAACAAAGCCGACAGAGTAGAAGGAAACTGTGAAAATGTCGTTGACGATGTTTTTGATCTGTTGGTCCAGCTTGGAGCCGATGATGACGCTTTGGATTTTCCCATTGTTTTTGCCTCAGCAAAAGAAGGATGGGCTACAAACAAGCTTACACAAAAAAATAACAATATGCAGCCAATATTCGATGCTATAATCGATCATATACCATCACCAAAAGTAAATATAGATGTACCGCTGCAAATGCTTGTGACTACCCTTGAATATTCAGATTATGTAGGCAAAATCGCAATAGGTAAGATTTTCGCTGGTGAAATAACCGAAGCTCAGAAAGTAACTGTAATAAACCGTCAGGGCAAACACACTCAGCAGAAAATCGTTCAGATATACCAGTTTGACGGCCTCGGAAAGAAAAAAGCATCTATAATGAAAGCCGGCGATATTTGCGCTGTTGCAGGGCTTAACCCTGTTGATATTGGAGACACTATAGCTTGCCCGGATGAGCCGAACGCCCTGCCAATAGTTTCTATCGATGAGCCGACAATGACAATGACTTTCAGAATAAATGACGGGCCATTTTCCGGACAGGACGGAAAATTAGTAGCAGGACTTCAGATAAAGCAAAGACTTGAAAAAGAACTGCAAACAAATGTAGCTCTGAGAGTCGAACCAGGAGAAACTGCTGATGAATATAAGGTTTCCGGCAGAGGACTGATGCATCTTGGTATTTTGCTGGAAAATATGAGGCGTGAAGGGTACGAAGTTTGTGTCGGCAAACCTGAAGTTATTTTCAAAGACGTAGATGGCAAAAGACATGAGCCTATAGAACTGCTGGTAATTGAATGTCCTGATGATTGCCAAAGCTCTGTTATGAGCCTCCTCGGCAACCGCAGAAGTGAAATAATAAAAATGGACGTCAAAGCAGGCGCTGATAATTTTATTCACATGGAATTTATGATTCCATCAAGAGGACTTTTTGGTCTAAATGCGAGGCTGCTCACCGCAACTCGGGGCAGAGCTGTCATGCACCATAGCTTTGAAAGATACGAACCAGTCCGTGGTGCAATACCACAAAGACAAGCAGGCGTTATGATTGCAACCAATACGGGAATTGTTACAGGCTATTCTTTGGACAATCTCTATGACAGAGGTTTTTTCTTCGTAAAACCAGGAGACAATGTCTACGCCGGGCAGATCGTAGGAGAGCACTGCAAAGATAAAGACATACCTGTAAATGCCGTCAGACCAAAACAGCTCACAAATATGAGAACTTCAAACCATGACGAATCCGCAAGGATCAGACCGCCAAGGATACTAAGCCTTGAAGCTGCATTGGAATACATACAGGAAGACGAACTCGTTGAGATTTGCCCTGAATCAGTCAGAATACGTAAAAAGCTTTTGGATGAGAACGATAGAAAGCGTGCTGAAAGAAAAAAACCCGCCAAAAAATAACTTAGCTTGACAAAAATATATCGGCAAGATAACCTTGATTCATACTGGTTTTCTAGGTATTGATAGTAAATGGAGAAAATATTATGCTGGCAGTATTATTAAGCCAAGGCGAAGTACTTGTAATAGTACTTATTACAGCAGTTATTGTTTTTGTGCTTTCACGAAAGCGAAAAGGCAAAAAATAAGGAGCTGATTTGCTCTTACCTGAATACCAATCTCTCATTTCAGATAAAAGGAATATTAAAATTCTGTTGTAAGTTTTTTGCGGGGGTTTTATAGGACTAATACATATAAAATCTAAACTCAAGCGGCATTATAGTCGATGCATTAAGCGATAGGTTTATAATCGGCTTTTTTTTAGGGCCTTAAATTTGTTATAATCATAGTGGTAATATGAGAAGTTTAACATGGTTGATTTGATGACAGCCGAGACAATTACAATATCAGACGGACAATTTAAAAAAGTGATCTCGAAACGATCAGTTTCATTGCTTCAGATGGCTAATTATCTCGTTCAGCATAAGTCTTTTAAAGAAATTTTAACCAGACCACTTCTTGGTGAGCTGATGAGTAAGTCTTTGCAGATGGAGGAACTGCTGGACACTTATGGCGCAAGAAACAACAAAAAGTGGCAGCCTTTCAGATTGCTGACCGCGACAATAAAACAATTTTCCAACATCAGTTATGAACTGCTGCATGTTAAGCATTCTTTGCCTGCTTATAAACTTTTAGAAACAAAAAAAGATTTTCTCGGAGATACCGATCTTGCTCTGGAATTTTCAGGTTCAGTTTTACAGCAGACAGCAATACAAATGATTAATCTTGCCGCAGATATGGAACTTGATTTCCCAACTGAAAGAGTAGATAAAAACATCTTTGAAGAAGACCTGCCGCCGGGAAGACTGCTAAGAGACCTGGATACAAGAAAAATCGAAACAGTAAGTGAAACAGTAATACTTCTGGCAACAGCTTTTTTGAACCTGGCAGATGAAAGTGAGCTTGTCAGTACTTATGGTCAAACTAAGATCGAAGAGGCCGGCGATCATGTATCCGATACTATCAGCGAAGAAAACCTCAGGCAGCTTGAGCTAAGATTCCATAACTTGCAATCACTATATGATACTTATGTCTCTGAGACCGAAGTTGAGGATATGGATGAAAATCTGCCGACACTCAGAGGCCATATCAGCGTAGTTCTTCATCTCCTGATAATTGCAACCATGTTCGCTCATTATTACGAGAGACACGTGTACAAACAGACTATCAATACTAAAGCTTGCCAAAGCCTTTTAGTTAATCCCGCTGAACTTATAAAAATGCTTATAGAATACTGCTTGAATTATACAAGCAGCTATCTGAGCAGTGCACAGAAGATGTGTCAACAGATGCTCCAGAAATACGCTGAGATGGGTGAGATAGATGTTGAAGTACCTCGCTACAGGGGATTTCATGTACGCCCTTCCACACTGGTTGCAAAAATCGTCCTTCACTATGGCAGTAAAGTCGATATCAAGCTCGGCGGAGAATCTTACAATGCCGCACTGCCTTTGGATATTTTCAGAATAAATGAAAAAATCAATGCCAATAAGCGTAAAACCTTAGCTTGTGAAATTATAGGGCTGGATGTAATAAAGAAGGATGAAGAAAAAGATATAAAATCAATTGTCTATGACACCATCCTGAATCTCGCCAAGGCCGGTAAAATAATGATCTATGAACAGCCATTAAACCTTCCCGATGAGCTTTCATCGAAGAGCACAGAAACCTGCAGCGTTTTGAATCTCGTTACTGAGGAAATAGCAAGACTCCAGGCGATAGGCAAGATAGATATACAAACTGATTTGACCGTAAAATTCGTCGGCGATAAACGTGTGCTTGAAGACATTAAGCTGCTTAGCGAATCAGGCTATGGCGAAGACAACTTCGGAAATAACATCGCGCTGCCGCCTGAAATAAACTACCTGAGAAAATAAAACATAATCGCCCAGCAAACTTTATCTTTCCAACGCAAGCTGATCTTCATAGCTCTCACGCTTTCTTATCACAGTAAACTTGTCTCCGTCAACAAGAACCTCCGCTACCCTTCCCCGTGCATTATAATTACTGCTCATCGTAAAACCATAAGCACCAGCCGCAAACACAGCAACAAGATCACCACGCTTCAAAACCGGCAATGACCTGTTTTTCGCAAGAAAATCCCCACTTTCACATATAGGTCCAACAACATCTACCACCTCACAGCCCTGTAATTCCAAATCTTTAGTCCGCTTAGGCGGAACCATATCCGTTTCAACAGCCGTAGGCCAGATAAAATGAAATGCCCCATACAATGCGGGGCGAATCAGATCATTCATACCCGCATCAACAATTGCAAATTTCTTTTCACCGCTCTGCTTGCTGTAAAGAACCCGACTTAATAGTACCCCCGCATTTGCTGCTATACTTTTGCCAGGCTCAAGAATAAGTTTAAGATTCTTACCTTTCAAAAGAGGCACAATACCTGCTGCATAATCAACTGCCGAAGGAACACTATCAGATTCATAATCCGCGCCATACCCGCCGCCAAGATCAAGCATCTCGATTGCATGACCGCGATTACGCAATTCATCTATCACAGGCAATATCTTTTCAACTGCTATAACATAAGGGTCAATTGTCTTACCGCCGGAACCAAGATGAACATGAATCGCACAAAGTTTCACAAACTCATTGCCGCCATATTTATCAAAAACTCCCAACGCACGTTCGATATCCACACCAAACTTGTTTTCTTTCTTACCGGTAGTAATATATGCATGGCTCTTATAGTCAATATCGGGATTAATACGCAAAGCAACTTTGGTGGATTTATTATTTTCCTTCGCAAGTTTTATAAGATTTCCAAGCTCAGATTCAGATTCGATATTAAAATAACCTATCCCAGCGTTAAGTGCTTCAACGATCTCCTTGTCCGTTTTACCAACACCTGCATAAACGACTTTCGACATATCACCGCCTGCCTGCTGAACACGGTACAACTCCCCGCCGCTGACAACATCAAAACCGCTGCCAGCCTGGGCCAGGAACTTGAGTATATTAATATTGCCGCAGGCTTTCACAGAATAACACACCATCGTATCTATCTTGGAATAAGCCTTCTGTATTTTTACCAGATGGTCTTTAAAAGTAGCTTTGCTATAAATGTATACAGGACTGCCAACCTCATCAGCAATTATCTCAACATCTACTGCCTCTGCGAAAAGTCTGCCATTTCTGTAATTGAAAGAATCCATATCAAACCTTCTTTGAACGCAAAAACCAGGATTTTAAAATTCACACAAGCCAGCAATATAAGCATTTCTGAATTATTTGCAAGTTTTGTTTATAAAGCCCTTTTAAACTGATCCCAATTGAATTTTACCGTTTATCCGCGGGTAAATAACTTAAAAATAACAAGTTACGGATTTATTCGCGGACATTTCTTACCCTGAAGGGTATAAACAATAAAAAAAGCGAAAGGTCTGCTTTTAAAAGTAAACCTTCCGCTTTCGCACAACTTGCCGATACGAATCAGCTATAAGTTACGCATTATCTTCTTTTCTTAGTAGCTTTTTTTCTTTTCTTAGCTACTTTTTTCTTCTTTACTACTTTTTTCTTTTTCTTAGCTACTTTTTTCTTCTTTACTACTTTTTTCTTCTTGGTAGCTTTTTTCTTCTTAGTAGCTTTTTTCTTTTTCTTAGCTACTTTTTTCTTTGCTACTTTTTTCTTAGCTTTTTTCTTAGCCATCATTTCTCCTTTCGGAA